>NZ_RYYF01000001.1:0-315873 GCF_004378955.1 Campylobacter sp. US55
TGGTATTATGGCAGCTATTGATCATATTAATGCTTTAAAAGATTTAGTTAAACGCTTTCCAAAATTTGCAGATTTACCAAAAATTTATGGGGGGGGGGTCTTATGGAGGATACTTATCTTTACTCATAGCAAAAATAGCTCCTTGGTATGTGGATGGTGTGATTGATAATTCAGGATCCGCCTTACCTCCTTTGATTTATATTTTAGGAAGAGAAATGGAAGGCGGTTGTGATTATGTATTTAATGATCCAAATACTCTAATAGAATGTTTTCTAAAGACCCACTGGACACGTAAAGAAAATTCACCTTATTTTTTTAATAATGAAAATTATTTTATTAGAACATTGTTAAATAAAGATCATTTGATTTTACAAAGTCAAAAAAATAAAAATATCATTTATGTGAGTTATCATAGCAAAGAAGATCCTCTAACTCCAGCAAATTTTAAAGAACAAACCATGCAAATATTAAAAATTTTAGGATATGATGTAAGCTTAAATTTGATAGATGAAAATAAAATTGATGGAAAATTTATTAAAAATTTAGATCATGGTTGTGGTATACCTGATAAAGCCTTATTTAGAAAAGAACTTCCTTTAATGCTTGAAAAACTACAAGGAAGAAAATCTTTAATACAAGAAAATTCCATCTCTTATCCTTGTGGAAATAAAGTATTTACTTTTAAAGATGTGGGAGATAAATTTAAATTAGAGATAAAAGATTAAAACCTTAAAGGTTTTAATCAAGCTTTGCTAAATCGATTAAATCACTCACTTTTTGACAATTTTTCAAGTCCTCGGCTGTGATTTTTAAAGCAAAAAGATTTTTATAAAGCACCATCACAGATACAAAAGCCAAACTATCCCACTCATCTATATCATCAAGTAGCATATCTTCATTTAAGTCTTCATCTCTATGCATAGCTTCTTTAAGCTCTTCTAAAAATTCAGTTTTTGTCATTATTTCTCCTTTGTGTAAATTAAAATATCTTTTGTGTATAAATCCTTGAAATTTAGCACCGCACTTCCCCAACTAAGCCCTGCGCCAAAAGCACTTAAACTCGCTTTAAATTCTTTTGGAGTATCTAACTCGCAAAGTAGGGCAGGTAGTGAACAAGCACTTAAATTAGCGTATTTTTCCATGATGAAATTAGGAACTTTATCATCATTAAGTTTTAATTCTTCTTTAATACAATCAATCAAATACGCATTAGATTGATGAAAAAGATGAAAAGCAATGTCTTTTTCTTCTACCTTGGAAAATTCTAAAATTTCTTTAAAGCTTTTAGGTTCGCATTCTAAAGCCATATTAAAAATATTTGCTCCGTCCATGTAAAGATTTTCTAATTGTCTAAACTCCTCAGTTTGCATGAGCGAATCATCGTTAAAAATATCTGCTTTAGGTATTCTCATCGCACCTTTTGGAATGATGAGTTTATCAAAATATTTTCCATCACTTCCAAGCTCAAAAAAAGCTTCATTAAAATCCGTTTTTTCAATCAAAGTTGCACTTACTCCATCGCCAAAAATAGGGGCTAAATTCATATTTTTAGGATGGATGAATTTGCTTAAAGTATCCCCGCAAATGAGTAAAATTTTACCTAAGCCACTTTGTATTAAAGAATGAGCGACAAATAAGCCGTATAAATATCCTGCACAAGCTTGTCCTAAATCAAAAGCTATGGTTTTAGAGCTTAAATTTAAAAGCCGATGTAAATAACAAGCCGTAGAAGGCATGAAAAAATCAGGACTTTGAGTTACTACGATGAGTGCATCAAGGCTATTTTTATCTATATTTAAACCTTGCAAAAGTGTATTGGCTGCGTGTTTTCCAAGATCACTTACGCAAGTGTTTTCATCGCAAATATAACGCGTGTTTAAACCTATGACTTTTTTCATTCTTTTAAGGGTTTTAATATCGTTTGAAAAAACGTTCTCTAACTCATCATCAATGCAAATTTTATGTTCAGGTACGCTTACGCAAATGCCTGAAATTTTGGCTTTATCAAATTTAGTTTTCATGGATTATAAGTCCTTTAAAATTTAAATTTTGAAATGAAACAAGGGCTGAGTTTTTTTCAATTTCTTTAGAAATTTGTTCTAAAAAGCTTAAAAATGGCATATTTCTTTCGCCTTTTTGATAATAAAGCCTTGCATTATTGTTTTTAAGATTGAAGAATTTTAAAGCTAGTTCAAAGGCTTTAAAAAACATTCTAGTTTCAAGTTTTCTACCTAAAGCCCTACAAGAAATACAAAGATCATCGATAAATAAATTTCCTTCTTTGCAAGAAAAAACAAAAATAGCGATAATCCCACTATCGCTTAATTTATCACTCATGCTCACACTTACAATGAGTTCTTTTTGCATATATTGTGCGACTTTTTCTTGATTTAAGCGTGTGTAATTAGCGATAAATTGATTGGTTTTGCCTAAAAGTTCGCTAATGCGAGGGATATTTTGTAGATCATTTTTGCTAAAATTTAAGCTGATTTCAAGATTTTGAAAATATTCTTCATCACTTAAGCTTTTAAGCTCTTCTCTTAAAGCATTGGCTGCTATATCTTTGGCACGAATTTGATCTTCTTTGGTATTTGAAAGTTTTAAAAGATTAGGAAAAAGCTTGATTTTATAAAGTATATTTTCATCACATAAAAGTGTTTTAACACCTGTAAATTTGGTATTTTCAAGCTCGGCGATATTATCATCTATAAAAAGCATAGCGTTAGTATTTATATTAAATTTTTTAGCAATTTTTAAGATATTTTCACCTTTTGGCTCCCAATTGATCATTCTAGCATCAAAATCATCCCATTGTAAGATGAAATCTTTCCTTGTTTCAAAAAGTTTTTTTGCGTCTTTTTCTTCATTTTTTGAAGCTAGGGCAAGTAAAAAGCCTTGTTTTTTAAAAGTTTTAATTTTTTCTTGTAAGGTTTTGTGCAAAGGACTTAAATTAAGATTATCTATACCCTCTTCACCTAAAATTCCTTGATACAAGGTATTATCAAGATCAAGCACAAGAGCTTTAAGAGCAGGTTTTATGAGTGCAGGAATGAGACTGAGTCCTAAAATTTGTGCTAAGAAAATCAAGGCTTTATTATTAAGCTTAGAGCCTGTAAGTTCTTCTTTAGCTAGGTCTAAAATATCTTCTTCATCAAAATACTCTTTTATGAGTTTTTCTATGTTGAAAATTTCGCAATTTAAAATTTTTTTATCTGTTTTAAATTCTCCTAAACTAAGGACTAAAATAGGGTTTTGTGAAATTTTTCTTAATTCTAGAAGTTTTTCTTCTAGAAAATTTTGCACATTATTTTTATAGCGGGTTAAATCCAGCCATAAAAGTTCTAAATTAGCTTCTTTAAAATTATCAAAACTCAAGCTATCATCATAAGAGCTGAAATTAAACTCAGCTCTTAAATTGGCAAAATGTAAAAAAGGAGCAATGATACTTTGCACTCCTTCAAAAGCATGATTTCTATGGATATTGATAAGAAGATCTTGACTTTTACTAAAGTCTAATTCTTTGGCAAATTTTATAAGCTCATTGCGTTTTAAATGAGGCGAGAAAAGATTCATTTTAGCTCCACAAGTTCGATTAAAAGCCTATTTGGCATCATGATAAAACAAAGTTTAGCAAAATAGCTTGCTTGCATAATAGGAACAATGCAAATGCCTCCTTGTTGTTCTAAAAGAATTAAATCTTGGGCGATATTTTTACTTTCATAGGCTAAATGATACATTTTGGTATTATTTTTCAAATAGCTATCTAGTGGACCTTTATCGTTTAAATTTTGCAAAAGTTCAAATCTATACTGTGGAAATGCTTCATTGCAAGGAATGATAAATTCGCCTCTTACTCCTTGTTTTTCATCTATAAATTCTGCTTCTTTGTAAAAACCTAGTTTAAAAAAACATTCCCTTTCTTTTTCTAAATTTTTACAAGCCACACCTATATGATGAAGGGGTAAATTGAGTGTTTTATCAAGCATTTAAAACTACTGCCATAGTGATAGCATTTTTAAATTTCAATGCTTTTTCTAAACTATAATCATTTGCCATAAAACATTCATAAGTCTTAAGCTTTAAGCCCGATTTTTCTATTAAATCTTTAACTTCATCAGGATGGGAAAATAAATAAATATGATCAATAGCAGGAGCATTGATAGGAATAGTTGCAAAAATTTCTCCTCCATCACTAAGAAGCTCTTTAGATCTTTTAAGAAATTCAAGAGGTTTTTCTACATGTTCTAGCACTTCTCCAATCGCTATCAAATCAGCTTTTTTATCAAAATCATAAGTAAAAAAATCTTGACATAAAAAATCACATTTTGTAATCAGTTCTCCTATTTGTTGTTTTACCATCTTTTGAGTAAGTTCGCAACTCGTTGGAGAGATATCAAGTCCATAAAAGGCGGAAAATTTACCACTTTTAACTGCTCTTGCAAAATATTCTCCATGACCAGGGCCTATTTCAAAATAAGTTGTTTTTGGAGTGAAATTTTGCAAATATTGTGAAAAATACTTTCTCACTTTAATATGAGCTATCCAAACAAAAGAAGAAAGAGCTAAGCCTATCATGTATTGTTTCATATAGCTTTCATTAAAATAAACTTTATCCTTAACTTCATCAAAGTTAGAATAACGATAAGTCCCATTTTCTATGAAAAATTTTGTTTCTTCTAAAGTATCGTTAAGGATCAATAAATAACAATCGCATTGTTCTTCTATGTTGATACCATCTTGAATATAATAAGAAATTAATTTATCAAATTCTTCTTCGTCTTCTTGTGAAAATTCAATTTTTTTAAGATATTTAGAATGGATAGGATTTTTTTGAGCAATGGCTTGAAATAATTTTTCAATATTTTCTTTCATTTTTTGGCCTTTAGGGTTTGAATTTTTTCTAGTAAAGCGTTTTGGGATTTTAAGAGACTTAAATCTTCTTTGCTAAATTTGATTTCAAATTCTTCTTCTAAACTCATGATGATATCAATATGAGCTAAAGAAGTCCAGTTCTTGCAATTTTCCATGTTTAAATTTGTATTTTCATCTACTTTGGTTTCAAGTATATTTTCTAAAATTTCATAAAATTGTTTTTCCATTGTATAGCACTTTCTTAAGAATGTTGAAAATTAATATATTGTATCATAATTTTCTATTAGAATTGTTTGGTTTGTATCTAATTTTTCCCATAAAATTTCTATATATTCTTTAGCGTTGTAAATGTTTATATGATCTCCTGCAAAATTATTTTTTTTAAAATTTTTAGTACTATTAACAATATTGATAATGTTAATTAAATTGGGTTCAGAAGATATGTCAAGTTTTCTAACATAATAACTAATGGTTTTATTGTATGATATATTGTTTTCATCAATTAAAATTCCAGAGAAAATTTTATGATATCTGTAAAATACATTAAATTGTTCTTCTGCATAATGTGTTAGTGTATGCCCTTGGCCTCCAAATGTCATATATTTTCCATTCTCTTTGGTTAAAACCTCATAAACACAATTTTCTCCAAAACAACTTGTTGTATCTTTTAAAAATAATTCTTCTTTTGCTCCTTTTATAGCAAAAGAAAATATAGGATCATTTGTGCGTTTTACTCCTGTTTGTTTGCGAAAATATTCATTTAATGCTCCCATTTTTGTTTTGGAATTTATTTTGTCATAAACTTCATTTTTACAAAAACTATAAGTAAAGGTTGGCATGATCAAAGTGCCTTCTTTGCCTATAACTTCAAAAAAACAATTGAGTATAGTCTGTAAAAATTCATTTCTAGAAAGCAAAGGCATGCCAAAGTTAAAAAGTTCTGTATGTACGCATAAAATATCACCCCTTTTTATACCTAGTTGATAAAAAGCATCTATTAAATCTTTATCGGAGTATTTTTTGCCATTGTGTTCTAAAAAATATTTCATTTTACTAGTCCATAAAATTTTATTTTTTCCAAAAGTTCTTTAAATTTATAAGCTTGCATATTTAAGATATTGGCTATATCGATGATATCATTCTCTCCATCGCAGTAAGCTAGAAAATTACAAGCTAAAGGAATGTCATTGGCAGTGCTAAGGGTATGATATAGTCCTCTTTTGCCAAGATTGGGTTCGCATACTATGGTGTTTTCATATACGGCGTTGATTTCTAGATTTAAAATTATTTCTTGCATGCTTTGAAGTCCACCCATTAAACCTTTTTCAGAGATAAAATTGAGATCATCTTTTGAGTTATGATATCCATCATAATCACCATACCTTGTGCGACATACTCCTACTATACCAAGATTTACAAGCGGAGCATTGTATTGTCTTTCATCGCTTCCACGATCTAAAAAACTAAAAGCTTTGAAATTTTCTTTATTTTTAAGCGTATGCAGGGCGACTTTATCGCTTAGAGTATTTTCTTTAGGCGTGTGTATGAGTGAGTAAGCATGATCATCGCCTAAGCAAGAAAGCACAAAGCCTGCTTTAACATGTTTTTTTAAATGTTCTAAATGTTTACTAAGATAGACTATAGAGCCTATGGTTTCAGGGATGATGACAAAGCGGTAATTATATCTTCTTTCTTTTAAACTCAAAAGCCATTTTGCTAGAAAAATAGCTACCACAGGCCCGCTAAGCTCATTATTTGCCATGGAAGGGTGGCAAAGATAGGTTGAAATTAAAATTTCATCTTTTGAATTTTGCGTACTTGGTAGGATAAAATCAGCATAATCTAAAACCCCATTTTCATCATGTTTCGCATCGATATAGACTTTGTATTTGCCTTTTTTAAGTTTTTTTCTTTCATTGTGTGTGAGACAAAATCCCCAACGCCTTTTATAGTAACTCGTTACGTAAGGAATGGCATCAGGTATTTCTTCTATGGAGTAAAGATGATCTTGAAGCTCTTCTAGTTCGATTTCTTGATCGATGGCTTCGCTATAGTTTAGAAGGTGTAAATTATGCTTTTTAAAATCACAAATTTTTTCTCCCTCTGGAGTGATGATATAGGCTTCTTTAACATTCCATTCATCAGGGACTATCCAGTCAAAAACCTTTGTACCACTTTTTATAGAGTGAAATTTGAGTATACCCCCCCCCCAGAGTTTTATTTAAAATTTCTAAGCTATCTCTAAAACCTTGCCCTGTGATACTCCTAGCGATAGGAAAAAGTTCACAAGCTAGTTCATACATAGCCTTTCCGGTTTGGCTAAAATCTTGACCTCTAAAGTCTAGCTTATCCACAATATCCCTTTTTAACTTTTTCAAGAATGCTAAATAAAGTATCTTTTATAAATTTTGCATCTTTTAGATTCATTTCTTGATGACAAGGTATGCTAAGCTCGGCTTTGTAAAAATTATCCGCATTTTGGAGTTTTATTTCTCCTAAGAGTTTTTTATAAAAACTAAACTCATAAGTTGGTTTATAATGTACCTGTACGCCAATTCCTGCATGAAGTAAGCTTTCAAAAAGCTCTTCTTTTTGACAATAAAATTCAGGAAAAAGCAAAATAGGATACAAATGTCTTGAACTTTTTTTATAATCTTTGATTTTTATCGTGGAAAAATAAGGATTTTTTTCAAATTCCTTATCATAAAAACTTGCGATTTCTTCTCTTTTTCCAAGATTGTGATCGAGTTTTTTAAGCTGATTTATCCCTAAAGCACAAGCAACATCACTTAAGCGGTAATTATAGCCAAGTTCTACCATATCGCTATCCCAAAGTCTTTTTTTAATTATGCCGTGACTTCTTAAAAGCTTGATTTTAGCGATAAGCTCTTCATTATCACTCACCACAGCCCCGCCTTCAAAAGTGGTAATAGGCTTAACAGGGTGAAAAGAAAAGATAGAAAGATCGGCTTTTTTCCCTACTTTTTCACTTTTATACAAAGCGCCTAAAGCATGGCTTGCATCATCGATTAAAGGAATATTATATTTTTTAGCAAGGTTTGAAATTTCATCCATTTCAACGCTATTGCCCGCAAAATCCACTACGCTAATAACTCCTATATTTTCACTATCTTTTAAAAGTCTTGCTTCTAGTTTTTTTTCATCAATATTGCCATCGTTTTTAATGTCGATAAACTCTACCTTGGCCCCAGCCATTAAGGCCGCATTAGCTGTAGCAGCGAAGGTTAAAGGAGTGGTTAAAACGATTTTTTCTTGGACACCTAGTGCTGTGTAGGCAAGATGAAGGGCTGAAGTGGCTGAGTTTAACACACAAGCGTATTTTACATCCACATATTCACAAAGGGCTTCTTCAAATTCATCTACCTTTTTACCCCCTGTTAAAATTTCATCTTTTAAAGCTTTTATAAGTGTATCTATATCACTTTGATCGATGTTTTGATGAGAATAAGTAAGCATTTTAAAAACCTTCGGTGTGATTGATGATTTCTAAAAGTTCTTTTTCACTTGCCCATAAAGGATTATTATCCGAGCTATAAGAAAAACCATCTTTTACTTTTTGTCCTTTTTCACCTAGGGCATTGATACTAAAGTCATTATCTTTATCTACAAATTTAATACTCGGGCTTATAGCATAGTAGTTTTCAAATTCATAGGTTAAATGACTATCATCGCTTGAAATCATGATTTCATGTAGTTTTTCTCCTGCTCTTATACCTATGATTTTATGGCTTAAATTAGGAGCTAAAGCATGGGCTAGATCGGTGATTTTCATAGAAGGAATTTTAGGGATGAAAATTTCTCCTCCATGCATTCTTTCAAAATTACTCAGCACAAATTTTACTCCATCTTCAAGGCTGATCCAAAAACGAGTCATTCTTGTATCAGTGATAGGAAGTTCTTTAGCTCCTTCACTGATGAGTTTTTTAAAAAAAGGCACCACTGATCCTCTTGAGCCTACAACATTGCCATATCTTGTAACACCAAAGCGTGTTTGTTTGTTACCTGCTATATTGTTTGCAGCGACAAAAAGCTTGTCGCTTGCAAGTTTGGTTGCACCGTATAAATTTACAGGATTGCAAGCCTTATCTGTGCTAAGAGCGATACATTTTTTAACCCCATTTTCAAAACAAGCATCGATAACATTTTGCGCACCGTGGATATTGGTTTTTATACATTCCATAGGGTTATATTCAGCAATAGGCACATGCTTCATCGCGGCAGCATGTATAACAAAATCCACATCACGCATAGCAGCACTTAAACGCTCTTTATCTCTTACATCTCCTATAAAATAACGCATACAAGGAGCATTAAAAACGCTTGCCATTTCAAATTGTTTGAGCTCATCACGAGAATAAATGATGATTTTATTAGGTTTATAGTTTTCTAGCAAAACCTTAGTATAGGTTTTTCCAAAAGAGCCTGTTCCGCCTGTGATTAAGATATTTTTTCCGTTAAACATTTTGCCTTCCTTTGCTTAAGTTTTTTTAAAATTAAAGCAACAAGTGTTCCTATTTTAAAATTCTTGGCAAGGTTATGCCAGTTTGGGCTTGATACTTGCCTTTTTTGTCTTTATAAGTGGTGTCGCATTTTTCATCGCCTTGTAAAAACAACACTTGTGCTATGCCTTCATTAGCATAAATTTTTGCAGGTAAAGGTGTAGTGTTTGAAATTTCTATAGTGATATGTCCTTCAAAACCCGGTTCAAAAGGGGTAACATTGACGATGATGCCACATCTTGCATAAGTGCTTTTGCCAAGACAAATAGCTAAGACATCATCAGGCATTTTAAAATACTCTATAGTTCTAGCTAGGGCAAAAGAATTTGCAGGAACTATACATACATCGCCTTCAAAATCTACTACATTTTCTTCTACGAAATTTTTTGGATCTACTACGGTTGAATTAACATTGGTAAAAATTTTAAACTCACGCCCTACGCGTATATCGTAGCCATAACTTGAAAGTCCATAGCTTATTACACCTTTTCCTATATTTGCTTCGCAAAATGGCTCGATCATCTTGTATTCTAATGCCATTTTTCTTATCCAGTTATCTGCTTTTAAGCCCATTTTTAACCTTTTAATATTTGTAATTTTTTATAAGGATTATAACCTAAAAAATCTATATTTTTTATGATTTTTTTCTTTTTTAAAGTTAAATTTTAAGTTTTTTTATATAATACAAGATTAAGTTCTTAAATTTTAGGAGAATTTTATGACAAAAGAAGAAATTAAAGAGTTAGTAAATCTTTTTGCTGAAGCAAATATTAGTAAAATTAAGATCAAAGAACAAGATGGTTTTGAAATAGAACTTGAAAGAGATATGTGTTGCGATGTTCCAGCTCCTGTTTGTCCTCCAGTTCCAGCTCCACAACCTATCAATGTAAGTGTTGTAAATGAAGCTCAACCTAGCCAAAATGCAAAATCAAACAAGCCAAGTATAAACAGCCCTATGGTGGGAACTTTCTATCAAGCTCCAAGCCCAGGTGCAGCACCTTTTGTAAAAGTGGGTAGCACGGTTAAAAAAGGCGATACTATAGCTATTATCGAAGCGATGAAAATCATGAATGAAATTGAAGCGGAATTTGATTGCAGGATTGCTGAAATTTTAGTTGCTGATGGTCAGCCTGTAGAATTTGGAATGCCTTTATTTGCGGTGGAGAAATTATAAAATGGAAATTAAAAGCATATTAATTGCTAATCGTGGAGAAATAGCACTACGCGCTTTAAGAACGATTAAAGAAATGGGTAAAAAAGCAATTTGTGTGTATTCTGAAGCAGATAAAGATGCTTTATATTTAAAATACGCTGATGCAAGCATTTGTATAGGAAAAGCAAGAAGTTCTGAAAGTTATTTAAATATCCCAGCTATTATCACAGCAGCTGAAATTGCTGAAGCAGATGCGATTTTTCCAGGATATGGATTTTTAAGTGAAAATCAAAATTTTGTTGAAATTTGTGCTAAACATAACATTAAATTCATAGGTCCTTCTGTAGAGGCTATGAATTTAATGAGTGATAAATCAAAAGCTAAACAAGTAATGCAAAGAGCAGGCGTGCCTGTAATCCCAGGAAGTGATGGGGCTTTAGCAGGAGCTGAAGCAGCTAAAAAACTTGCTAAAGAAATAGGCTATCCTGTGATTTTAAAAGCAGCTGCAGGTGGTGGTGGTCGTGGTATGCGTGTGGTTGAAAATGAAAAAGATCTTGAGAAAGCGTATTGGTCGGCTGAAAGCGAGGCTATGACAGCATTTGGCGATGGAACTATGTATATGGAAAAATATATTCAAAATCCGCGCCATATAGAAGTGCAGGTTATAGGAGATAGTTTTGGTAATGTGATTCATGTGGGTGAAAGAGATTGTTCTATGCAAAGACGCCATCAAAAACTTATCGAAGAATCTCCCGCGATTTTGCTTGATGAAAAAACACGCACTAGGCTTCATGAAACTGCTATTAAGGCAGCCAAAGCTATAGGATATGAAGGTGCGGGAACTTTTGAGTTTTTAGTTGATAAAAATTTAGACTTTTATTTTATAGAAATGAATACACGTTTGCAAGTTGAACACTGTGTAAGTGAAATGGTAAGTGGGATTGATATCATAGAACAAATGATTAAGGTAGCAGAAGGTTATGCCTTACCATCTCAAGAAAGTATTAAGCTTAATGGGCATTCTATAGAATGTAGAATTACAGCTGAAGATTCTAAAACTTTCTTGCCAAGTCCAGGTAAGATTACTAAATACATTCCACCAGCAGGACGCAATGTAAGAATGGAAAGTCATTGTTATCAAGATTACAGCGTGCCTCCTTATTATGATTCTATGATAGGCAAACTTGTAGTTTGGGCAGAAGATCGCAATAAAGCTATTGCAAAAATGAAAGTAGCTTTAGATGAGTTGCTTATAAGTGGGATAAAAACAACCAAAGATTTTCATCTTTCTATGATGGAAAATCCTGATTTTATTAACAATAACTACGATACAAATTATCTTGCAAGACATTAAAACTTCCCTATTAAAGGGAAATTTTAATTGTAATTTTTATCTTAAATATTCTATATTGATTTTAGAGCGGAGTTTATCAAAATAATCTTGTATAAAATTTTGTCTTTGTTCGCTTACATAAGCGTTTAAAACTTCATTTTTAACTTGCTCATATTCAGGAGTTTGTGCTCCATCTTTGCTTTTAACTTCATAAAGCTCATAGCCATTTTTTCCATTTAAAACAGGGGAAAAGCCTCCAACAGGAATTTGCGATAAAAGCCCTAAAAGTCTTGGATCGGCATTGCTTGTGTTTAAAGATGCATTTTGTGGTTTAAGGATTGTTTTTTTTGTATTTTTGATATTTTCTAAAGTTTGAGGATTATTTAATACATAAATATTTACATTAATTTGTGTATAAAAAGTGAATTTATCTTTATTTTGTTCGAAAAATTTTTTTGCTCCATCATCACTAAAATCAGTTTTTGCCATACTTGCGATTTTTTCATAAAGTTTTCTTTTTTCTAAATCTTTTTTAAAATTTGCATGAAATTGTTCATAGCTTTGATTTTTGGATTTTAAATTTGCTTTGAAAGCATTTAAAGTGGTTTTGTTTTGAGCAAGCATTTTATTTATAGCATCATCAAGCTCTAGATCATTGACTACAATACCTAGTTGTTTCATTTGTGAAATTTCCATTTTTTCATTGATGAGTACGCCTAAAGCTTTATTTCTATCAATTTTAAGTGCTTTCATAGTTTGATCTATATCATAAGTTGTGATAGGCTCTTTGTCTACAACTACAGCTATAGCATTAATGGTATTTGCGCTAGCTAAACTTGCAAAAAATGCAAAACTTAATAAAATTTTTTTCATTTCAAACCTTTATTTAAGTATAAATATCGCATTATATCAATAAAAATTTAAGAAAAGGCAAAAAATGCACGAAAAACTTACAACGCGTTTTGCTCCAAGCCCAACAGGGTATTTGCACATAGGTGGACTTAGAACAGCTCTTTATAATTATTTATACGCTAGAAAAAATGGTGGAAATTTTTTACTTCGTATTGAAGATACGGATTTAAAAAGAAATTCTAAAGAAGCTACTAAAGCAATTATCGAAGCTTTTAAATGGTGCGGTTTAGAACATGATGGAGAAGTAACTTACCAATCAGAGCGTTTTGATCTTTATAAAGAATATGTCAAAAAGCTTTTAGATGAAGGCAAGGCGTATTATTGTTATATGAGTAAAGAAGAATTAGAAGAATTGCGCGCCAAGCAAGAAGCCGCCAAAGAGCGCCCAAGATATGATGGAAGATATAGAGAATTTACAGGCACGCCACCTCAGGGTATAGAACCTGTTGTGCGTATTAAAGCGCCTCAAAGTGGCGAGATTGTTTTTGAAGATGGGGTTAAAGGCGAGGTAAGATTTAAAGCAGAGGATATAATGGATGATTTTATTATTGCAAGAAGTGATGGAACTCCAACTTATAATTTTACTGTTGTTATTGATGATGCTTTAATGGGGGTAAGTGATGTGATTCGTGGGGATGATCATCTTTCAAATACTCCTAAACAAATTGTGCTTTATGAAGCATTGGGTTTTAAAATTCCTAAATTTTTTCATGTGGCTATGATACATGGAGAAGATGGTAAAAAGCTTTCAAAAAGACATGGAGCAACTGATGTTATGGAATACAAAGAAATGGGAATTTTACCTCAAGCTTTGCTTAATTTTCTTGTGCGTTTAGGTTGGAGTCATGGTGATGACGAGGTTTTTTCACTAGAAGATTTGAAAAAACTTTTTGATCCTTATCATATTAATAAAAGCGCATCTTGTTATAATGCTAAAAAGCTTGAATGGCTTAATGCTCATTATATTAAAACTTTGCCTTTTGAAGAGATTAACCGTCAGCTTAAAGATCTTGGCTTTGATTTATCTGTTTATGAAAAGGCAGGATTTTTACTTGATTTATTAAGAGAGCGTGCAAAAACCTTGCATGATATTATCAATAGTGCAAAAAGCATAGTTAATGCACCGCAAAATTATGATGAAAATGCAGTGCAAAAATTTGTTAACGAAAATAATTTAGAATTGCTCCAAGCATTTGCTAATACACTTAAAGATCAAAAAACAGGTAAAGATTTTGAAGATTTTACAAATGATTTTTTAGAAAAAAAAGAAGCAAAGTTAAAAGATTTGGCTCAGCCTATACGCATAGCTTTAACAGGGAGTGCGGTAAGTCCTAGTATTTTTGAAGTATTAGAATTTTTAGGGGTTGATGAGTGTAAAAAAAGAATAGAAAATTTTTTAAAAGTTAGAGGAAAATAAAATGAATTTAAAAGAAGAAGCTTTAAAATACCATTTAGGTGGGAAAATTGATATTGTACCAAGTAAGCCAATGGCTACAAGTCATGATCTATCTTTGGCGTATAGCCCAGGAGTTGCAGAACCTTGCCTTGAAATCGCTAAAGATAATGAGCTTGCTTATACTTATACAAATAAGGCTAATTTAGTAGCTATAGTTAGTGATGGTTCTGCTGTTTTAGGACTTGGAAACATAGGAGCACAGGCTTCAAAACCTGTTATGGAAGGTAAGGCTTGTTTGTTTAAAAAATTTGCAAATGTCAATGCTTATGATATAGAAATTGATGTTCATAGTATAGAAGAGATTGTAAATTTTTGTAAGGCTTTGGCTCCGACTGTGGGTGGGATAAATTTAGAAGATATAGCTGCTCCAAAATGTTTTGAAATTGAAGCGGCTTTGCAAGATTTAGGAATTCCTGTAATGCATGATGATCAGCATGGAACGGCTATTATTTCAACTGCGGGACTTATGAATGCTATGGAGATAAGTGGTAAAAAATTTAAAGACATTAAGGTGGTTGTAAGTGGCGCAGGTGCCGCAGGTATAGCAAGTGCTAAGATGTATAGAAATTTAGGGGTCGAAAATATTATTTTAGTAGATAGCAAAGGTGTTGTTTCTAAGGATAGAAATGATTTAACTCCTCAAAAGCTTGAATTTGCTGTTGATTCTAAGGAAAAGACTTTAAAAGAAGTTTTAAAAGGAGCTGATGTTTTCCTAGGACTTAGTGCGCCAAAAATTCTTGATGATGAAATGGTTTTAAGTATGGCAAAAGATCCTGTAATTTTTGCTTTGGCAAATCCTATCCCTGAAGTGATGCCTGAAGATGTGGCTAGACTTAGAAAAGATGCGATTGTAGGAACAGGAAGAAGTGATTATCCAAATCAAATCAATAATGTTTTAGGTTTTCCTTTTATTTTCCGTGGGGCTTTAGATGTGCGTGCAAGTAAAATCACTGAAAATATGAAAGTAGCGGCTGCTAAAGCATTAGCAGATCTTGCAAAACTTCCTGTAAGCGATGCGGTTAAAAAAGCTTATAATTTAAGCACTTTAGAATTTGGAAGAGATTATGTTATACCAAAACCTTTTGATGAAAGAGTAAAAGCTGCAGTTAGTACAGCTGTAGCAGCAGCTGCGGTAAAAGATGGTGTGGCTAAGGTGAAAAATTTTGATGAGAAAGCTTATTTTGAAAGCTTAAAATGAAAAATATTCATTGTATCAATCATCCATTGATCGAACATAAATTAGGAATTTTAAGGGCTAAAGAGACAAAGCCCTTTCAATTTCGTATGTTAATCGATGAAATTTCATCTTTTTTGCTTTTTGAAGCGAGTAAAGATTTTTCTTTAAAAGAAATTGAAATTTCAACACCTATACAAAAAGTCACGGTAAAAAAACTTGATGAAAAGATTATGATTTGTCCTATTTTAAGAGCTGCACTAGGAATGCTTGAAAGCGTTTTTAAGATGATTCCTGATGCAAGTGTTGGATTTTTGGGATTTGTGAGAAATGAAGAGACTTTAAAGGCGGATTTTTATTTTCAAAAACTTTCCAAAGATGCAAAAAAACGCACTGCTATTGTTATAGATCCTATGTTTGCTACAGGTGGGACTGCTATAGAGGCTTGTAATTTTTTAAAAAGCCAAGGAGTTAAAAAAATAAAATTTATATCCATGCTTGCTGCTCCACAAGGTTTGAAAAAATTTAGCCAAATGCATGATGATGTAGAAGTTTTTGTGGCTTGTATTGATGAAGGTTTAAATGAAAAAGGTTATATTATCCCAGGGCTTGGAGATGCAGGAGATAGAGTGTTTAACACTCTTTAAAAGAGATGATTTTTGGAAAAATTGATTATATTAATCTTTTACCTTTGCATATATATCTTAAAAAATATCCCTTACCCAATGGTTATAAAGCAAGTATGGAGTATAAAAAAGGAGTTCCAAGTAAGCTAAATAAAGATTTATTTTATAGAAGAATTGATGCAGCTATCATTTCAAGCATAGAAAGCGCTAGAAAAAAATATAAAAATTTAGATTTGGGTATTTGTGCTAATAAAAGAGTTTTAAGTGTATTAGTAGAAAAAAATACATCAAATGCCAAAGATCCAAGTTCAGCAACTTCAAATGCTTTAGCTAAAGTATTAAAACAAGATGGAAAAGTAATTATAGGTGATAAGGCTTTAAAGCTTTATCTAAAAGATCCTTCTAAATATATCGATTTATGTGCAAAATGGCATGAAAAAACAGGATTGCCTTTTGTTTTTGCTAGATTTTCTTGTGTGCAAAAAAAAGCTTTATATAAACAAATTTTGAAAAAATTTCCAAAAACAAAGATTAAAATTCCTTATTATATACTGCAAAATTATGCCAAAACAAGGGATTTAGATATAAAAGATGTTAGATATTATTTAGATGAAGTTATATATCATAAAATTTCTACCAAAGAAAAAACAGCCTTAAAGCGTTTTGTAAAGGCTTGTAAGGCTTTAAATCTTGCTTAGTGTTCAAATTCTCTAAGTTCTTTAACTGTTCCAAGGAGTATTACAACATCTCCACTATAAACTGTCGTGGTTTCTAAATCAGGTAGTATTTCCCAGTCGCTATTTAATTTTTTATAAGAAATCACTTTCATATTTTGTGCTACATGTTTTAAAGAATTTCCTGCTAATTTTTCATCTATATTGATCTTAATAGCTCGTATAGTATTTGCTGAAAGATCAAAAACTTCATAATCAGCATCTTTAGTTAAAAATTCTTTTACTAGTCTTTTAGCACTTTCTTTTTCAGGATAAATAACCTTTGTTGCGCCTAACTTAGAAAGAATTTGACCATGGATATTAGAGGTTGCTTTAGCAATGATATTTTTAACACCTATATCCTTAAGCGCCATAAGAGTAAGGATTGATTTTTCAACATTTTCTCCTATGCTAACAATAACAACTTCAACATCATGAAAGCCTGCTTCTTTTAGGGCTGAAATATTTGTAGAATCTAAAATATAAGCATAGCTTGGAGGATTTTGTATACTTTTTAAAGCTTCCTCATCTTTATCCGCAACGATAACAGTATGACCTCCAGCAATGAGTTCATCTGCTACAACTGAGCCAAATTTTCCAAGTCCTATGATTCCATAATTAAGATTTTTCACGATTTTACCTTTATAAATTAACCTTTCCTTCAGGGAATTTTAAATGAATAGCTTTGTCTTGTTTGAATACCGAGAGTAAAAAAGCAAAAACACCTATCCTGCCACTTAGCATCATAATGATGATAATCACCTTGCTAGGATCACTAAATAAAGCACATAAAGATAAAGTTCCACCATTTCCTACTGAAATTCCTACGGTTGCAAAAGCCGAAGAAGTTTCAAAAAGCAAGGCTATAAAATCAAATTTTGACTCTAGCAAGGAAAGCAAAATAACAGCTATTACTATATAAACAGCTGAACCTACGGCTATAATAAAAGCTTTAGATATAGTTTCTCTTGGAATTTCATGTCCAAAAATTCTAACTCTTCCATCGCGGATACTCCAATAAGCATAGAGTAATAAAACCATTACAGTTGTTACTTTCATACCTCCAGCTGTTCCACCTGGTGCACCACCAATAACCATAAACAATGATCCAAAAAATAAGCTTGCATCATGCAAATGTCCCATATCTAAGGTGTTAAATCCTGCTGTGCGGTAATTAATAGCGATAAAATATGAGCTTAAAATTTTATCAAAAAATGAAAAATGTCCTATGGTTTGAGGATTTGAGTATTCAAAAGCAAAAATAATAAGCGTTGAAGAGAAAATAAGAAAAATACTTGCAACAACAACCATTTTTGTATGTAGGCTTAAATTTTGCAATTTTTTTCTTTGAAAAAAGTATAATTCAACCAAAACAAAATATCCAAGCCCTCCAATAATAATCAAAGAAGTGATAATAAGATTAATTGCTATATCATGTTTATAAGCTATAAGTCCATGTTCAAATATAGTAAATCCAGAATTATTAAAAGCACTAATAGAATGAAAAATTCCAAACCATAAAGCTTTCTTAAAATTCATTTCAAGGGCAAAACGCATGGTAAGAAGTATAGCACCTATCAATTCTATAGTAAAAATGAACAGCAAAACCTTTTTAAAAAATTTAAATAAACCATCCATTGATGGATAAAATAAAGACTCTTTTAGTAAATTTCTTGCACTAAAACCAACTTTTTTGCGTATGAGTATATAAACAAATAAACCTATACCCATATATCCTAAACCGCCAATTTGCACCAAAGCTAAGATAATAATTTGCCCTGCTAAGGTAAAATCAACCGCAGTGTTCTTAACTACTAATCCTGTCATACTAACAGCAGATGTGCTTGTAAAAAAGGCATCCAAAAAATCAATAGGAGTTGTATGCGCCCAGCTTGAATGTAGCAATAAAGCTCCAAACAATGCAATAATAATATAACCAGCTAGTAAAATTTTAAAAGTTCGTCTATCTAGTCCAAATTGTTTCAAAAAATTTCCATTTGATAATGATCTAAAGCGGGTATTCTATCTTATTAAAACTTTAAGGGAAATAAAATTTTATTTTTGTATTTAAACTTAAATTAAAGAAAAAAAGATACAATTACATTTTTACTTTATCAAACATTGTGGTTGGATAGCTCAGTCGGTAGAGCAGCAGACTGAAAATCTGCGTGTCGGCAGTTCGATTCTGCCTCTAACCACCACTTTATCTTTCGAAAAATCACATCACATACTTTTTTATATAAGATTGAAATATTTAAAGAACTAAAAGTTATTTTTTAAAGAAAGAGTCTATAGCTTATATGTAGAATGGTGGATTTAGCAGGACTCGAACCTGCGACCAACCGGTTATGAGCCGGTTGCTCTAACCAACTGAGCTATAAATCCGCCTAAGTTGAATTAAAAGATAAAATTATATCTTATTAATGCTTAAAAATATTTTATTTAGCCTTTATATCCGTCCAAAAATATCTAAAAGTGATTAAATGCTGTAAAATTCCAAAAAAAATCATAAAAATAGTAAAAGAACTTCCACCATAACTAAAAAAAGGCAAAGGGATCCCAACTACTGGTGCAAAACCTATAGTCATTGAAATATTTACTGCCGCATAAATAAAAATAAATAATGCAACACAATTAATAGCAACTCTAGCAAAATAATCATCTTTAAGTTTATAATTTAAACTAAGTAGATGAAAAATAAGTAAAATATAAAATATAATTAATGTCAATCCCCCAATAAATCCAAATCTTTCTATCATGTAAGCGAAAATAAAATCACTAGTTGAAATAGGTAAAAATTTAAAATGAGTTTGCGTAGCTTCATCTTGAGATTTTCCGGTTAAACCACCATTTCCAATAGCTATCATTGATTGGGCTACTTGATAACTTGGTTTTTCTGAAATAAAATCATGAATTCTTTGCTTTTGGTAGGGTTTTAAAAGATGTGTATAAATAATAGGAGAGCTAACACTTATAGCTATAACAATACTTAACCAAATTTTATAATGAACTCCCATGATAAAAAGTACTCCAAAACCAACAAGTAGTAAAACCATAGCACTTCCTAAATCAGGTTCTTTTGCAATTAGCAAAAAAGGCAAGATGATGTAAAAGCTAAGTTTGATGAATTGTTTAAGTTTGTATCCATTTTTTGGAGGAGGATTTTGATAAATAAGATAGGCAAGCATTAAAATAAAACTAGGTTTAAAAATTTCAGAAGGTTGTATAGTAAAGTGAGTAAAAGGAATTTCAAGCCATCTTTTAGCACCTAATTTTTCAACCCCAAAAATATCTACGCTTAGCAATAAAAAAATATTAATCCAATAAGCAACAGGAATAATCCAAATAAATTTCCTTATGGGAAAGAAGAAAAAAACCATAAAAGCAAACAATCCCACACAGGCATAAACAAACTGTTTTTCTGCTAAAAAAGGATTAGCTTCAAAGATTAAGAAAAATGAAATAAGAATTATGGGTAAAAATAAAATGGGTTGCATATAGTCAAAATGAGTTAAAATTCTTCTATCTAATCTAAACAAAATTTGCCTTCAGTTGGTAATATAAAGCTATAATTATAAACTAAAATTTTAAATTTATCAAAACCTCTAAGGAAAAAATGCAAACTTTTTTAGTAGATGAAAATTCAAGGCTTGATGTATTTTTGGCTAAAAAATTAAACCAAAGTCGCAATCAAGTTGCTTTACTTATAGAAAAAGATTGCGTACAGGTTAATGATAGAATTCAAGATAAAAATTCATTTAAGCTTAAAAATGGTGATATTATTTCTATTGCAAGTTTAAAGCTTTGCAATGAGATAAAACCTCAGTTTGAAGTGGATTTTGATATTGATGTGTTATACGAAGATGAAGACTTGCTTGTTTTAAATAAACCTTCAAATTTAGTCGTTCATGGAGCAAGTAGCGTTAAAAATGCCACTTTGGTGGATTGGTTAATAGAAAAAAAATATACTTTATCAAATTTAGGAGGAGAGATAAGAGCTGGTCTTGTTCATAGATTAGATAAAGATACAAGCGGAGCTATACTGATAGCGAAAAATAACTTCACCCATCAAAAATTAAGCGAACAGCTTGCAGATAAAAGCATGGGAAGAATTTACCTTGCGTTAATTGATTTGCCACTAAAAGAAGATAAAATTATAGTAGAAAAATTTTTAATGCGTTCGCCTTCTAATGCTATTAAAAAAATAGCCATAGATAAGGAAAATAAATTCAGTAAAAACGCAAAATCAGCTTTTATAAATGTAGTAAAAACTGAAAATTTAACTTTGATGGCTGCTAAGCTTTTTACAGGAAGAACTCATCAAATTAGAGCGCATTTGGCTAGTTTAAATCGCCATATTTTAGGTGATAGTTTATATGGTTATAAGGGTAAGTATGATTGTAGGATAATGTTGCATGCTTATTTTTTGTATTTTATCCATCCAAAAACCAAAGAGCAAATTTTTGTTAAAGCACCTTTGATGGAAGATTTTAAAAATATTATGTTTAAACAAATTAATTTAGGAGAGAATGATGAAAAGATTTCGCTTGAGTTTTTACTTGAGTTTTTTAACTCTTTTGCTTAGTGCTTGTAGTGTTTCGCAAATGAATTCGCTAGCTTTAAGTAAAGAGCCTGCTGTAAATGAAAGCTTGCCAAAAGTTGAAAGTTTAAAAAGTCTTAGTGATATGAGTAATATTGCTTTTGAATGGGAGCCTTTATATAATGAAAATATTAAAGGATTTTATTTGTATCGTTCTAGTGATGAAAATCTTGATTTTAAACTTGTAGGCACTATTAAAGATAAGTTTCAAACTCATTATGTAGATACTAAATTAGAGCCTGGTACTAAGTATCGTTATATGATGAAAAGCTTTAATGAGCAAGGACAAATTTCAGAAGATGGCAAGGTTATAGAAGTCAGCACAGCTCCAAGACTTGAAGCTGTTCCTTTTGTTCAAGCTGTGACTAATTTGCCTAATCGTATTAAACTTATTTGGCGTCCGCATCCTGATTTTAGGGTTGATTCTTATATTATTGAAAGAACCAAAGGTGATGATAAAGAATTTAAAAAAATTACAGAAGTAAAAAATCGTTTAAACGCTGAATACATCGATAGTGATTTAAAACCTAATGAAAATTCAAGCTATAGAATTATTGCTGTGAGTTTTAATGGGATAAAGAGTGAGCCAAGTCAAGTTGTAAGTTCTACAAGCAAGGCTTTACCTCCTCAAGTTGAGCATTTAAGTGCTAGCACAGATGGTTCTAATAAAATCATTTTAACTTGGGATGCTCCTACGTATGAAGATTTTTCTTATTATAAAGTTTATTCTACGAGCTCAAGTTTCCTTCCTTTTAGTGTTTTGGCAAAGACTGATAAAAATTCTTATGAGGATATGGTAGAAGGAGCAGGTAAAAGCAAGTATTATAAAGTAACAATGGTGGATAAAGATGGTCTTGAAAGTCCTATGCCAAAAGATGGTGTAGAAGGTAAAACTTTAGGTAACCCTTTGGCTCCTAGTATTATTTTGGCTCAAAGCACAAGCGAAGGGATAAATTTAGAATGGAGCGATAATGATACTAGAGCTGTTGAGTATGAAGTAAGACGCTATGGCGGGGAGCAAAATGCTGTTTTTAAAGGCATTAAAGAAAAGCGATTAAAAGATGTAAAAGCTTTACCAGGGATGGAATATAGTTACGAAGTTATTGCTATTGATTCAGCCGGGCTTCGTTCAGAACCTTCAAGCAAAGTTAAGGCAGCTCAGTAGTGCCAAATTTTAAAAGCAAAAAGATCAAAGAAATAAATCTGCCTTATAGCAAGGATGATGTTGAATTTCTTTGGCTTGCTAAGAATGATAATGTTAGTCTTATTTATACAAAGGTTCAAGAAGAGAGTTTTTTTCTGCAGATTAAAAAAGCACAAAATGGTTTTGTGATTAAAGGCGATAAACATACAAAACCTTCTAAAATAGGTTATTTGCAAAAGGCTTTAAAAATCTTTAAAGAAGGTTTTTGTGAGGATATTATCAATAAAGCTTTTGGACTTAAAAACAATGCTTTAATTGAAAAAACACCATTTATTGTTGATAATTTTGATGAGCTTTTATCTAGACTTCAAGGTAAAATTTATATAGAAATAGGCTTTGGATCAGGAAGACATTTGCTTTATCAAGCAAAAGAAAATCCAAATGTTTTAATTTTAGGGGTGGAAATTTACAATCCAGCTTTAACTCAAGTAGCTAAACTTGCTAAAGCACAAAATGTAAATAATATTTTGCTAATCCAAAGTGATGCGAGATTGTTATTGAGTGTATTAAAATCAAAATCAGTTGAAAAGATTTTTCTACATTTTCCTGTTCCTTGGGATAAAAAGCCTCATAGGCGAGTTATTGGGAAAGATTTTTGCAAAGAATGTGCTAGGGTTTTAACCCAAAATGGTCGTTTTGAGCTTAGAACAGATAGTTTTGAGTATTTTAATTTTACTCTAGAACAATTTTTGACTTTTCCTGCTCCAAAATTTAGTCTTAGAAAAAATGAAAATTTAGAAATTTCAAGCAAATATGAAGATAGATGGAAAAAGCAAGAAAAAAATATATATGATCTTTGGGTGTGGAATTTTAACCAAGAGTGTAAAAACTATGAGTTAAATGAATTTAATCTCTCATCGGTTGAATTTTCTAAAGAGGATTTGAAAAAAATAGAGCAGAACTTTAAAAATATTACTATAAAAAAAGATGATTTTTTCTTGCATTTTGAAAGCATCTATAAACAAGATGAGAATTTGCTTTTAAAGGTTGCTTTTGGAGCTTTTAATAAGCCTGAACATTGTTATTTACATCTTGATAAAACGATCGATTTTGCTTTTAAAGAACCATTTAAAATTCAAGAAAATATTAAAGCGATAAATGAATTAAAAGAAATTTTAAAAGTTCAGTTTAAAATATAATTTTTCTTGAAAATTAAGCAAAAATAAAGCATAATTTAAAAATTTAAAAAGGGAAATTAAGGAAAAAGGATGCCTAATTTAATCCAAGCAAATAAACTTACTTTAGGTTATGATGAATTAGTTATTAAAGAAGCGAGTTTTGCTTTTAAGGATGATGATTTTGTTTTTATTACGGGTAAAAGCGGGAGTGGTAAGAGTACGCTTTTAAAGTCTTTTTATGGAGATTTAGAACCTATTTCTGGTAAGCTTGAAGTATGTGGATCTTTGATGAATAAAATTGGAAATTTAGAACTTTTAAAATTGCGTCAAAGAATAGGGATTATTTTTCAAGATTATAAACTTGTACAAGAATATAGTGTTGAAAAAAATGTTATGTTGCCTTTAATGATTAAAGGTTATAGCAAAAAAGTATGCCATGATCAAGCTGCTAAGCTTTTAAAGCATGTAAATTTAACTTTTAAAGCAGATAAATTGCCTAATCAACTTAGTGGTGGTGAGCAACAACGCGTCGCTATGGCTAGGGCTTTAGCTCATAATCCAAAGCTTTTGCTTTGCGATGAGCCAACGGGAAATTTGGACGAGTATTCTTCTGATATTATATGGACTCTTTTAAAGTCTGCTAGAGAGCTTTTAGGAACTTGTGTTATAGTGGTAACACATAGAATTCCTAGTAATTTAAGAGTGGATTATCGTCGTTTTAATATAGAAAATGGAAAAATGAATGAAATTTTTTAAAACACATTTATCTTTAATTTTACCTTTACTTTTTATGATGTTTGCTTTTGAATTTATTTTGATTACAAATGCAACTTTAAAGCATTATGAAGAACTTGTTAATAAAGATTATAATATTATAGTTGTCAGCAAAACTGAACTTGATCAGAATGTAGTAAAAACAAAAGTACCATTTTTTGCTGGACTTGAATCTTTGGATCCTAAGGATTTAATCGATCGTTTGAAAAATGATGTTTCTGAAAAGAATTTGAAAGTTTTAAAAGATTCTCTGCCAAAATTTTATACTTTAAAATTAAATTCTTTGCCCGATCAAAATGAACTAAATTCGATTAAAAATCAACTTTTAAATATTGTAGGTGTTAGTAAGGTTGAAACTTTTTCCAAAACCCATGATAAGATATACTCTTTGCTTATTTTGATGAAATTTGTTTTTTGGTTATTTTTGTTTATCATTATTTTACTTGCCTTTGTTTTGTTTTTAAAACAGATGAGAATTTGGCTTTATGAACATACCGATCGTATTGAAATTATGTGTTTATTTGGAGCTCCGTTTTGGTTTAGATCTTTTATGCTTTACAAGGTGGTTGTGGTTGATTGTTTTATCGCTTTTGTTATTTTACTTGCCTTTTTTACCCAAATTTTTGATCTTTCTATTATCCAAGAAAGTTTAAAGGCTGTAGATATTATTTTTCCACCTATTAATTTTATTTTACATTTGACTTTAATTTTTTTAGCTACTTTGTTTATTTGCTTGTTGTGTGTAAATACGGTTATGTTTAAGGTTAAAAGATGAGAAAAAATATTCTTATCTTTTTTTGTTTTTTTTTATTTGTTGATATAAGTTTAGCAAACGCTATAAATGAAAAAACAAAAAGTTTAGAAGAAAATAAACGCATACAAGAACAGCTAAATAAAAAACTTGAAGATTTGGCTAGTGATATTTTAAATGGTGAAAAAAGTTTGAAAGATTTAAGTTTGCAAATTGAAAGCTTAAATTCACAAACTTCTAAGCTTGAAGCAAGTGCTAAGGCTCAAAATCAAGAGTTAAACACCCTTACAAGCCAAAATGAAGATTTGCTTAAAAGTAAATCAAATATGGAAGGTAAGCTTATATCTTTAATGGCTAAAGATTTTGCTTATGATTTACCTATCCCTCAAGGCTATATTGAAAGTGAAGAAAGTTTTATGGCTTTTGAAATTTTAGGAAGTTTAAACAAAGTTTTAAATGAAGAAATTTTTAAAATTTCTAAAGATTATGAGGGAGTAAGCAGGCTTATTGATGATAAACAAGCTCAGATTAAGAAAATCAATGAAAGTCTTAAGGATTACAACGCTCAATTAGCCAAGCTTCAAAGTTTAAAACAAAAACAAATTAGCGAAATTAATAAACAAAAAACAGATCGAGCTATATATGCAAAAAAACTCGATGATTTGCAAGCTCAGCAAGAAGAGCTTAGAAAAACATTAAATCAATTAAAAATTATTAATGATAAAGAAGATGCAAATTCAAACAAAAATGATACTAAAATAGTAAAAAATAATCAAAAAATAAGACAATTAGGTTCAAGCTATCAAGGAAGTTCAGTCAAGCGTTACACAGGAAAAAAAACCATAGCTCCATTGGATTCTTTTACTGTGAAGCAAAAATTTGGAAATTATGTTGATCCTGTTTACAATCTTAAAATTTTTAACGAGAATGTAGTTTTAAGAAGCAATAAAAGCGATGCAGTTGTTAAAAATGTGCTAGATGGAAAAATAGTTTTTGCCAAAGATACTAGTATGTTAGCTCGAGTTGTTATTGTTGAACATGATAATGGCATACATACAATATACGCACATTTAGATAAGATTGCTCCTAATATTAAAGTTGGTAAGAATATCAAAAAAGGTGCCGTAGTGGGTAGAATAAAAAATGATCTTACTTTTGAAGTAACTCAAAAAAATTTTCATATCAATCCTTTGGAACTCATTAGCTTAAATTAGCTAAATTTAATGGAATTTAAAATATAATTTCAAGTTAAATAAGGAGAAATAATGCAAGAGAGAAAAAGAGTTTTAGTAAAATTTTCAGGAGAGGCTTTAGCAGGTGAAAATGGCTTTGGTATAGAAAATTCTATTTTAAAATTCATAGCTTCAGAGATTAAAGAACTTATAAAAAATCAAATAGAAGTAGGCATAGTTATAGGCGGTGGTAATATTATTCGCGGAGTAAGTGCTGCTAAGGGCGGATTGATTAAAAGGACAAGTGGAGATCATATGGGAATGCTTGCTACGGTTATCAATGCTATTGCTATACAAGAAGCTTTGGAAAGCTCTGGGCTTGAAGTTAGGGTTCAAAGCGCCATTCAGATGGAAGCATTTTGTGAAACTTATATTATGAGAAGAGCGCAAAGACACTTAGAAAAGGGTCGTGTTGTGGTTTTTGCCGCAGGTACTGGAAACCCTTATTTTACTACAGATACAACAGCTATTTTAAGAGCTGTGGAAATTGATGCAGATATGGTAATAAAAGCTACAAAAGTTAATGGAGTTTATGATAAAGATCCAAAACAATTTGATGATGCAGTATTTTTAAATACTTTAAGTTATGATGAGGCTATGCAAGATAATATTAAAGTGATGGATGATACAGCTATAGCTTTAGCTAAAGATAACAAACTTCCTATTGTGGTTTGTAATATGTTTGAAGAGGGTAATTTACTTAAAATCATACAAGGTGATACTAGCCTTTGTTCAATCGTTAAAAATAATTAAGGAGAAAATTATGGATAAAAGAATAGAAGAAGTAGCAGCAAAAGCTTTGGAAAAAATGGGTAATGATAGATATCGCCTTTCTTTAGTGGTAGCAAAAAGAGCGGAACAATTGGCGAATGGAGCAACCCCTTTGGTAGACTTTGATAAAAATAAAAATAAACTTGCAGATATAGCTTTATATGAAATTGCAGAAAATAAAATCACTTTAGAGGGTTTAGTTGAAACCAATCGATGAAGAATTATTGCTTGAACAATTAATCGATAATGTAAAAAATTGTAAAGATTTAGAAGCTGCTAAGGCTTTGCTTTTCGAAATTTGTGGCCATGATGCCATTCTTGAAAAAGCGGTAGATTACTGTATATTTTGCCATGAAGGGCAGTTTAGAAAAAGTGGAGAGCCTTATGCGGTACATCCTATTTTAGTAGCAACACTGGTTGGATTTTTAAGTGAAAATAAAAGCAATATTTTAGCTGCTTTATTGCATGATGTGATTGAAGATACAAACTGCACTGAAGAAGAACTTAGAGAGCAGTTTGGTTCTGAGGTTTTAAAACTTGTTTTAGGACTTACTAAAATTATAGAAATTAGAGAAGATAATCTCATTTCATCAAAATCTAAAAAAAGTTTAACTAAATCAGCCTTGACTTTCAGAAATATGCTTTTAGCAAGTATTGAAGATGTTGGGGTTTTGATTGTGAAGTTATGCGATAGGCTGCATAATATGCTTACTCTTGATATTCTAAGAGAAGATAAGCAAAAAAGAATCAGCGAAGAAACTTTAGTTGTATATGCCCCAATAGCCCATAGACTTGGTATTTCAAGCATAAAAAATTATTTAGAAGATCTTAGTTTTAAATATCTTATGCCAGATGAGTATAAGCTTATTGACAATTATATCAACTCCAATAATCAAGAAATGCAATTAGGTTTAAATGAATTTATTTCCAAAATCGAACTTTTATTTTTGAGCAATGGCTTTAGACAAGGTAGTTTTGAAATTCAAAAACGCATTAAACATAGCTATTCTATTTATCTTAAAATGCAGAGAAAAGGCATTGGTATTGAAGAAGTTCTTGATTTGCTTGGGGTAAGAATTTTGGTTGAAAAAGTAAGTGATTGTTACTTGGCTTTGGGAATTTTACATACACATTTTAATCCCTTGGTTTCGCGTTTTAAGGATTATATAGCCTTGCCTAAACAAAATGGTTATCAAACTATACACACCACACTTTTTGATGCTAAAAGTATTATAGAAGCACAAATTCGAACTTTTGATATGCATAAAATTGCGGAATTTGGTATAGCAGCGCATTGGAAATATAAAGAAGATGGCAGTGTGGTTGCGCCTCGTCTTGATTGGCTTACGGATATTTCAATGCAAAGTATAAACAATCTTGAAAATGCAGAAGATTATAATGCTATTGAACTTTATGAATATGCTAAAGATAGTCTTTATGTTGAAGATGTCGCAGTTTATTCTCCTAAGGGAGAAATTTTCACTTTGCCTCGTGGTGCAACGGTTCTTGATTTTGCTTATGAAGTGCATACCAAAGTAGGGCTTCATGCAAAAAGTGCTTATGTAAATCGTATTAAAGTACCTTTGTTAACCGAGCTTAAAAATGGCGATATTGTGCGAGTGGTTACTAGCAATGATAAATTTTATCGCTGTTCTTGGATAGATAGTGTTAAAACAGGAAAAGCAAAAGCGAGTATAAGGGAATTTTGTAAGCAAAAAATCAGAGAGATTAATCTAGCAAGTTCTATTAATATGTTAAGTTTTATTTTTGGAGTTGATAAAAACAGAATTGAAACTTGGATAGAAAAAGAAAATTTAGCCAGACGCATTAGACAAGTAGCAACAGATAGTGCTTATTTGAAAGATATAGTTAATGGTCTTAAAAAATACGCCAAGAAGTCATATTGGTTTGATAAATATGAGATTAAAGAGCAAAAAATAGGAAATTTTACTCTATATTGTAACAATAAAATCGCTAATGTGGATTTTGATTTTTGCTGCCATCCAAAAAGAGGTGATGCTGTTTTAGCTTTTGTTAAAGGTGGTAACGCTATTGTCCATCATAAGTTTTGCGATAGAGCTGATAAAATGATAGATAATAATCAAGATATGGTATTTATAAAATGGGATTCTAACATCCCTAAATCTTATAAATTGATTTTTTCTTTGGAAAATAAAAAAGGTGTTTTAGCGGAATTTTTGGCATTTTTAGCTAAAATGCAGATAAATCTATTAACAATTAATTTATCAAGTGATTTAAATTCGGCGGTAGATTATTTTGAGATTACAATGGAAATTCCTGATAATATCAACCCAGATAGTGTCAAGGATAGGTTAAAATCTCGTTGTAAAATTTTAGATTTTACATCTTTAAATGATGCTTATAAAGAAGGTTAAAAAGGTTTATTATGGATATAAAAAAAATATTAGCAGAAGTTAAGCGTGGTTGTGCAGAGCTTATTGATGAAGAAAGAATAGAAAATTTAATTAAAAATTATTATGAAAAAGGTGAAAATTTCTTTATAAAAGCAGGATTTGATCCTACAGCACCTGATTTGCATTTAGGCCATAGCGTGCTTTTAACAAAAATGGCTTTTTTGCAAAAACATGGAGCTATTGTGCAATTTTTGATTGGAGATTTTACAGGACAAATTGGCGATCCAAGTGGAAAAAGTGCAACGCGTAAAAAGCTGGATAAAGAGCAAGTTTTAACCAATGCTAAAACTTATGAAACACAGGTTTTTAAGGTTTTAGATAAAGAAAAAACACAGATTAAGTTTAATTCTGCTTGGCTTAATGAACTTGGAGCTGCGGGTATAGTAGAGCTTACTTCAACTTTTAGTGTAGCTAGAATGCTTGAGCGTGACGATTTTACCAAGAGATTTAAAGAGCAAAGCCCTATTTCGATTTGCGAGTTTTTATATCCTTTACTTCAAGGATATGATAGCGTGGCTTTAAAAAGCGATATTGAAATGGGTGGAACGGATCAAAAATTTAATCTTTTAATGGGAAGACAGCTTCAAAGAGTTTATAACATAGGAAAAGAACAAGCTGTGATTATGATGCCTTTACTCGAAGGTTTAGATGGTGTAAACAAAATGAGTAAGAGTTTAAATAATTACATTGGTGTTACAGAAAAAGCTAATGATATGTATGCTAAAATTTTAAGTATTAGTGATGAATTGATGTTTAGATACTATGAACTTTTAAGTCAAAAAAGTCTAGAAGAAATTGCGCAGATAAAAAAAGATATAGAACAAGGTAATTTACATCCTAAAAAAGCTAAAGAAAATTTAGCTTTAGAGATTACAGAGCGTTTTCACTCCAAAGAAGAGGCTGATAATGCTAAGTCTGAATTTGATAGAATTCATTCTCAAAATGCTTTACCAAGTGATATGGCTGAGTTTGAAATACAAGGGAAAATTTGGCTTGCTAAGGCTTTGGTTGAATGTGGTTTGGAAAGTTCTACTTCTGCAGCAAGAAGAAGCATCAGTGCTAATGCAGTAAGTGTAAATTCTCAAAAAGTTAGCAACGAGCAAATGCATTTAGAACAAGGAGAATACATCTTACAAATAGGTAAAAGAAAATTTGCAAAATTAAAGGTAAAAGAATGAATTTACAACCCTTACAAATAGGAAAACATACTATAAAATATCCCATTTTTCAAGGGGGAATGGGACTAGGCATAAGCTGGGATAGACTGGCATCTGCGGTTTCTTTAAATGGTGGACTTGGGATTATTTCTTCTGTGGGAACAGGATATTATGAAGAAAGAAAGTATGCAAGTAAAGAATTAAATGCTAAGCCTTATGGAAGTGAAAATTTTTACTCACGCAAGGGTTTGCAAGCTTTGATTAATAATGCAAGAAAAGTTTGTGGCGATGCACCTTTGGGGTGTAATATCTTATGTGCAAGTAATGATTATGCAAGAATAGCACGCGATGCTTGTGAAGTTGGTTTTAATGTGATTGTTTCAGGTGCTGGACTTCCCACAAATTTACCTGAATTTGCTGCAGATTTTCCTGATGTGGCTTTAGTGCCTATCATTTCATCTGCAAAGGCTTTAAAAATTATTTGCAAAAGATGGCAAAGCCGTTACAATCGCTTGCCTGATGCAGTGGTTTTAGAAGGGCCAAAAAGTGGAGGTCATCAAGGTTTTACTTATGAACAGTGCTTAGATCCAAATTATCAGTTAGAAAAATTAATCGCTCCTGTGGTAGAAGAGGCTAAAAATTGGGGATCTTTTCCTGTGATTGCTGCGGGTGGAATTTGGGATAAAAAAGATATAGAAAACGCTATTTCTTTAGGGGCTAGTGGTGTTCAAATGGGAACGCGTTTCATAGGAACTTTTGAATGTGATGCGAGTGAAGAGTTTAAAAGCGTTTTGCTAGCTTCTAAAGAAGAAGATATAGAGCTTATTAAATCTCCTGTGGGCTATCCTGCACGTGGGGTTAGAACCAATCTTTTAAATTTGGTAGATAAAAGAATGGGTCCAAAGATCAATTGTATAAGCAATTGTGTAGCACCTTGTGGACGCGGAAAAGAGGCGACTAAAGTAGGGTATTGTATAGCAGATAGGCTTTTTGATGCGTGGTCAGGTAAAAAAGAAACAGGACTTTTCTTTACAGGTGCAAATGGATATCGTTTAGATAAGCTTATCAGTGTTAAAGAACTTATGGAAAAATTGGTTAATGGTGAATAATGGCTAAAATTTTTGTATTTTTAGTATTTGTTTTCACAACTCTTTTTGGAGCTTATGAAAATGAACTTGCAAATTTCGATAAAAATTTTATCGGTTCTAAAAGTGAAGTACAAGTAAAATTTCACCATCAGCTCAAAAGCCTTTATATACAAAGTGTTATTAATGAAGATGAAAAAACTAAAATTGAAATTTTAAAAAGATTGATCATCAGTTCAAATACTTTAAATTTAGATGACAAGTCATATGCTAATGAGTTAAAAGAAAGTGGTATAAGTGAAGCAAGTATCAATGCTTTAAGAAAGGCTGTTATTAAAGATATTAAGGTTCAAAATATTTCTCAAGACACTGAAAAATCAACTTTTGAACCTATAAAAACAGTTCAAAAAAATGAAAAAAAATCATCTAACGAACAAATAAAAAATACAGAAAAAACAAATTCTAAAACTTCGCAAGCACCAAAGAGTAGTATCGTTTCTAAAGCAAAAAGCGATGATAAAATTTATGTTTTAAAGTCAAGTAAAACAAACCAAGGTGTAGAGTTTGAACTAAATGCAGATTTGGATAAGGATCAATTAAAAAGTTTTGCTTTAGACGAAAAAGGAAACTATCGTTTTATTAGTGATTTTGATGGGGTTTTAGAAGGGGGTAAAAAAGAGTTTAAATTTGATGACTATCGTTTAGTGATTTCACAATTTAATCCCAAAACCATACGCATAGTGGTTTATGCTAAAGAAAAAATTCCTATTGATATATCTTTTAAAGAAGAAAAATTAATTTTTTCAAAAGAAACTGCTAGTCAAAAAAAGACTGAGCAAGTTAGTAAAATTTCAGAGAAAAAGCAAGATCAAAAAACAGAAATTAAAACCAAAGTTTTAGAAACAAAAAAACAAGATAAAAAAACCAATAACGAAAAAGAAAATCAAGAGCCTTTATATGTTTTAGATGTGGATAAAATTTCTAATGCTGTGGTGTTAAATTTAAGCGATGATTTAGATGAAAAAGAAATAGCAGTATTTGATACCAAAGATCAAAAATTCCGATATGTTGTAAGTTTTAAGGGTGTGTTAGAAGGCAATAGAAAAAGCTTTACTTTTGGACAAAATGTGATTACAGTTACTCAATACAATCCAAAAACTGTTCGTGTGGTTTTGAGTGCTCCTAAAGAATTTAAACTCTTAAAGGAGTTGGATAATAAAAATCTCACTTTAGGTTTTTATACACAAACTACAAATCAAAATGTGAGTAAAAAAGCAAATCAAAGTTCTAGTAAAACTTTAAATACAAATTACAAATCAGGAAAGCTTGTGGTTATCGATGCGGGGCATGGTGGAAAAGATAGCGGTGCCTTAAGTGATAAAAAAGGAAGTTTAAAAGAAAAAGATATAGTTTTAAGCACGGCTTTAAAACTTGGAAATGAACTTAAAAAACGCGGTTATAAAGTGCTTTATACCAGAAGTTCGGATAAATTTATCAATCTTCGTGATAGAACCAAATATGCCAATGATAAAAGAGCGGATTTGTTTATTTCTATACATGCTAATGCAGCACCAAATGCCACAAAAGCTAAAAGTAGCGAAGGCGTGGAAACTTTCTTTTTAAGTCCTGCAAGAAGTGAAAGAAGTAAAAAGGCAGCAGAAAAAGAAAATCAAGGGGATTTTGAAGAGATTAATTATTTCTCAAAACAAAGTATTTTAAATTTCTTAAATCGTGAAAAAATCGTTGCTTCAAATAAACTAGCCATTGATGTACAAAAAAATATACTCACTCAAACACGCAAAAAGTATAAAATCGTAGATGGCGGTGTAAGAGAAGCACCTTTTTGGGTTTTAGTAGGTGCGCAAATGCCTGCAATTTTGATTGAAATTGGCTATATCACACATCCAAATGAAGGCAAAAGAATCGCCAATAAAGCTTTTCAAGATTTATTAGTTAAGGGTATTGCTGATGGAGTTGAGAGTTATTTTTATAACAACCGATGAAAAAAGCTAAGCTAATCTTTAAGGATAATACTCCTTTTTCTTTGGATTTTGATGATTTTTATTTTAATTCCAAAGATGGCTTAAATGAAAGTAAATTTGTTTATACTCATTCTTTTGAATGGAAAAATCAAGAAAATTTTATTATCGCAGAGAGTGGTTTTGGTATAGGTTTAAATTTTTTTCTTACTTTGAAACGCTTTTTACAAACTACCCCTTCTAAGCGTCCTAAAAAACTTTTTTATATTAGCGTAGAAGCTTTTTATATCGAAAAAGAACAATTAAGAGAAATTTATCAAAAACTAGGATTTTATGAAGAGTTTAAAGAGCTTTTAGAACAATTTTTAAAATTTTATCCTAAGGCTAAAGAAGGAATTTATCGTTTTTATTTTGAAGATTGTTTTTTAGATCTTGTTTTTGAAGATATAGCTGTTTTAAAAGAATTGGATTTTAAAGCTGATGTTTGGTATTTAGATGGATTTTCTCCAAATAAAAACTCGCAAATGTTTGATGAAAATTTAATCTTTGAAGTGGCAAGACTTTCTAAAAAAAATACACAAATTTGCACCTTTTCTTCGGCAGGTTTTTTACAAAAAAATTTAAAAAAATATGGTTTTAGAGTAGAAAAAACCAAAGGTTTTAGAAAAAGAGAAATGATTAAAGCTTATTTGGAAAATGAGCTTGAGTTTAAAGACAAAGAAGCGTATTTTTCAAGAACATTTTCATCTTTAAAAAATAAAAAAGTAGCTATTATTGGTGCGGGTATATCAAGTGCTGTTTTAGCTTATGAGCTTAGTTTAAGGGGTTTTGAAATAGATGTTTTTGAAAAACATTTAGAATTAGGCAAGGGTGCAAGCGGAAATGAAAGTGGAATTTTAAGCTCTTTAATCTTAAAGCCTAAGGTAAATTTAGGGGAGTTTTCAGAGCTTTCTTTTATAGAAGCAAGCCGTTTTTATAGACAAATTTTAGATTTAAAATTTAAAGGTGTGATGGAGTTTGCACATAATGATTTGATGCAAGAAAGATTTAACGCACAAAGAGAAAATATTTTGTTTAAAATTTCAAAAAATCAAGCTTTTTTAGAAGGGGGTGGAGTGATTTTTCCAAAAAATTTGGTTAAAAATCTTTTTGAAAAAAGCAAAGCTTGTATATATTTTAATCATGAATTTCAAGCTTATAAATTTGAAAATGAGTGTTTTAGTTTAAATTTTAAAAATAATATTGTTAAAAGTGATTATGCGGTTTTGATTTATGCTATGGGTGCAGATACAAAAGACTTTGTTTTTTATGATGAGATGAAATTAAGTAAAGTAAGAGGTCAAGTTACACATCTAAAACCTTTTTTAGATACCCCATTTCCTTTATCTTCTAAGGCTTATATTTGCCCTATAAAAGATGATTTGCAAGTGATTGGAGCAAGTTATGATAGGCTTAATGCAAGTTTAGAATCAAAAGAAGAAGATGATAAACAAAATATAGAAAATATAGCCGAATTTATAGATAAAAATACAAAATTAGAAATCATAGGTTCTAAAGTAGGTTTTAGATCTTATTCGAGTGATCGCTTTATGATAGTTGGAAATGCTTATGATGAAGCGTTTTATAAAGAAGAATATAAAGCTTTATTATGGACAAAAAATAAGGAGCAAAAACCAGCTAAAATGTCTTGTAATTTGTATTTTAATTTTGCTCATGGGTCAAGGGGTTTTAGTACAAGTGTTTTAGCGGCAAGGTATTTGTGTGCATTGATAAATAATGAACCCTTGTGTTTAGAAAAAAAATACATCCACGCTATTCACCCTGCAAGATTTTTGATTCGTAAACTTAAAAAAGGCTTATGATTAAGCTTTAATTAAGAGTGATGCTAATATTTGCTTATGATGGTAAGTTTTTAACTTTATTTTAACTTCCTTTATTTTATTATTATAGAGAATAAATTTCATGTTATAAAGGAAATATAATGATTGATTATCATCAAATAGAGTCGCGTTTATCGACTCTTGAAAAGCTTCCTTCTTTGAAAGACAATGATAGTATTACAAAAGCATTAGAAAAGTCAGGTTTTTCTAGAAGGGATTTTATGAAATGGGCAGGTGCTATGACGGCATTTTTGGCTTTGCCAGCGAGTTTTACTCCTATGGTGGCAAAAGCTGCTGAGCTTGCTGATAGGCTTCCTGTTGTGTGGCTTCATATGGCTGAGTGTACAGGCTGTAGTGAGAGTTTGTTAAGAAGTGATACTCCAACGATTGATAGTTTGATTTTTGATTATATTTCTTTAGAATATCACGAAACAGTGATGGCTGCAGCAGGTTGGCAAGCTGAAGAAAATTTAGAAAGTGCCATTCAAAAGCATAAAAATAAATACATTTTAATGGTTGAAGGTGGTATCCCTATGGGTGATACGGAGCATTTTTTAACCATAGGTGCACATGGAAAAACAGGCTATGAGCTTTCAAAAATGGCAAGTGAAAATGCTTTGGCGATTTTTGCTATAGGAACCTGTTCTAGCTTTGGAGGAATTCAAGCCGCAAGACCAAATCCTAGCAACGCGCAGCCTTTAAGCAAAGTAACAAGTAAAACTGTGATCAATGTTCCAGGCTGTCCTCCAAGCGAAAAAAATATAGTGGGTAATGTACTTCATTATTTATTATTTGGTGAGTTGCCAGCACTTGATGTGTATAATAGACCAAAATGGGCTTATGGTTTAAGAATTCATGATCTTTGTGAAAGACGCGGACATTTTGATGCGGGTGAATTTGTACATGCTTTTGGAGATGAAGGAGCAAAACAAGGTTTTTGTCTTTATAAAGTAGGTTGTAAAGGACCTTATACTTTTAATAACTGCTCAAGAGAGAGATTTAACCAGCACACTTCTTGGCCTATTCAAGCAGGGCATGGTTGTATAGGTTGTTCTGAGCCTAATTTTTGGGATACTATGGGACCTTTTGAAGAGCCTATGGCTAGTCGTAAATTTGATACTGTTTTTGGTTTGGGTGCGGATAGTGTTTCAGATAAAATCGGTATAGGTGTGCTTACACTCACAGGCGTTGCTATAGCAGCACACGCAGTTATATCTTCCATGCAAAAAGATAAGGAATAAAAATGAGTCAAAAAATAATCGTAGATCCTATTACAAGAATTGAAGGGCATTTAAGAGTTGAAGTTGTTGTTGATGATAACAATGTGGTAAAAGAAGCTTATGCGGGCTCTACTTTGTGGCGTGGTATTGAAACCATAGTAAAAGGGCGTGATCCAAGAGATGCGGGTTTTATGACGCAAAGAATTTGTGGAGTTTGTACTTTTTCACATTATAAAGCAGGTATAGTTGCTGTTGAAAATGCTTTAGGTATTACTCCGCCTTTAAATGCGCTTTTAACAAGAACTTTAATGAATGCAGCTTTATTTTTACACGATCATATTGTGCATTTTTATCAACTTCATGGGCTTGATTGGGCTGATGTGGTAAGTGCTTTAAGTGCTGATGTTAAAAAAGCAAGCGATGAAGCTTTTAAATACACTTCAAATCCTTATGCAACAGGTGCGGATAAACTTCTTGAAGTGCAACAAAGACTTAAAACTTTTGTAGATAAAGGAAATTTAGGACCTTTTGCTAATGCGTACTATGGTCATCCAACTTATCGTTTAACTCCTGAGCAAAATTTAATCGTTCTTTCTCACTATCTAGAATGTTTAAGAATTCAAAGAATCATTGCTCAATGTATGGCGATTTTTGGAGCTAAAAACCCACATCCACAAAGCTTAACCGTTGGTGGTGTAACTTGCGTTATGGATTTACTTGATCCTGCAAGAATGGGTGAATATATGGTTAAATTCCAAGAAGTGCAAGACTTTGTTAATCGTGCGTATTATCCTGATCTTGTGATGGCAGGAAAAGCTTATGCACATGAAGCAAGTGTTTTAAATGATATAGGGGTAAATAATCTTTATACCTTTAAAGAATTCCAAATCGGAAGAGATGAATGGCTTTTTGAAAGTGGTATTATCAAAAATGGAGATCTAAGCAAGGTTTATGAAGTAGAAGAAGCTAAGATTACTGAAGAGGCAACTCATTCTTGGTATGCAGACAATGAACCTTTACATCCTTATGATGGCAAAACAAATCCAAATTATACAGGACTTGTAGATGGAGAAAGCGTAGATCATCATGGAAATAATGTCCATTCTAAAGTGTTTGATACTAAGGGTAAATATAGCTGGATTAAAGCTCCACGCTATGAAGGAAATCCTATGCAAGTAGGACCTTTAGCAAATATCGTTGTAAATTATGCTAAAGGTAATCAAAATGTTGTTCCTGTGGTAGATGAGTTCTTAAAAGAAACAGGACTTCCTTTAAATGCTGTATTTAGCACACTTGGAAGAACAGCTGCTCGTTGTATTGAAGCAAAAATCGTTGCAAATAATACTTTAAAAGCGTTTAATAATTTAGTTGAAAATTTAAAAGTAGACCAGAGTACTTGTGCTCCTTATGTGATCGATAATTCTAAAGAATACAAAGGACGCTATATGGGGCATGTGCCACGCGGAACATTAAGTCATTGGTGTAGAATTAAAAATGGCGTCATTGAAAACTGGCAAGCTGTGGTGCCTTCTACTTGGAATGCAAGTCCAAAAGACGCAAATGGCGTAGGTGGAAGTTATGAGCAATGTTTGATAGGACTTAAAATCGCTGATGTAAAACAACCGCTTGAAATCATTAGGAAAATTCACTCTTATGATCCTTGTATTGCTTGTGCGGTGCATGTAATGGATGCTAAGGGTAATAATCTAAGCGAATATAAAGTGAATGTCAATTTATAAAGGAGGCTTTCATGCAAAACAAAGAAGAAAAATTGCAAAGAAAAGCTGAATATGAATTTAGCATAGGTTTGCGTTTAACGCACTGGGTAAGAGCTATTGCTATAGTGATTCTTATTGGCACAGGGTATTATCTTTCTTATGTGTTTCAAAGTCCTATTAGTAACGGTGAACCCGTAAATTTTATGCAAGCAAAATATCGTTTAGTACATCAAGCGGTGGGTTTTATTTTAATTGCTTGTATTATTTTTAAGGTATATTTGTTTTTCTGCGATAAGGTAAGTGCAAAAGAACGCAGAAGTGTATGGGATATTTTTAATATCAAATTATGGATAGAACAAGTAAAATTTTACATTTTCTTAGGAAAACACCCGCATTTAAAAGGGGTTTATAATCCTTTGCAATTTGTAACTTATTTTTTCTTTTATCTTGTGATGTTAGGTATCATTCTTACAGGGCTTATTCTTTATACTCATACTTATCATGAGGGCTTAGGTGGGCTTTTATATCATATTTTAAGACCGCTTGAAGCTGCAATGGGCGGCTTGGCTGATGTAAGAACTTATCATAGAATTTTGATGTGGGTGATTATGATTTTTATACCAGTACATATTTACATGGCGATTTTTAACGCAGTAAAAGGTAAAGATGGTGCTATGGATGCTATTATTAGCGGATATAAATATGTAAAAGAAGAAAAGCATTGAAATTCTTAGTCCTTGGAATAGGCAATATCATGTTTGCAGATGAAGGCTTAGGCGTTCATCTTTGCAAGCAACTTGAAAAAAACTACAAATTCACTCATCCTGAATTTACTTTAGATTTTGTTGATGGTGGAACCTTGGCTTTGCAACTTAGCTACATCATCGCTCGATACGATAGACTTATTGTTTTAGACTGCATAGAAGCACAAGATGCGAGTATAGGAGATGTGTTTTTCTTTCCTTATGATGCCATGCCTAATAAAATTAGCTGGAGTGGAAGTGCCCATGAAATAGAAATGCTTCAAACCTTACAGTACATGGAACTTGCAGGAGATTTGCCTAAAACGCACATCTTAGCTTGTGTGCCAAAGCGTATTGAAGCAATGAGTTTTAAGATCTCAGATGAGCTTATACAAGGGGCTAAAATCATGGAAAAAACTTTTCTTGATTTTTTAAGCAAGGAAGGTTTTACTTATGAAAAGATTGCGGATTTTTCTTTGCAAGAATTAGCTGATATTTCTTATAAAAATTACTAAATTTTTGTTCTAAAATTCATAGCTTTATTTAAAGAGATTAAATCCACATTTTCTAAATTTACACCACTTGGAATTCCTTGAGCGATTTTACTAAAAGTTAGGTTTAAGCCTTTAAATTTATCTTCTATAAAAAAGATAGTTGCATCAGAATTAATGCTATGTGTCAACGCAAAAATGAGTTCAGAGGTATTTAGTTTAAGTATGATTTGCTTTAGTTTTTCAAGTTTTTCTTCACTTAAGTCATCTAAAACAAAATATAACCCATTGTAGCTTTGACTCTCTTCGAGTGTTAGTATATCTTTTGGACTTTCAACTATACATAAGATGTTTTTATTTCTTTCTTCATCACTACAAATTTCACAAAGCTCATTTTCGCTTAAAGCACCGCATTGCTCACAAGGTTTTATAAAGCGGATAGCATTTTCTATATTGTGTGCAAGTTTCATACCATCGATTTGATTATTTATGCAAAGGTGATAAGCAAGCCTTATGGCGGTTTTTTTTCCTATGGTAGGTAAATTCGCGAAACTTTCAACAAGTTCGTTGAATTTTTCTAGGCCTTTTGCCATTATTTTTCTTTATCTCCAAAGAAAATTTTAAAGCAATGTTTTCCATCATCATAAAAATAAATCAAATCAAAATTATGCAGTTTGCATACTTCTGAAACTATATAAAGTCCTAGCCCCATACCTTTGACCTGATTGTGTTTTTCTCTTGTGAAAGCTTCAAGATAATGTTCTATAGGCTCTGCTAAAGGCTTGCCTGGATTTTTAATGGTAAAACATTCTTTGCAACAAAAAAGCTCACAAGCGCCATTGTTTGAGTATTTTAAGGCATTATCGATAAGATTTTTTAAAATTACAGAGAAAATTTCCATATCAACATTGATTAAAGCATCATATCTTATATCGACTTTTACAACTTTATTAAAATCATCTCTCATAAGGTGTTCTTTAGCTTCCTCAAGTATAGTGCTAAAACGACTAGGTTTAAAGTGTAAGTTGTAGTTTTTTGAAAATAAATTTTCGATTTTGGCAAATTCATTGATCAAAGAATCCATGCGTAAAAATATAGCGATAAGTCTTTCTTTTTGTCTGTCTTCTTTGATCATTTCAGAAATGATTCTCCCTTTTCCTATAGGGGTTTTTAACTCATGCATAATTGTTCTTAGGAACAGTTGTCTTGATTGGATTAATTCTTGATTTTTTTTGAAAGCTTTTTGAAATTCAAAGGCGATTTTACCTACTTCATCTTCTTGATAGTCTAAAAAATCAGGTTGCTCCCCATTTGCAACTTTAGCAACTTGCCTTCTTAATTTTTTTAAAGGTTCTAAAGATTTTAATACCGAAAAATACATAAAAACAACCATCAAAGAAAAAGAAAAAAATCCTATTAATAAAAGATTATAAACTCTATCACTAGTATTTTCTTCATACAAGCCATCAAAATCTTTACATTGAACATCAAAATAAAGATTGCTATGATATTTTAAAGAAGAAAGGGTGCAAAATTCTCCATTTGCTTTAAAAAGTGATTGTCCATTATTTCTTATGCTTTTTACAAGATAGGGATTTTGTATAGTATTAAAACCGCTATTTTCAAGATAGGAACCTATTTTAGTGCCTGAAGTGTTTTCATAGGAGATGAGTAAATTTTTTATAAGATTTTCTTGTTTTAAACTTTCTTCTTCGTTGTAAGCACTTCCTTCTATTTTCAAAAGAACGATAAAAAGCACACAAACTAAGAAAAAAGTAACAACAAATAAAATAATTAGTTTGGTATAAATAGAATAATTTTTTGTCATCCTATTAGTTTATATCCTATACCTCTAACAGAAAAAATATGTTTTGGAGATTTTGAACTATCTCCTATTTTTACTCTTAAGCGACCGATGATAACATCGAGACTTTTAGAATCTTTATCTTTTAGATTTTTACAGCGACTTACAAGCTGTTCTCTTGAAACGCTATATCCGTGCTGCTGGATAAGATATTCTAAAATTTCAAACTCAGCAGGAGTAAGTGTTAAAACCTTATCTTCATAGGTAATCTCATGCCTTCTTTCATCGATTTTGAAAGCGGAGTTAATATTTTCATTATTTGCGTGTTCAACTCTTTTTGTGCGACGAATAAGACTCATAATCCTTGCATACATTTCTTTTGGATCGTAAGGCTTTGGTAGGTAATCATCGGCACCAATTTGAAGACCTACAACCTTATCGCTTAAGTCGCCTCTAGCTGATGAGATGATAATGGGAATATTGCTTTTTTGTCTGATTTCTCTACAAACTTCAAGACCATCAATTCCTGGTAAAGTTAAATCCAAGATTAGGCAATCATAGCCTTGAACGCCTACATTTAAGGCGCTTTTAGGATTTTCAAAATTTGTGATTTTAATATTAAACTGCGCTAAATACTCAGATAATAATTGCGCAAAATCAGGATCATCTTCTATCATCAACACATTAATCATTTTAGTATCCTTTAAATTTTATCTAAGATTTATAATATTTGCATAATTTTATTTAAAATTTGATAAATTATTGATTTTATTTTTGCTAAAATTAGATTTTTGAATTTTTAAGATTAAAATTCTAGCAAAATTTTAAATTTTTTAAAGGAATAATGTGGAAATAAGTTATTATGAAATTCTTGAAATCACGCAAAATGCTGATAAAGAAACCATAAAAAAAGCCTATAGAAAAATGGCTTTAAAATACCATCCCGATAGAAACCAAGGCGATAAAGAAGCAGAAGAGAAATTTAAGCTTGTTAATGAAGCCTATGAGGTTTTAAGTAATGATGAAAAGCGAGCTATTTATGATAGATATGGAAAAGATGCTTTAAAAGGCGGTGGATTTGGTTCTAGTAGTTCAGGTTTTGGTGGTTTTGAGGATTTAGGAGATATATTTTCTAGTTTTTTTGGAGAAGGCTTTGGTTCATCATCACGTCGTAGAAAAAGTTCAAATGATGAGAAAATCCCTTCAGATTTTATCGTTAATTTAAAATTAAGTTTTAAAGAAGCGGTTTTTGGTTGTAAGAAAAATATAGACTTTACTTATAAATGCTCTTGTAAAACTTGCAATGGAACAGGGGCTAAAGATGGAAAACTTCAAACTTGTCCAAAGTGTCAAGGTAGGGGACAGGTTGGAATTTCTCAAGGTTTTATTACTTTTGCACAAACTTGCCCTGATTGTCAAGGAAGTGGAGAAAAAGCTAGTGAAAAATGTAGCGATTGCAAAGGTTTGGGTTATAATGAAAGCAAAGATAGTGTAGAACTTAATATCCCAGAAGGTGTAGATACAGGTATGAAACTTCGTGTCAATGCTAAAGGAAATATCTCAAAAAATGGTACTAGAGGGGATATGTATGTTAAGATCATTGCTGCTGAAGATGATACTTTTATCAGAGATGATGATGATATATATATAGAATTTCCAGTGTTTTTTACTCAAGCTATCTTAGGAGAGAGTATAAAAGTGCCTACTATACGCGGTGAAGCGACTTTAAATTTACCAAAGGGTGCTAAAGACGGACAAAGATTTATTCTTGAAAAAGAAGGGGTAAAAGATGTTCATAGCTCTCGCATAGGAAATCAAATCGTTCAAATTTCTATCAAATTCCCAACTTCTTTAAATGATGAACAAAAAGAACTTTTAGAAAAACTAAGTGAAAGTTTTGGTATCAAAGATGGTATGCATCAAGAGCAAAAAGGACTTTTTGAAAAAATCGCTAATTGGTTTAAATCTTAATTTTCTCAAAGCTTTTTAGCTTGGGAAAATCTTTTGTATATAAATTTAAGTTTTAAAAATCAGGCATAAAAAAAGCGGAGTAAAACCCCGCCTTGAAGTTAGACTTGAAAACTTCTTAGAATTTGTAAAGAGCTTGAAGTCTTACAGTGCTATGATCAGCACTTTCTTTAGTGTTTACACCTTCATCTAGGTTCACATAAGAATAGAATGCTGAGAAGTTAAGTTTTGGAGAGTATTTGTAATCTACTCTTGCAACAGCTTCAAGTTTTTTACCGCCACCTAAATGATCAACAGTTTCTGTTTTTGTTCCACCGTATACGAAGTCAGCACCAACGCGAACTGTTTCGTTGAAAGTATATCCAGCAGTTACATAACCGAAAATATTTCTACCAGTGTCGCCATTTAGTCTTGAACCAGTAGTATAGAAAATTTCCTCACCTGCAAGTAAAGAACCAATATTGCCTTGATCTTCGATTACAACTGTAGAAGCTTTTTCTTTATCACCATAGTATAAACCACCAAGACTAGCATCCCAACCATTTAATTCAACACTACCTCTTAAAGCAAATAAGTTACCATTAGTATGTGTAGCTTTATCAAGTTCGCTATCAATGCTATTTCCTAAGTAAGCACCTTCAAGTGTCCAGTTGATTCCATCAAAGATGGTAGTGCTATAAGCTGCATCTACAGCATAAAAGAATGCTACTTGATCCCAATAAGCTAACCATAATTGTGGGTTGAATTGTCCACCTAAGAATTCATAAGAACCTACAGCAGCACCACCATAAAGATTTCCAATTGAATCTAATTTAAAAGGAGCTGACTTATCAGTAGATGATTTATTACTATGTCCTAATAAATCCGCACCTTGTTCTTCAGCCATGAAGCTATCTACAGCAAAAGCAGCTAGAGTTAAACCATCGATGCTGTTATTTACTACTTTAACACCTGTTCCAACTAAACCATCGATACCATTGTCTGTCCAGATAGTGTTTAGTTGTTGTTTACCAGCGATTACACTTGTAGCAACATCTTCATTTGTATAAGTTAAGTATAATTGACGAACAAAAAGTCCTTTTTGGGCATTTGTTGCGTTATCAACACCAGTGCCACCATCAGCAGCATTATAGTCAAATTGAACAAAAGCTTTGAAGTTATCAGCTATAGCAGCACTGAAGTTAACTTGTGCTCTATATTTGTGATCTTGTTTGCTGTTGTTTAAATTTGAGTTGTTAATGAAATTTTTATCAAAATTACCTGTATCGTATCTGTATCTTAATACACCCGATACATCAACATCTTTAATCGCTTCTTCAAGTGGAGTAGCGTTAGCTGCTGAAAAAGCACCTGCAGCAAGAGCTGCAACTAAACTAAGTTTAACTAGTTTCATGAGAATTCTCCTTGTCAAAATTAATAAAACATCATAATTGTAGCACATAAATTTGGAGTTTTTTCTTAAGAAGCACTTAAAATAGTAAAAATTTTAAATCCGAAGGATAAAAACATCTAAAGAAAAGCCTAGCTAAAGGGATTTAAGCTAGGCGTGTAATTTTAAGGAGTTTTTCTTATGAATGTTTTTCGGTTCATTTAGAAGTATAAGCCTGAAAAGTAAACGAGAAGTAATATATAGTTGTTTTAAATTATTTTGATAAAAAAACAAGTAAATTTTTACAAGCTAGGGATAAAATTTTATAAGTTTCATCAAAATTCCCGCTATACCAAGGATCAGGGACTTCATCGTAGTTTAGACTAGGACTAAAATCAGTGATTTTTAAAATTTTGTTTTGGGTGTTGGTGAAGTTTTTTAAAATATTTTTGAAGTTAGAATTGTCCATAGTGATTAAAAAATCGCTTTCATCGCAAAGTTTTTGAGTGAGTTTTTTGCTTGTGAAGTTTTTGTGTTCTATATTAAGTTGAGCAAGTTTGTTTTTGGTGCCATAGTGCATACTTTCTCCATCGTGTTCTCCTGAAGTTCCAGCACTGCTTATAAAAAATTCTTTTTCTAAATTTGCTTTTTTGACAAGATCTTTCATGATAAATTCTGCCATAGGCGAACGGCATATGTTGCCTAAGCATATAAAGAGTATTTTTTTCATTTTTATCCTTGAGTTTTAATTAAAAATTATAAAAAATATCATACAATAAATCCATGGAAAATTTCAATAGAACTTTGCTCGTGTGTTGGTTTGGTGTTTTTACCACAAGTATGGGGCTTAGTCAAATCGCTCCGATTTTGCCTTTTTATATCAAAGAACTAGGACATGTTGATACGAGTGAAATAGCGTTTTATTCAGGACTTGCTTTTGGGGTCACTCCGCTTTTTATGGCTGTTTTTTCACCTTTGTGGGCTTTTTTGGGCGCAAAGTATGGTTATAAAAATATGCTTCTTCGTGCAAGTTTTGGAATGTCGGTTTTAACCTTATGGCTTAGCTTTGCTCATAGTGCCTTAGAAGTGGTTTTTGTGCGGGGTTTAACAGGGATAATTTCAGGTTTTACTTCTGCTGCTGTTGTGTTTATCGCCGTGATAGCGCCTAAAGAAAAAGTGGCTTATGCTTTAGGAACTCTTTCTACGGCTTCTATAAGTGGAAGTTTACTTGGACCTTTGTTTGGTGGCTTTGTGGCTGAATTTTTTAGCATTAGTGCGGTTTTTGATGTGGTGGCTTTTTTGATCGCTTGCTCTTTTGTGACGATTTATTTTTTCATCCATGAGAGAAAAATTCAAAAAGAGGCGAAGAAAAATACTCAAAAAGTGAAAGAAAACAAAACCCTTATCATCGTTCTTTTTATCACTACTTTTGTGATACAATTTGGTACTTTTGGAGTGATGCCGATTTTAAGTATCTATGTTGAGCAAATTCATCAAGGTGGAAATTTGGCTCTTTGGGCGGGTATAGTGGTGGCTGCAAGTGGGATTAGTAATCTTTTTTTCGCACCAAAACTTGGAAAAATCGCTGATAAGATAGGGCCTAGTAAAATTATTTTTGGAGCTTTGATATTTTGTGGAATTTGCTTTTACTTACAGGCTGTAGCAAGTAATGTTTATATGCTTATTTTCGTGCGTTTACTTATAGGTGTAGGACTTGGAGGGCTTTTGCCTTGTGTGAATGCCTTGCTTAAAAAAAGTGTGAGTGCTAAAAATTTAAGTGTGATTTTTGGTTTTAATCAAACTTGTCAATTTTTGGGAAATTTTTGCGGTGCTTTTGGCGGAGGGCTTATGGCTTCTCATTTTAGCGTGGAATTTGTTTTTACTTTTGTGTGTTTGATTTTTATCATTAATGCTTTTATTTTCTTGGCGTTTGAGAAAAAATATATCTTTTCAAATCAAGGTTTATAAATTTAGAAAGGTTTAAAATGGAAATGATTTTATTTGTTTTAGTGATGATTTTACTTGTGCTTTTGTTTGTAGTGCTTTTTAGGCAGTATAAAAGCCCTAAAATAGAAGAAAAAAGCACGCAAAGTTTTAGCGATATCATGCAGCTTAAATCCATAGGAGAATTAAGTGTTTTTCAGGTTTTTAGCAAGGAGATTGTCACTAAAAAAGATAGTGCTTTTAATGGAATTTGGAAAAATCTTTTAGGGTGGTCTTTGAGTGAAAGGCAGATTGCTTTGATTTTTGAATTTGAGATCACTTTCTTGTATGATTTAAGGGATAAAAACTTTGATATTTTGCCTTTAGGGGACGATGCTTATAAGATCATCATGCCAGAGTGTAGATACAAACACAGCATCATAGATATGAAATTTTATGATGAAAAAAATGCTAAATTTTTACCTTTTTTACTGCCTGATTCTATCAATAGTACGGGGATTAGTTTTAGTGAAAGTGATAAAAACAAACTCATAAAAGAAGCCAAAGATGAGGTTAAAGACTTGTCTTTAAATCTTATCCAAAATTTAGAAAGCAAAATTCATAAAAGTGCTAAAGATACTTTAGAAGCTATTGCTAAAGGTTTTGGGGCTAAGAGAGTGGAATTTGAATTTAAGGATAACACACAAAAGCTAGATGTAAACTAGCTTTTTTCTTTTCTTGCTTGGGTAATGCTTTTTCCACCTAGTCCGTAATTATCCGTATCGATTTCATCGATAATTACCACAGTCGAGCTTTTATTTTTGTTTAAAACCTTAGCAAGCAAATCCGTTACTCCTGCGATAAGCTCTTGTTTTTGTTCTGTTGTAGGTTCTCCGTTTTCTTTGGTGATGCGTATATTTATAAAAGGCATTTTTAACTCCTTAAAATTTTATAATTATTCTAAAATCTAAAAAATTAAAATATTCTTTTATTTTGTAAATTTTTTGATTATTTCATAGTTTTGTAAAAGCTGTTCAAAAGAAAAATTTAAATTTGCAGGAGAAGTTGAGGGTAGAGCTATGGCTTCTAAGTGAGGGTGGAATTTAACAAAAAATCTATAAGCACTTTGTCCTGTAGTAAAAATGGCTTGAATTTTGGTTTGAGAAAGGATTAGGTTTAAATCATTGGCTTTTGCATAACTTATGGTTTTATCATCTGAATTTTTTATCTTGCAACTTTGAAGTACATCCCAAAGAGCGATATGTTTTTTTCTTAAAAAGGCTTGTTGTTCTGTGATATTTTCTAATTTTACATCAAAAAGTGTTTCTAGTATAGGCCAAAAACGATTTCTTGGGTGTTGATAATAAAAGCCGTCTTGTCTTGATTTAATAGAAGGAAAAGATCCTAAAATTAAGATTTTAGAATCTTTGTCAAAAAAAGGCTCAAAAGGATGAGTTAGAAATTCACTCACTCACACAAATCCACAGAAATTTTTCCGTTTTTAATTTCGCTAATTTTAACTTTTAAGCTTTGGTTTTCGCTTAAATTAAGATGCTTGCTTTTTGAACTATGCAATAAACCATCAACACCATTTTTAAGTTCCACAAAGGCTCCAAAAGGAGCGATTTTTTTAACAATACCTTGAAATTCTTGCCCAAGTTCAAAGCCTGATATATCTTTGTCTTTAGAGCCTTTTTTAGTTCCTTTTTGAGAGCTTGTGATGTTTATGATGTAGTCTTTTGCGGCTTTGATTTGCTCGTTTTGACTACCTGCTATTTTTACTTCACCTTTTTCGCGATCTAAGTCTATAGAAACGCCAAATTTTTCTATGATTTCTTTGATGGTTTTTCCAGCTTGTCCTATGATATCAACGATTTTTGAAGGATCAACGCTAAAAAGCTCAAGTTTAGGTAAAACTTCTTCATTGACTATGATTTCTTTTACAGCTTCTTCCATGATGTTTAGGATGTGAATTCTTCCTTCTTTGGCTTGATATAAAGCTTGTTTTAGTGTTTCTTGATCGATTCCGCCTAGTTTTATATCCATTTGAAGAGCAGTAACGCCGTCTTTGCTACCAGCTACTTTAAAATCCATATCCCCATCATGATCTTCAAGTCCCATAATATCTGTTAAAACAGCATGCTTGTTATCTTCAAAGATAAGCCCCATGGCTACTCCTGCAACAAGTTTTAAGCTTGGCACTCCTGCTGCTTTTAAGGCTAAAGATCCGCCACAAACCGTTGCCATAGAACTTGAGCCATTGCTTTCTAAAATTTCACTGACTAAGCGGATTACATAAGGATAGTTTTCATCCACGCTTGGATAAAGTGCTCTTTTGGCTAAATTTCCATGTCCTAGTTCTCTTCTTCCTGGAGCTTTGATAGGACTTGCTTCGCCTACTGAAAAACCTGGAAAATTATAATTTACCATAAAGCGTTCGCTTATAGGATTTTTTTCTGTAAGCAAGTCTATCATTTGAGCATCGTTTTCTCCGCCTAAGGTTGCAACAACTAGAGCTTGAGTTTGTCCACGAGTGAAAAGACAAGAGCCATGAGCGTTTGGCAAGATATTGGTTTCTATACTGATAGGACGAACCTCGTTTAAACTTCTACCATCAGCTCTTTTGCCTTCATTTAAAATTTGCTTACGAATAAGTTTGCGTTTGACTTTAGCTAAGGTATTTAAGACACTTTCTTCGCTCCAGTCTTTAGCGATTTCAAGATTTAAAATTTCTTTAGCGATTTTATTTAGTTCGCTTGCTCTTTCGCTTTTTGCCATTTGATTGATAGCTTCTTTGATTTGTTTTTGGAAATTATTTTCTATAAAAGCTAAAATTTCAGGATGTTCAATCTCATTTTTTAGTTCGATTTGAGAATTTTTTTTGTGTTTGCTAAAGGCTTCTTCATAAGCATTTGAACCATTTAATATAGCTTTTTGAGCTAAATTTAGAGCTTCTAAAATTTCATCTTCGCTAAGTTCATTCATATTTTGTGAAGTGGTTCGAGTTAAAACATCAGCATAAGGAGCTTCGATAAAGATTTCATTTTCTTTTTGATCAGGTAAGGTTCTCATTTCTATCATCAAAAGCTCATCTTTTACACCTGCTACATAGAGGTCTAGGGTGCTATTTTGAAGCTCTTCATTGTTTGGATTGAGTATGAAATTTCCATCTATCTTTCCTATACGCACACTACATACTGGAGCTTTCATAGGTATATCACTAAGATAAAGTGCCACGCTTGCGGCATTTAAGCTCATTACTTGCAAATCTACTTTAGGATCAGCTGAGAGAACCATCACAACGATTTGAGTCGGATAAGCATAGCCTTTTGGAAAAAGAGGGCGTAAGCTTCTATCAATAATGCGTGCTGTTAAGGTTTCTGCATCGCTTGGCTTGGTTTCTCTTTTGACATAACCACCAGGAATTTTTCCTGCGGCATAAGCTTTTTCGATGTATTGGACGGTTAGAGGTAAAAAATCTTCTTCAACTTGTTTTTCTTCTCTTGCAACTGTAGCTAGAACAACGCTTTTGCCTTGTCTCATTAAAACAGCACCGGCAGCTTGTTTGGCGATTTTATCTATATCAAATATTTCTGTATTTTTGTTAATTTCTATGCTGTATTGCATTATTTTTCCTTTTTTACCAGATAATAAATTCGTAAAATTTTTTAAAATATTTAGCAAATTTCATCCTTTTTAAATTTTGTTTTCACTTTCTGCTAAAGAGAAATCGTATTTTACTCCTCCTAAAGGATAGAAGTTGAAAATAAAATAAACTCCGCTTTGATTTTTAGCTGTGATACCACCACTTGTGAGTTGTGGATCGATTCTTTCTCTATACATTACAGAATAGTTCCAACACTTTCTTTGGTAGGTGTAGCCAAGTTCCCACATGTTTGCATGAGCTCTTTGAGTATCAAACCAAATTCCACCAAATAAATTGTAATTAGGTGTGGCAATATAATTTGCTCTTGTACCAATAAAGCTATATTTTCCATACTCATCGTTTTGATAAGCATGAGAAAACATCCAATTAAATTTTGAATTTGTATTGACTTCTATTTGGCTGATGACATTGGTAAAGCGACTTTGCTCATAAGAGTAAAGCACTTCGCTGTTGAGATTGATGTTTTCATTAAAATAATAAGTTAAAAGATTTTCAAGTTCATAGAATTCGTTTTGTTTATTGAGATAGTCAAGTGAAATTCTGTGTTTGAGTTTTTTTTGTCCTTCGTTGTTATAGAAATACTGCACAGCATAAAGACTTGTATGTTCGTTTTCTTTGTCGTATTCTTCAAGATAATCTTGCGTGATTTTACCTGATTTTGCTCCTGGTAAAACGTAATTCACCCCTAAATTTAAAGTATGAAAGAAATTTTCATAAGCTTTTGAAAGATCGGCGTAGAGATTAAAATCATGAGTGTTTCTGAAATAATGCTCATGGTTTCTTTCGGGATCGTTGCTATAATTTACAAAAGAAGCATAAAATTTTTCTGTAAAAGTAAAGTGTAAAAAATCTCCAAAAAAAGCATTGTGATACGAGATAGGCAAGTCTAAATTTAGCTCATTTGCATAAGAACCAGAAGGTCGGTAAAAATTATGAAATGAAGCATCAAATGAATAACGCAAGCGTTCATCAAAAAGGTTATTTAAAAATCTATGATATTGAAAGCTTGGATATTCTTGTAAGGTTGTATTGTTGTTAAGTTTAGATGTGTCGATATAATATCTTGCATAAGCTCCGTAAAAATTGTTTTCATCGGCTAAAAAATAATTGATTTTGGAGGTTACAAGCGAGTTAAGATCTCGATAATCCCTACTTCCTAAATTTAAATAATCCACATCGTTGAGATAGGTTGCATCTATCCATAGGCCTTCTTGAAAATTATCACTGAGTAAAGATTTAATTAAATCATCTCTTGAGTATTTTAGTTCTATTCCATAGTGGGTTTGATTTTTCAAATTTTCATCGTGAAAATAGGAGCTATTTTCCCTAAAAGCACCAAAATTTAATTCTCCTGTTGAATATGGAGAATCAAGAAATCTTAAAGTAGAATAAAGTCCAAAACCACGGTTTGTTCGAATTTGTGGATCAAGTTCTAAATCCCAATTTTCTTGAGTGGCTATATAAATAGGTTGTTCATAGTATAAGCCTTCGCTACTTTTTAAAACGATTTTTGGGATTAAAAGCCCGCTTTGTCTATGAGTATCAGCGCTAAATCCAAAATAAGGTAGATAAAAAACTGGGGTATTTTTAACATATAATCTTGCATTGTAAAGATGAACAAAATTGGTTTCCCGGTTAAGCCAGCCTTTTGAAAAACGAATTTCCCAATCAGGATCTTCAACATTGCAGCTTGAAACTGCTGAAATTTTGCTTTCAAAGACTTTATCATTTAGATGGCTTGTTTTGCTTTGAAACCATACTTCAAGATTGTTATTGGAAAAGAAAAAATTACTAAAATCGGCTTGATTGGAATTTAGGTTGATTTTAGCATAATCAGAATGCGATCTTTCGTTTTGTCCCCTTAGGATGTTAACATCGCCAAAAAGCTCAACATCTCCGGTTTTTTCATTGTAAATTGCTTTATTGGCAGTGATGAAATAAAAATCAGAAAAAATAATAACATCATTGTTTGCAGTAAGAATATCACCTTCTTTTTTTGCATCAAGAGCGTAAATATCAACTTGTGCTGCACTTAAAGCTATGCTAGTTCCTAGTAATAGGGAAAATTTACGCCACATCGACTACTATTGTCCTTGCTAGATAATCTTCCCAAGCTTTGCGTAAATCATTGCTTAAAGCCCAAGCAAATCCAAGCATAAATGCCATAGCACTAACCTGTCTTATGGCAGATCTGATGCAACTTTGGATGAGATTGGGTTTGTCAAGAAGATTTTCATCCAAGATGATAATTTTGCATAATATTTTTCCCAAACTCGCCCCATAAAGATAAGTAAAAATTGCTTGATAACTAAAATGAAGTAAGATGAAGCCAAGATAAAAATTTCCTATAATTTGAGTTGTTTCAAATAAATCTTTTGCTTGGATTAGACGATCATAAAAAATGATAAACACAATCAAAGAAATAACCATATCATCGATTAAAAAAGCTAAAACTCTTTTTCTAAAACTTGCTATTTTTAGATTTTCACGCTCTAAGCGGTCTTGTAAGTTTTCTTTCATTTAAGAACCTGATGAGCGATGTCTTTTCTGTATTGCTTTCCTTTGAAATTTACATTATCACAAAGTTTATAAGCATTTTTTTGTGCTTCTTCTATACTTTTTCCTGTGCCAACGCAAACCAAAACTCTTCCACCATCAGCCATTAATTTGCCATCTTCTAGGCTTACTCCAGCATAAGAGATATGAGAGTTTTCAGGAATGTTATTTACAGTAATTTCACTTTTTGGTGAACTTTTGTAAGGATAGTTTTCACTAGCGCATACAACCCCTACTGCAAATTCTTTTTTGATTTTGATTTTTGCGTGTCTTAAGCGTCTTTGAGTAGCAGCTAAAATAAGCTCTAAAGGATCTTCGATTAAAGGCATTAAAACTTCACATTCAGGATCGCCAAAGCGAACATTAAATTCTAATACATAAGGTTTATTTCCAACGATCATAGCGCCTATAAATAAAACACCACAAAATTCCGCTCCTTCTTTTTTCATGCCTGCTAAAGTCGGTAAAATAATATCTTTTTGAACTTTTCTAAGCAAGCTTTCATTCGCTAAAGAGCTAGGAGCGTAAGCACCCATTCCACCAGTATTTGGTCCTTGATCATTGTCGAGTAATTTTTTGTGATCTTGTGCTGCAGGAAGTAAAACAAAATCATTGCCATCACATACTGCAAAAATGCTTAATTCATAACCATCTAAAAATTCTTCAATTACAACGAGTTTTCCAGCATCTCCAAAGCTTTCTCCGCTCAGCATTTTAGCTGTTTCTTCTATGGCTTCTTTATGAGTCTTAGCTATGATAACACCTTTTCCTGCGCAAAGTCCATCGGCTTTTACTACTATAGGAGGGGTTAAACTATATATAAAATTTTTTGCTTTTTCAATGTCATTCGTGTTTAAAAATTTGGCTGTTTTGATACGGTATTTTTTAAGAAAGCTTTTCATAAAAGATTTTGAGGTTTCAAGCATTGCAGCAGCTTTACTTGGCCCAAAAATAGCAAGTCCTTGTTGTTTAAAAATATCTACAACCCCTTCAGCTAAAAAACTTTCACTTCCTACTATACAAAGATCAAAACCTTTTTCTTTTGCATAGGTTGCTAAAACTACTGGATCTTTTAGGTTTAAATTTGTTCCAAGACTTTCGGTAGCGCCATTTCCAGGAGCAAAATAAAACTCTAAATTTTTGTCTACTCTTCTTAAGGCTAAAGCAATAGAGTATTCTCTTGCACCACTACCCAAAATCATTATTTTCATTTATATCTCCTTTTAAACCCAAACAGCCGTTTAACAAAGATTGACCCCAAAAAGTCAAAGAAAACCGCTAGGTAATTTTTAAAGGCTGCAACTTCTCGCTTTTTTCAAAGCTCAAACGATGCCACAGAACACGGTAAATCACACAATCGCAGTTAATAAAAATGTGTTGGATCACTTTAAATACCACAAACTGTTTAGGCAAGGAAATTATAACTTAATTTAGCTTAAATTTCTATGTCTTAAATCAGTTTAAATTTGGTTTTTCCTGATTTGTCAAAATGCTTTCCTTGTAAAATAATATCGGCAACATTTTCCCAAACATGTTTTTCATCAATATAGACTATATCAAAGGTGTTATCACGCATTAAAGACTGATAATTTACTTTTTTAGGTGCGTATTTTACTAAATAATACGGATTTTGTGAAAAGTTTTCAATTTTTAATTTGCATAATAAATCTAAATCCGATGTGACAACTAAAAATTTTTTTCTTTGTTCTTTTGTGATTTTTTGAATATACACTAAAAGTTTTTGATCAAAAGGATTTAGAGCGGATTTATTTAAGCGACTTAAGTAATGTTCTGCAAAAGAAAGAGAACAGAAAGAATTTTCTATATTACTCATAGTAAAATAAGAATTTTTAACCCCTGATGATTTTAAAGATAAGTGCCAAATTTTAACATCCATTATGGTTGCGCATAGATTTAAACCTGTGACAATTTTTTTAAAGAGCTTTTCTCGTGAAAGTTTAAAAGCATTTTCGAAAATATTGTAATTTTTCTTATAAAAATCTTCCCTTATAGCATCAAGTCTTTTTAGTGTTGTTCTGTGGTATTCTGCTTCTTTTTGTAGTTTAGTTAATCTTTCTTGTCGAGCTTTAAGTTTTTCAGGGTCTGCATTGGCCGCATTGCTTTTAAGATTTATTTCAGATTGTAAAGTTTTCATTTGTGCTTCAAGCGAGGCTAGACGATTTTTTCTTGTATCTATGGTGGCTACTAAAGCTTGGTAATGACACTGCAAAGATAAAAAAGTTTCGTTAAAAATTTTAGTGATATTTGGTTTTTGATCAACTATCATTTGCTTGTATGAATTCTCTAAATGCATCATGATGCTTTTTAATGCGCTAAATTGGGTTTGGTCTATGCTATTATCCATAAAAATTAAAGTATCATAAGCTTTAAATAAAAATCTTTTAAGTATAAGATAATCAAGTATGCAAGGAATTTCCTTTTCATCTTGTAGATTGGCTTGAAGCGTTTCTACGGATAAAATTTCATGGGCAAAATATTTTTGTATAGCTTGAGGTATAGTAAAAGAAAGAGGAATTTTTTCTATAGTGTCAAAGTCTGTTGTTCTATAAAGTTCTGTTATATAAGCACTTCTTCTTGAGTTTTGCAAGTCTTCTAATTCATCATCATTATCAGTTTTCCAAAAATCATGCTCAGTGATAAAATCCCCTTCTTTAAATTCTTGAAATTTTGAAGGTTTTATACCTGTTATGGTTTTGCTTGTTTGAACGGGCTTGCCGTCTTCTGCTTTTTTTTCGCTAGAAAGAGTTCTAAATTCCACAAGCATGCCAACACTTGGCATACTTTTTTTATCATTCCAAATTTGGCGATTGAAGTCAAAAAAGGTATTTGCTGAGTTTGTAACGGTTCCACGTCCTGTAGAATCCATATAAATAGCTATTTTTCCATGCATATTTCTTCCTTGAAATTTCTTGAATAAATTCTAGCCTTATTTTTATAAAAATTTTATAATAAAAATAAGAGCTAGAAAAAATGGATCATTCCCATTCTATGGTTGCAGGTGGTTTGCTTGAGATATCATAAACAACGCGGTTTATACCTTCTACTTCATTGATGATACGGCGACTTATGTTTTCTAAAACTTCGTAAGGTAAATGTGAAAAGGTAGCCGTCATACCATCACTTGCATCTACAACGCGTATACAAACTGCATTATCATAAGTGCGGTTATCCCCCATAACCCCAACGCTTTTAACATTTAAAAGCACGCAAAATGCTTGCCAAGTTTTATCATACCAACCTGTACTTTTAAGTTCTTCAAGTAAAATTACATCAGCCTTGCGCAATAGTTCTAAGCTAGGGCGATTTACTTCTCCCATAATACGTATAGCAAGCCCTGGCCCAGGGAAAGGATGGCGATAAACCACTTCTTTGCTAAGTCCAAGCTCAAGCCCTAAAGCACGCACTTCATCTTTAAAAATTTCTTTTAAAGGCTCTATGAGTTTAAGATTCATTTTTTCAGGTAAGCCCCCTACATTATGATGGCTTTTAATGGTTTTGCTTGCACCTACAACAGAACTTTCTATGATATCAGTATAAAGTGTGCCTTGAGCGAGATATTTTACATCTTTATGTTTTTTTGCTTCTTCTTCAAAAACTTCTATAAAGGTATTTCCTATGATTTTTCTTTTTTGCTCAGGATCTCTAACATTAGCCAAGCGACTTAAGAAAATTTCACTTGCATCAATACTGATAAGATCGATACCTAAGGTATTTTTAAACATAAATTCAACTTGTTCTTTTTCTCCGCTTCTTAAAAGTCCATTATCTACAAAAACTACTATAACTTGTTCTTTTATAGCACTAGCTAAAAGTGCAGCAACTACACTACTATCTACTCCGCCACTTACTGCACAAAGCACTTTATCACTGCTTACTTCTTCACGGATTTTTTCTGCTTGAGTTTTTGCAAAAGAACCCATATTCCAAACGCTTTCACAATTACAAGCGTATTTAGCAAAATTTTTTAAGATATTTTTGCCAAATTCACTGTGTTGCACTTCTGGGTGAAATTGCAGAGCAAAAAATTTCTTATCTTCGTTGCCAAAAACACAAAAAGGGCTATTTTCACTTGTGGCTAAAACTTCAAAACCATTAGGTAAATTTTCTACCTTATCAGAATGACTCATCCAAACGGTTTGTTTTTTTGGAAGATTTTTAAATAAAGCGCTATCTTTTTTAACTTCTATGTTTGCTTTGCCGTATTCTTTATGTCCTGCAGGTGCTACTGTAGCTTTGTAATGATGTGCCATAAGCTGCATACCATAACAAATTCCAAGAATAGGTAAACCTAAGTCAAATATACCTTTATCGCAAAAATACGCATCAGTTGCATATACGCTTGCTGGACCTCCGCTTAAAATAATACCTTTTGGTTCTTTCGCCTTAATATCAGCTAAGCTCACATTAAAAGGTAAAATTTCTGCATAAACTCCTTGTTCCCTTAAGCGTCTTGCTATAAGCTGAGTGTATTGAGAGCCAAAGTCTAAAACTAAAATATCTGCTTTTTTCATTATTTACCACCTATGTAATTGTTCGTATTTTTTAATGGTTTTTACCGAACCATTTTGTTCATAGCTTGTGTATTGAGGGTTGCCTTTATATCCGCAAGCACAGAAGAAAATTAAGAAAAGAAATGCTAAAATCATCTTATGGGAAAAAGAAATAATATTAAGATGACTAAAAACGCTAGTGCTGTTATTAATGAATTGATGGATAAACCTCATTATAAGCCTTTAAAAACCTTATTTTTTTGCAAAGATTTTTTAAGTTCTTTTCCGCTTGCTAAGCAACGTTTGATTGCTAAAATTTATGTAAAAAATCATATTTTAAATATAATAACCTTACATCCAGCAGCTTATCAAGAATTAAATCATGATGATAGCAAAATTTATATTAAATTTCTCATAAAAGCGTATGGACAAAAATATCCTTTAAGTGGATTTGTTGATATAAAAGATATAAAAATCTTTTCTCAAAAATACACTTATGCAGTAAATAAAAACAAAAATGATGAAAAACTCTCTAAAAATTCTTATTTGGAGCTTTCTAAGGGTGAATTTAAAAATTGCTTTGAAGATGAAAAATTATTTAAGAAATTTGAAGATTTAAGAGAGCTTATAAAAAAAGGTTCTAATCTTGACTAAAGAGAATTTAGAAAATGAGTTAAAAACTCTTCCTAATAGTGCTGGAGTGTATCAATATTTTAATCAAGAAGGAAAGCTTTTATATGTAGGTAAGGCTAAAAATCTTAAAAATCGTGTCAAATCTTATTTCGCTTTTACTCCAAATTTACATGCAAACCCAAGAAATTCTTTAAGAATTCAAAAAATGATTGAAGAAACAGTGCATTTGGAATTTATCACTACTAATTCAGAAGCCGATGCTTTGATTTTGGAAAATTCTTTTATCAAACAACTGCATCCAAAATATAATATTTTACTAAGAGATGATAAAACTTATCCTTATATTTATGTGGATTTTGAAGAAGAATTTCCACGCTTTGAGATCACTAGAAAATTAGTAAAAAAAAGCAAAATTAAATATTTTGGCCCTTTTTTTAAAGGCGCTAGAGAGCTTTTAGATGCACTTTATTTATACTATCCTTTAAAGCAAAAAGCAAGTTGTAAATCCCCTTGTATTTTTTATCAAATTTCTCGTTGTCTTGCGCCTTGTGATAAACGCATTAGCAGGGAAAAATACCTTGAAATTTTAGATGAGGCTATGCACGCGCTTTTAAATCCTAGTATTTTAATAAAAAATTTAGAAAAACAAATGCTTGTTTTAGCACAGAATGAAAATTATGAAGAAGCAGCTAAAGTAAGAGATCAGATTGTAACGATTAAGGATTTAGAAGTTAAGGTTGAAATAGATATTGCAAAATTAGAAGATTTTGAAGTGTTTGCTTTAGCTTTTAAAAATTCTATGCTTTCAACCTTGCGTTTTGTAGTGCAAAATGGAAAAATTATCAGTGTAAATTCTAAGATTACTTCTATAAAAAATGATATACAATGGGATAAAAATGAAATTTATAAGCAACTGATTTTAGAAAATTTTAGCATGGATATTCCTTTGCTTGCAAATGTTATTTATGTTTATGAAGAATTTGAAGATAGAGTGCTTTTAGAAGAAATTTTAAGCCAAAGATTTGATAAAAAAATCAGTATTAAAATCCCTAAAATAGGAGAAAAAAGAAGAATTTGTGATTTGGCTTTTCAAAATGCCCTTTTAAATATAGAAAAAGAGCAAAAAAATCATGGTTTTACTATACAAAAAGAATTAAAGTCTTATTTTGGGCTTGAAAATTTACCAAATGATATAGAAATTTTTGATAATTCTCATTTGCAAGGCGTGGCAAATGTTGGAGCTATGGTAACTTATAGTGCAAATTCTTGGGATAAGTCAAAATATCGCAAATTTCATTTAAAACATAAAAATGACTATGATCAAATGCGTGAAGTTTTAATGCGTAGGGCTTTGGACTTTGATAAAATACCCCCTCCTGATTTATGGCTTATAGATGGAGGAAAGGCTTTGCTTGATTTGGCTAAAGAAATCATTGTAAGTAGTGGGGCAAATGTCGATATTTTAGCTATTTCAAAAGAAAAAATCGATGCAAAAGCACATAGAGCTAAAGGCGGTGCTAAGGATAAAATTCATTCCTTAAAAGGAGAATTTAGCTTAAGTATTAACGATAAAAAACTACAATTCTTACAGAAATTAAGAGATGAAGCGCATCGTTTTGCTATCAGCTTTCATCAAAATACTAAGAAAAAACAGGACTTGAAAAGTTCTAATCTTGTAAATTTAGGACTTAGTTCAGGGGTTATACAAAAACTTTTAGCGTATTATGGAAATTTTGAATCTATATATAAGGCTGATTTTAAAGATCTTGCAATGCTTGTAGGCAAGAAAGTGGCACAAAAGATAAAGGAAAATTGATTTGATATTAGCAGGGATAATTTTTATTTTTAATCTAATTTTAGCGTATTTAAGTATTGATATCTCAAAGCTTGATAGTGTTGCTGAACAACTGAAAATAGGTATGTTTTCTAGCATTTTTGTTTTATCTTTAACACTTTTTATTTTTGCTTTTAGACAAAATAGAAATATAAACAAAATACATCAAAAAATTTTTTGCATGCAAAGTGATTTTTTAAATTTTCAAAAAAAGATTGATATTGATAGCGCGCTTGATTTGTTAAAGGAAAAATTTGAAGCTACGGGTCAAAATTTAACTAAAATATCCCATGAAAAAGATAGATATTTGCATTTATTGGAGGAAAATTTATATCAGCTTGGAAATATATCCAATGCAATGCGTTGCTTAAATGAAGGGTATAATAAAGAAATTAATTCTTTGATTTTAAATGCCTTAAATTCTCAAAAAGATCAAATTAGATTAGAATTAAATGAGGCTTTAGAGCATCATAAAAGCATTATAGGGACATCTCACGGAAAGGTTTTGCAGTTTGAAGCAAGTGTGGCTATAGTTAATAATGATGAGCTTGAGAATTTTTTACTTGCAAATTTACTTTCGTATTTTGGCATAGAAAGCACTTGTTTTAAAAATTTAAGTTTTGATGTTAATGACTTTCATTTGATTTTTATCAAGGATAAAATTTTAAATGAAAATGTAAAGAAAAACTATGATTTTATAGTGATGGGTCGCCATAAAAATACACATTATGAGTATTTTTTAACTTTACCTTTTGAAAAAAAAGATCTTGAAAATATTTTGCAAAACAAGCTTGATAAGGTTTGCACTTTAAAATTTAAAACCCCTTATCAAAATAATGTATTGCTTTTTAAACAAAATGATTTTGATGCAACCTTATTTTTTAATATAATAGAAAAACAATGCGATAAAAATGTATGTATAAATTCTTTTAGTCAATTAAAACAAGAATTAAGCAAGGAGACTTATCGTTTGATTTTGCTTGATTATGAATTAATTAAATTTGATCTTGAGCAAATGAGAAATTTGCTAAGTGCTTATAAAAAACAGCATCCACAAAGCCATATCATCTTTTTTTCAAAGGAAAAAGTTAGGGATTTTGATTGTGTGAGCGAAGTTTTAAGTGATGTAAGTAGAAATGATCTTATAACTTTACTTAGAAAGTATTTACCAAAGGCCTAAGCTTTATAAAATTTAACTCCAGCTAAATCAAGAATTTTTACCTTTTTTTCTTTGATAAGTTGACTTAAGAGAGTTTTGGATTGTTCATCAAATTTCACTTCAATGTCTATTTCGCTTTGTGAGCGTAAATGAAGCATTTTTAATAATTCTTCTTCATTGAAGCTTAGTTTTTTACCTTCATAATGCCTTTTGGCTAAGAGTACAGGAGTAGAATCTATAAGTTTAGAAAGTTCTAAAAGTTTTTCTTCGCTTACTTTTTTAACGGCATAAGCAGGAGGTCTATCTATGGTGCTTAGATCAACCCTTAAAGGCATGATTTTTTTTAAAGCTTGATTGAGTGCTTTAAATTCTTCTTCGTTGTCATTAAGATCTTTAACAACTAGAATTTCCATAATCAAATCTCCATTAAACCTAGCTCTAAAATCTGCCATTTTTTCTATCATTTTTTCTAAGTCAATGTTTTTTAAAGCTCTATCAATACGATAAAAAGTTTTAGCAACTGCACTATCTAGGCTAAATTTGACCACATCTAGTTTTAGCAAAGCATTAAATTTGCCTTCATCTAATACAGCTGTACCATTGCTTAAAATAAGCAATTTTTTATCTTTAGCAATGCTGCGTAAAGATAAAATAAGCTCATTTAAATAAGGATAAAGACTAGGCTCTCCGTTGGCAGTAAGGGTAAGAAAATCAAATTCAACATTTTTTTCAAGCACAACTTTAACTTCGGAGATAATTTTATCTATGCTGATAATTTCATCCTGTTTTTCTTGGGCTTTTTTTGGATCAAGCTCACAATAAACACAATCAAAATTGCATTGTTTTTTACTAGGGCTTAAATCTATACCCAAAGATCTTCCAAAACGCCTTGAGCTAACAGGACCAAAGAGTATTTTCATTTAGCTGAACTTTCTTGTACAAGCTTGATAAAATATTTTGCATTTTCAACAGGAATATCAGGCAAGATCCCATGTCCTAAGTTGAAAATATGAGCTTTATTTTGCATGGTTTTTAGTATTTTTTCCACTCCTTCTTTGATGGCATTTTTATCATAAAGTCTGCAAGGCTCCATGTTGCCTTGAAGAGTATATTTGTGTGATAGTTTATCACGTGCTAAATCAAGCGGAGTGCTCCAATCAACCCCAAAAACATCAAAATTACCATCGATTCTATCCAAATAACCGCTAATGCCTTTAGGGAATAAAATTACAGGTATATTTGAGTATTTGCTTTTAATAAAATTTGAAATTTCAAGCATATAATTAAAAGAGAATTCAAAAAACTTATCGTATTCTAAAGCACTTGCCCAGCTATCAAAAATTTGTATAGCATTAGCACCTGCTTTAATTTGCTCTTCTAAATAAAGTTTTAAAACTTGAGTTAGTTTGTTTAGAATTTTATGTAAAAGTTCTGGGTTTTGATAAAGCATTTTTTTACACTTTGCATAATTTTTACTTCCACTTCCTTCTATCATATAGGTAGCTATAGTCCAAGGGCTTCCGCAAAATCCTATTAAAGCCTTGTTTTGAGATAATTTTTCTCTAGTAAGCTTTAAGGCATCATAGACATAATTTAATTTTTTATGTGCATTTTGATCGTCAAGTTTTTCTAAGTCTTCTAGGGTTGAAATAGGATTATCAAAAACAGGCCCTTCTCCTTTTTCAAAACGTAAATTCATACCCATTTCAAGAGGAACAACTAAGATATCTGAAAAAATGATTGCTGCATCTACATCTAAAATATCAATAGGCTGTAAAGAAACTTCAGAAGCTTTTTTATAGTCTTTGCATAAAGAGAGAAAATCACCCGCTTGTTTTCTTACTTCCATATATTCTGGCAAATATCTTCCTGCTTGACGCATCATCCAAATAGGGGTGTAGGGTGTAGGTTTTTTAAAGCAAGCATCAATAAAAATCATTATTTTCCTTTGTTTTTAGCAAAATTATAACAGAATTTGATAAATTAAATTGGTCAATTTTTCTATATTTTCTTCATATGGAGGAAATAATAAATTTTTTCATTTTATCCAGAGTTATGAGAAATTTTACGAGAATTATTGGAATTCTCGTTTGTGTAGTTTGAGTTTTGATTTGTATATTAAGCCTTTGTATTGTTTGTGGCATTTCCTGCGTCAATTGTAGCAAAAAGCTTATTTAGCAAAGTCTCCTCATTTTTTTTGTATTGATCTTCTCTCATTTTTTGCCAAGCATAAGATCTAAAATCTTCTCTAACAGCACCAAGATCAATGTCTTCATTAGTAAATTTGCTTGAGCTTGTTTTTTCTTCTTCCTTTTCTTCTTTGTTTTTTACTTCATTTAATGTGGCTTGAAATTCATCTGCTGAAGTATTTTTCTCTTTAACCTTTGTTGTGGTGCTAAAAATAGCATTTGATGTTTTTTGAGTATTATCTACTACCATTTTCTCCTCCTTTATTTAACTTTACATTAAATAAACAAGCAATTTCTATTCCAATTTATATCTTTTTTAAACTTTTTCTTTGAAATTTTTTATAATTTAATTTATCTTTGGCAAAAAGTAAGGCAAAAATCAAAGCAGGGCTTACAAAAAGTGCCGAAAATAAAGCATTAAATTCTATACCCAATCCTGCTAAAACAATCCCACCTAAAAAACTTGCTAAGGCTATGCCTACATTAAAAGCTGCTTCATTTACACTTACTGTGCTGTCTATGACTTTATAAGTATGGCGTTTAGCTTTAGTAATGCTAAGCATTTTTAGTGCAGGTATGGTTGAAAAGGCAAAAAATCCTATCAAGGCTACGCTAAAAATGATTAAAATTTTAGAATACATGGTGAGAAATACACTTAAAAATACTAGAACTTGTATGCTTAAAATAAGACGCAAGGAAAAAATAGCACCTTTTTTATCTACTATTTTTCCGCCCCATAAATTCCCACAAATTGCACAAATTCCATATAAGAGCAAGATATAAGCTGTATCTTGGACTTTAAAACCGCTTATTTCTACAAGTAATTTTTGCAAATAAGTATAAAGAACAAATTGAGCCCCACAGCTACAAATGGTTATAGTATAAGTTTTTAACAAATTTTGATGCGAAAAAGCAGGGATTAGATTTTTAAGACTTGTGGGACTAGGATGTAAATTTTTGGGCATCATATACCATACTCCAAAAAATGCTAGGCTTGTAATGATAAAAATAAGTAAAAAGATAAATTTAAAGCCAAAATAATGTCCTATAAAAGTTCCAAGTGGTACTCCAGTAACTAAGGCTACGGTAAGTCCTGTGACCATTATAGCTAGAGCACTTGATTTTTTATCATTAGGTACTATAGCACTTACAGCTAAGGTAGCAATGACAAAAAACACCCCATGCTGTGTTCCTGCTATAAAACGCGCAAATGCTGTAAGATAGAAATTTTGGCTAAAAAAGATGATGAAATTTGCTAAAGCAAAAATTCCAAGATTGCTTAAAAGTTGTATATGTCTATGAAAATGACTTAAAGGTATAGTAATAAGAGGAGCACCTATAACAACACCTATGGCATATAAAGTTGTAAGATATCCTGCGGTTTTTGCATCTACGCTAAAATACGCTTCAACATCAACCAAAACTCCTGCCATGACAAATTCGGTTACACCCATACAAAAAGCACTAAGAGCTAGTGCAAAAAGAGCTTTTTTGTAATTTTGCATTTTAATTTCCTTATAAAAAATAAAAACGCATTATAATAAAATAAAGGCTTAATTTCCTTAAAAAAATCAAAATATTTTTGTTAAAATAAAATAAAAATTTTAAAGGAGTAAAAATGAAAAAAATTATTTTATTGCTCGGTTTAAGTTTGGTGAGTTTAGGGGCTTTGAGTTTTGATGAGCTTATTTACAAAGATGAAGTAAAACCTAGTTTTGATTGTTCTAAGGTGAAAGATGATGGCAAAAGTGATGATGAGCTTATGATATGTAATGAAATTGGCGTGCGTAATGAATTTGGCGTGCGTAATGAATTTGAGAATAAAAAACTTGCTTTAGTAGATAACATCTATAGTAGTTTGTATCAAAATATTTCAAAAAAAGCAGACGAAAAGATGAAAAAAAGATTTCAAAGTCATTTCAAAAAAGATGATTAAAGAAAGAAAAATTTGTATAAAAAATATGCAAAATACAAAAGCAGGGGAAAATCCTATTTTACCTTTACTCAATGCAAGTGATTGCATGCAAGAAGCTTATGCTAAAGCTTTATTAGAGCTTACGCAAAGAGCAAAAAAAGATACAAAAACTAAAGAAGCTTTAGAGCAAATTTTTAAAAATAAAGTTGATAAATATGAAAATTTACTCACTCAAAGTTTAAATACCAATAAAGATTTGCAAGATTTTATAGACAGCTTGGCTAAAGAAGATTTGATTGATTCTAGGGCTAAATTTAAGCTTTAGAATTTAAATTGATTGCAAATTTAGCCGCTTCAAAATAACTTTTAGTGTTGATTTTAGCATTTTTATAGGCCTTATCAAAGGCCGTGCCATGATCAACACTGACGCGTATGATGGGTAAATTTAAACTCACATTGATGCTTTTATCAAAATACAAGGCCTTTAAAGGAGCAAGGGCAAGATCGTGATACATAGCCACTAAACGATTGCAGTTTTTTAAGCCAGCCTTAGTAAAAGCTGTATCAGCTACTAAAGGATAGGGTAGATAAACGCCCTTGCCTTTAAAATTTAAAAGCAATTCTTTTTGTAAATTTTCATCTTTTAAGGCTTTTTTGAAAAATTTTTCATCTTTTTTAGAGTGTAAAAAGGCATTGACAAAGGCTATAGCTTTTTCCATGATCTTTTCTTCTTCTCCACCTATAACTCCATAATCTCCAGCGTGAGGATTAAAACCTAAAAGTCCTATTTTTTTAAAATGCGTTTCTTTGTAAAAATCTTTTAAAAAGATGCTTAAATTTTTAAAAGTGATTTTTTTACTCACCTTAGCTAAAGGTACATGTTCGCTAAAAAGCCCTACAAAAAGTTCTTTACAACCTAACATCATAATGGCATTTTTTTTAAAAAAATCCCTTAAAGCATCGGTGTGTCCTTTGTATTTAAGCCCTGCATTTCCCCAAGCTTTTTTGTGTATAGGTAGAGTAAGCAAGGCATGGGCGTGTTTTTCATAGACAAAATAACTTGCCGCCTTAAAACTTAAAAAACCATAAAGTCCACTTTTTGCATCTATTTCTCCGGCTTTGATTTCAAAATTTTCATCCACTTTAAAGCCTAAAGGAAGGCAAAAAGAGTAAATTTCAAGAGAATTTTCTTTTTTTATAAAATTAAACTCATAGTCTTTTCCATCTTTGAAAGCTACGATTTTTGCATTAAAAAGTTTTAAATTTAAAAGTTTTGAAGCTGTATTAAGCAAGCTTTCGTGGATAAAATAAAAAGGTGTACAGATTTTGCTTAGTTCTTCATGAGAACGCACTAAAATTTCAAGTCCTATGCCGTTTATATCGCCTATGCTAATGGCTAGTTTTTTCATCTTTTATAAGTTCTTTCATTTCTAAAATAGCGTTTTTAAGTCCTGTAAATACAGATCTTGCTACAATGCTTTGTCCTATATTTAGCTCACAAATTTCTTTAATTTTTACTACGGGTTTTACATTTTTGTAATTTAAACCATGTCCTGCGGCTACTTTTAAGCCAAGTTCTACGCCCTTTTTAGCACAGAGTTTTAAATTTTGTAATTCTTTTTCAAATTGAGCTTGTAGGGTTTTTTTATCTTGATTGAGTTCTTTTAAGGCAAAAGCAGTATGAGAGATATTGCTAAAAAGTGCGTTGTGTAAATTCGCATAATGTCCTGTATGAAGCTCTATGAATTGGGCTTTTAAAATTTTTGATTTTTCTATATCTTCTAAACTAGGATTGATAAAAAGTGAAACTTCAATGTTTGCATTTTGAAGTTTTTCTATGCTTTGTTTTAATTTAGCATGATTTAAACAAAGTCCCCCTTCTGTAGTAAGCTCTTCTCTTTTTTCAGGCACTAAAGTAACGCGGTGGGGTTTGAGTTTAAGAGCTAAATTTAAAATTTCATCATTTAAAGCACATTCTAAATTGATAGGGCTTTTACAAAATTTTATAATATTTTCCAAGTCAAAATCCTGAGCATGACGGCGATCTTCTCTTACATGCAAAGTGATTTGATCTCCGTGTTTAGCTGCTATAAAAGCAGCCTCTAAAAGATCAGGATCATTTACCATTCTAGCTTGTCTTAACACTGCGATATGATCGATATTTACACCTAAAAGCATATTTTTCCTTTAGAACTTTTTTGCTATTATACTATAAAATCAAACAAGGAAAGTCATGTTAGGTATAGATCTTGGTTCGAATACTTTAAGAGCAGTACAAATGGATGAAAAATTAAATAAATTAAAAGAATATGAATTTGTTATTGGGGCAGCGAAAAATCTAAATCAAAGTGGAGAAATTTCTAAAGAAGCCATACAAAGATTAAAAAATGCTTTGAGTATTTTAGCTAAAGAGCAAGATTTAAGCAAAGCAAGAGCTGTAGCGACTGCAGCTTTTAGAAAGGCAAGTAATACAAATGAAATTTTTGCCCATTTAAAAGAAGAATTTGGGATTGATTTTAAGCTTATAGATGCCAAAAGTGAAGCTAAGATCAGTGTTTTGGGTATGCAATCAGGTTTAAGAAGGCTTAAAATTTGGGGAGAGTTTGCGTATTGTGATTTAGGAGGGGCTTCTTGTGAGCTTTCTTTTAGAAAAAGTTTTAAAAGTTTTGATTTTGGTATTATTGGTTTTTATGAAAAAAATTGCCATTCTTATTATAAATCTTGTATTTCTTATAAAAAATTGATAAAAAAATATCCTAAATTTATCATCAATATTAAAGATAAAAAACTTAAAATTCATTTTTTAATTGTAAATCCCTATTTAAAGCATTTAGCTTTTATGGCTTTTGATGAGGTGGCTATGATTAAAAAGGAACTTCGTTTTTTAGGGGCTAAAACGGTGGTTTTAAATTCCGGAGTTCCTACTACACTTAGCGCATTAAAACAAAATATAGGCTATGAAAAGTATGAAGCAACTAGAGTAAATGGTAAAAAACTTTGCCATAAGGATTTTTTAAACTATGCTATTAAACTTTTTCATATGGAAGAAAAAAAGGCCATAAAAGAAGTAGGCACGATGAGAAAAAATTATTTGAGTGCAGGTTGTTTGCTGTTTTATGCTTTGTTTGATAAACATAAACTTCTAGTCATTGATGAGGGTTTAAGGGAGGGAGTTTGTTTGGCAAGTATGAAAAATATAAAATTTTAGTTTTTTTGAAATTCGAAAAAATGAAATTTTTCATCAAAATTAAAAAATAAAATTTTAACTTGAGATAAAAAACTTTCGTAAGTTTTAATGTTTTTATTTTTTGTGTATTCTAATAAATCTTCAAAACCAAAATCCATGAAAGCAAGACTTTGTTTTTTAAAAGCTAAAGGTTTGAAATCATATTCTTTGATGAGTTTTTGAAGATGAGTAAAATTAACATTATAGGTTAGATCGCTTTTGCCGAAAAAATCTTTTAAAGATACTTCAAAAGGGCTAAAAACTTCGTGCTTTTGATAGATTCTTAAGCTAAAATTTTGTGGATTCAAAGTTCCATAGTCAAATCCCGCAAATATAAATCTCTCGCAAGCTTGATCTAAATCTTTAAAAAAATTTTCAAGCTCTAAACTGAGTTCGCCTTTTGTAAGATTTAAAGCTTTGCATTTTGTGATCAAATTTTCATCCATATTTTTAAAAATAAGTTTAAAATTTTCTACAAATGCCAGTTTATCATGATCTATAAGTTCACAAGTAAAACTATCAAAAAGTTCATTGCAAAAGAAAAAAGCGTTCTTAAAATGGCATTCTTTAAGACTATTTTTGTGAGTAAATTCCACTCCTTCTAAGGTCTTTTTCTGTAAATTTTTTAATTTTTCATGCGGTTCTATGATGAAAAAAGAAATTTGAGAAAAAATTTCAGGTCTTAATTCAAGCAAAGCGGCTAAAAAATCACGACTTAAATATCCTTCATTAGCACCTATTTCTACAAGTTCTAAAGGGGGTTGTAAAATTTTTTTATCTATTAAATTTAAAAAATGCTTGGCTAAAAGTGTGCCAAAAAGATTTCCTACGCTCACAGCAGTAAAAAAATCTCCGTTTTTTCCTATACTTACAGCATTTTTATAATAGCTTTCATGTAGCCAAGCGTGGAAAAAGTCACTAAATTTCATTGAAAAATAGCATTAAATTTGGATACAAAATCCAAAGGATCAACTTGTTTGCCTCCAGCTAAAATTCCAAAATGCAAATGCGGCCCACTTACCCTACCACTAGCCCCGCTAAGTCCTATAAGTTCGCCTTTTTTTATCTTTTGTCCTACTTTAACATCGATTTTAGAAAGATGATAGTATTGTGAATAAATTCCAAAACCATGATCAATCACTACCGAATTTCCTGCGAAATAACGATCTTTTGCAATTTTTACTATGCCTGAGTTGGCTGCATAAATAGGCGTTCCTGTGGCGGCTCTAAAATCCGTTCCGCTATGATAACTTGCTACTTTTTCATTAAAAGTTCTTGCTTTGCCAAAATCACTTGTGATAAAAGAATTTAAAGGTATATTAAAAGTACTGTTAAATAAAGCTTTTGGAGTATAAGAACTATAAATCGCATTGGCTTCTTTTAGTTCTTTAGCGATGCGTTCTTGTACGGTTTTTGGCGGAAAAATCTTTTTGTTTTCAACTTGCAATTTTTCACTTTTATAATTACCTTCTAAAGTTTTTATGAAAATTTCTTCTTTTCTATCTTTATAAAATGCTATAAGTTTTGTATTTTGCGGGGGATTTTTGTAAGGTAAGGAAAAAATAGCTAGAATTTTTTCTTGATTTTTAGGATGTGTAAAGGTGGGAATATTTTTATCATTATTTTTCAAAGATAAAAAATCTTTCTTATCTAGTTCCAAAAATAAAGCTTGACCTTTGATGAGTTCTAAATTTTGAGCTCCAAAAAGCCAAAGAGTAAAGCTTAAAAAAAGCCATAAGGCTTTCATAGGCTTAACTCTTTAAGATCGGCGATTTTTAAAAACTCCGCATAAATTTCATAAACCAAAGCTTGGCGATTATTTTTAAGTTTTTTATCTTCAGCATTAATCATCACTTGATTAAAAAACTCATCAATAAAAGGCTTGAGCGCAAAAAGATTTTCAAGTTTTTCCTGTAAAGAGTCGGCTTTAGTTTTTTCTTGAAAAGCTTTGTAAAGTTTGCTTTCTGCTTCTTGAACAAAAAGACTTTCATCAACTTTATGAGAATTTTTAGTGGCGATATTGGCTAGTCTTTTAAAGGTTGCAAAATTTTCATTAAAATTGTCTTTTTTGCTAAGTTTTATAAGAGCATTTACGCTTTGATTGATATGGATAAGATCTGTATTTTGTGAGCTTAAAACTGCTTTTACAAAAGAAGCATTGACTGTATAAAAAGTATAAAGTCTTTCAAAAATAAAATCTTTTAAAATTTGCATATCAAAGCTTTTGTAATGACTTGAAAGTTTTTCTAATAAAATTTGGATATCAAATTCTTTATTTAAATTTAGAGCGATTTTAATGATCCCATTGGCAGCTCTTCTTAAGGCATAAGGATCCTTTGTTCCACTTGGAATTTTTCCTATGCTAAAAAGTCCTATAAGGGCATCAAGCTTGTTTGCAAGGGCTACTATGCTTGAAAATTCTGTACTTGGAAGTGGAGCTTGTTCGGAATTAGGAAGATATTGTTCTTTGATAGCTAAGCAAATTTCATAATCTAAGCCCATTTTTTGCGCATAATAACTTCCCATAATGCCTTGCAAATCAGTAAATTCATAAACCATTTGTGTGGCTAAGTCAGCTTTAGCATATTTTAGTGCTGTGCTGATATTTTCGATTTTATCATTATGAAGCATTTGACATAAAATTTCAGCAATTTTAATCTCTCTTAAACTTTTATCCTGCATTGTGCCTAAACCTTCAAGATAGGTCATTTTGGCAAGTTTTTCAGGTTTTAAGCCATTTTGTAAATCATTTTGATAAAAAAACATTGCATCACTAAGTCTTGCACGCAAAACTCTTTCATTTCCATGTATGATTTTTGAATAATCCTTACATACTGCATTACTTACTACTATAAAATGATTGCTTAAGCCTTTGTCATTAAAAACTGCAAAATAGCGTTGATTTTCTCTCATTGAAGTGATTATTACTTCGCTAGGAATTTCTAAAAATTCTTCTTCAAAACTTCCTAAAAGTGCATTAGGGTATTCTGTGATAGCAACTACTTCAGCTAAAAGTTCTTCATCCTCTCCAATTTGTATATTTTTTTGACTTTCTATGAGTTTAAATTGCTCAAGTATTTTTTCTTTTCTTTTGATTGGATCAAGGATGATATAGTTTTTTTCTAGTAGTTCAAAATATTCTTTTGCATTGTTAAAATCTTGCAAATCATAACTTACGCTTCTGTGAATGAAAGTTTTTTTAGCACTTTTTACCCCATAACTTTGAAAATTAACAAGTTCATCATTTAAAATGCAAGCTATAGAACGGATCGCACGAATGAATTCAAAAGAATTTGCACCCCAGCGCATACTTTTGCCAAAACTAAGACTTTTTAGAAATTTTTCTACCATTTCTCCTAAAATTTTTTGACTTTGCAAACCTTTAATAGCTTTTTGATGGTATAAAACTTCTTTGCCTTTGATTTCTTTAAAAGCGAGTTCATTTTCACTGATCCCTGCTTTTTGCAGGAAGCTTTGTCCTGCAGGAGTTAAAACTCCATCTTTATAGGCGACATTTTTAGGTGCTCCTATAAATTCAGCAAAGCTATCTTCTTGTTTGTCTGCAAAATTTTCATGAAAAAAAACTAAACGACGCGGAGTATAATAAAATTTAAAATCACTTACCATGCGGTATTCTTCTAAAACATTTTTCCATTTTTTTTCTATATTAGCTAATTCTTTTAGCAAAGGAATAGCAGGTAATTCTTCTGTGCCAATTTCTATTAATAATTCACTCATAATTTACTCTTTTTAAAATTTGTTTCTAATTTTAACTAAAATTTCATTAAAAAACTTATAAATACTTTTCTAAAAAGCCTTTAAGTTCACTAGCGTTGCTAAATTCATTTTCTTTTAAATCTTTTTGATACCATTTGGCATGAAAATAAGGCAAATTAGCATTTTTAGCACATTCTTTATCTTTTTGACTATCCCCTATAAAAACGCTTGTTTTATATGGTGCCTCACTTTTTAAAAGCTCTAGCATCATAGGATGAGGTTTGGGTTCTATGCCTAAACTTACGCCTAAAATTTTATCAAAATAAGGAATGATTTGATGTTTTTTAAGTATGTTTGAAAGTGAGCTTTGCGGGGCGTTAGTGGCAATAGCTAAAAAACAATTTTTGCTTTTTAAAAATTCTAAAAGTTCCTTCACTCCTTCAAAAAGCACCACGCTTTGTTCATAGTGTTTGACAAAATATTTTTCATAGCCTTCTTTAAAACTAGAATGATGGAAATTTTCTATATTATAAAGTTCTTTTGCCCAGTCAATATTGGGAGTATTGATGGTTTGCATAATGATTTCTCTTGAAAGTGGGGCTAGGTTTAAATCCTGCCTTATTTCATTGACTGCATAAGAAATGGCATTTGCGCTATCTATTAAAGTTCCATCCATATCAAAAAATACATTAATCATTCATAATCCTTTAAATAATTTTTATGTTTTTCTTTTTTCTCACCTTGTTTTTTTTGCTTATCTAAAGCATTGGCAAGATTTAAAAGCTCGCTTTTTTCTTTGGAAAAATCTAAACAAGCATTGACAAAAAATTCAAGATTTTTTGCATAGGTTGAGTTAAGATTTACCGCGGGATTTTTTTTAAAAAATTTAGCATTTTTTAACATTCTTTCTTCAAATTTAGTTTTATCAAAATCTTCTTTTTTAAGCGCAGATATGGCGCCATTGAAAAATTTTTCAAGATTTCTTAGGTATTTTACGCGTAAGGCTTTTTCTTCATTTTTTGTCAAAATTCTTCCTTAGGTATTTTTATGAATGCGGCATTCTAGTGCTTCTTGAACTAAATTTCTAGCGATTACTTTTTCAGAGCGAATGATGCGTATATTTTCATCTATGCTAGAAAAAAGCATCTTTTTCAAAGTTCCATTTACATGAATGATAGTGTCTATAGGTTTTGGATAATTAGCTAGCACTTGACATAAAATTTCAAGTTTAGCTTCATTTGTAACTGTGATAATAGCTACGGCACATTCTTCTATATTGGCAATTTTTAAGGTTTCTTCTTGAGCAGCATTGGCAAAAACGACATTTTCACCCCGACTAACTCCAAGTTCTACTAAATTTAAATCACTTTCTAAAACAAGATAAGGTACACCTGTGTTTTTGATTTTTTGTACGACTTCTTGTCCTAAGCGTCCGTAGCCAAAAACAACAAGATGATTTTTAAGCTTGATATTGCTGTCAATATTTTGCACAGCGTTGGTATTAAGTGCTATATCTTCTACAACATTGGTAATTTTTCTTATATTGTTTAAAATAAAAGGCGTGATAATCATGGTTAAGATAGAAACAACAATTAAAATTTGTGAAGTTTTGATATCAAGCATATTTTTTGCTTGTAAAAGAGAAAAAATTGCTAGGGCGAATTCGCCAATTTGTGCTATGGCAAAAGCTGTTTTAAGCGCTACTCTTTTTTTAGTGTAAAGAAATAAAAAGCCAAAAACTATGCCAAATTTTAAAGCCATTACAAGAAGGGTTAAAACTATGATTAAAAACCAATTTTGCGCCACTACATCAAGTTGAATTTGCATGCCTACAGTTATGAAAAAAAGCCCTAAAAGCAAATCTCTAAATGGGATTAAGTCCGCTTCTATTTTGTGTTTATATTTTGTTTCTGCTATCAAAGCACCTGCTATAAAAGCACCCAAAGAATAAGAAAATCCAAAATAATTTGCTAAAAAACTTGCTCCAATAACCATAAATAAAACAGTACTAATAAAAATTTCCTGAGAAGAGGTGTGGATAATGAGTCTAAAAATTCTATCCACTAGATATTTACCTATGAAAAATAATAAAGTGATTAAAATAAGTGCTGAAATTAAAGTGGTAAAAAGGAGTTTTTCTATGTTTTGATTGTTGGATGAAAAAATATCTACAAGTAAAAGCAAAGGAATAACGGCTATATCTTGAAAAAGCAAAATTCCCAATGCTTTTCTGCCATATTGCTCATTTATATCGCCATTATCATTTAAAATTTTAAGCACCACTGCGGTTGAAGAAAGCGCTAGTGCAAAGCCTACTATGGTAGCGCTTTTATCTCCAAGTCCTAAAATTCCTATAGCAAGTAGCATAAAAACAAAGCCACAAGTAAGCATCTGCAAAGAGCCGTTTAAAAAAACTTCTTGTTTCATTGCCATTAAATGCTTAAAAGAAAATTCAAGCCCTATGGTAAACATTAAAAACACTATACCAAATTCGGCTATATGGGTGATTTCGCCTTTGCCACTTAAATGATAAATTTCAGAAATGATTTCTCCAGCAGCTATATATCCAATGATAGTTGGAATTTCAAATTTTTTAAATATGACATTTAAAACTATAGCTATAGCAACGGTGATTAAAAAAATTTCTAAAAAATTATCCATTATTTTTTATTTTTTCTCATAAAAAATCAAATCAAAGCTATTTTTATGCTTAACAACGGCTTTGCTAGCCGCTTCTTTATCTTGTTGTTTGCTTAATTCTAAGCGTAGTTCATCAATTAAATTTTCAAATTCGTGAAGTTGGTTTTTCAATTTTAAGATAACATCTACTCCAGCAAGATTGATTCCCATGTCTCTTGTTAAACGCAATATAAGTTTAATGCGGTCAATATCCCTTTGAGAATAAAGTCTTATTTTGCCATCGGTTCTACTTGGCTCTATCAATCCTTCTCTTTCGTATTGCCTTAAGGTTTGTGGATGTATGCTTAAAACTTTAGCCACAACACTGATTAAATATACAGGTTCATCATAATGGTGTTCCATATTTTATTCCTTTCTTTAAGGTAATTTTTCTTTTAAGAGTTCTATAAATTTTTCATCAAGGGTATCTAAATTTGGCAAAACAACATTTAAAATCAAATACATATCCCCATAAATATCACTTTTTCTATTTTGCACCCCATAACCTTTTAAACGAATTTTTTGGTTATTTTTTGAATTAGGCGTTATGTTAATTGTCGCTTCTTCCTTGCCTTCTTTGAGTGTTTTTATATTTATTTTTCCACCAAAAAGTGCAGTTTTTAAAGAAATATCAACCTTTTGATATAAATCATCATCTTCTCTTGTGTAAATAGGACTTTCTTCTATTTTTACAATAATGATTAAATCGCCTCTAGCTCCATTTCTGCTTTGTTTTCCTTTAGAGCGAATTCTTAGTTTCTCGCCTTCTTTTATACCGTGTGGAATTTTAAATTTAATGGTTTCGCCTTGAAAATTAAAACTATGTTCCCCGCCTTTAACAGCTTTTTCGAAAGGAATGTGAAGCTCTAGATTGCTGTCTAAATTTTCTTCTTCAAAACCTCCAAATCCTCCAAAACCACTGCTAAAGCCTTTTGAAGAAAAGCCGTTAAAACCCCCTCTTGAGCGTCCACCAAAGCCTCCTCCAAAGAGATCTTTTAAAATATCGTCTAAATTTACCCCACCAGCATTTCTTGAAAAATCATGAAAACTTTGTCCACCAAACATAGAATCGCCGTATTGGTCATACTGAGCTCGTTTTTTTTCGTCACTTAAAATTTCATAAGCAGCATTAATTTCTTTAAATTTTTCTTCCGCACCTTTTTCTTTGTTGATATCAGGATGATATTTTCTAGCTAGGCGACGGTAAGCTTTTTTTATTTCATCTGCACTAGCGTTTTTACTAACTCCAAGAGTTTCGTATAAACTATTCATGTTATATTTCCTTAAAAATTTTACTTGATTATATAAAGGATTAAATTATAACATAAACTTTAGCCTAAGTCAATCAAGTTTTATAAATTTTTATCACTCAAGGTTTTATTTACAATTTTGTAAATTTTCGGTTTTATACTATGAAGACAGTAAAATATTTTACGAGATAATTTATCTTTAAGAACAAAAAGGAAATGAAATGAAAAAGATTTTTTTATCATTAAGTTTAGCAAGTGCTTTATTTGCTGTAAGTATTAATTTTAACGAATCGACTACAACGGCTAATCGTGTGAATCCTGCTGCTGGAAATGCAGTGCTTTCTTATCATGATTCTATTAAAGATGCAAAAAAATCAGTGGTTAATATTTCCACCTCAAAAACTATTACAAGAGCGAATCGTCCAAGTCCTCTGGATGATTTTTTTAATGATCCTTATTTTAAACAATTTTTTGATTTTGATTTTCCTCAAAGAAAAGGAAAAAATGATAAAGAAGTGGTGAGTTCTTTGGGATCAGGGGTGATTATTTCAAAAGATGGTTATATAGTAACAAATAATCACGTTGTAGATGATGCTGATACGATTACAGTGAATTTACCAGGAAGCGATACAGAATATAAAGCAAAACTTATAGGTAAAGATTCAAAAACAGATTTGGCTGTTATAAAAATAGAGGCTAATAATCTTTCAGCTATTACTTTTACAAATTCTGATGATTTAATGGAAGGAGATGTTGTTTTTGCACTTGGAAATCCTTTTGGAGTCGGTTTTAGTGTTACAAGTGGAATAATATCTGCTTTAAACAAAGACAATATAGGTTTAAATCAATATGAAAATTTTATACAAACAGATGCTTCTATCAATCCAGGAAATTCAGGTGGAGCTTTGGTGGATAGTCGTGGATATTTAGTAGGTATTAATTCAGCTATTCTTTCTCGTGGCGGTGGAAATAACGGCATAGGTTTTGCTATACCTTCAAATATGGTTAAAGATATAGCTAAAAAACTTATTGAAAAAGGCAAGATCGATAGAGGATTTTTAGGTGTGACTATTTCAGCTTTGCAAGGTGATACTAAAAAAGCTTACAAAAATCAAGAAGGAGCTTTAATCACTGATGTTCAAAAAGGTTCAAGTGCTGATGAAGCAGGGCTTAAGCGTGGAGATTTAGTTACTAAAGTTAATGATAAGATTATAAAAAGTCCTATTGATCTTAAAAATTATATAGGAACTTTAGAGATTGGTCAAAAAATTTCATTAAGTTACGAAAGAGATGGAGAAAATAAGCAAGCAAGTTTTACTCTTAAAGGTGAAAAAGAAAATCCTAAAGGCGTACAAAGTGATCTGATTGATGGTTTGAGTTTGAGAAATTTAGATCCAAGACTTAAGGATCGTTTGCAAATTCCAAAAGATGTTAATGGTGTTTTGGTTGATAGTGTTAAAGAAAAGAGCAAAGGAAAAAATTCTGGTTTCCAAGAGGGTGATATTATCATAGGTATTGGACAAAGTGAAATTAAAAATTTAAAAGATTTAGAACAAGCTTTAAAACAAGTTAATAAAAAAGAATTTACCAAAGTTTGGGTATATCGCAATGGTTTTGCGACTTTGCTTGTGCTTAAATAAAAATAACGGAAGGATTTTCCTTTCGTTATAAATTTTAGTTTAAAATTAAAATTAAGTTTAAAATAAAGGAAAACTATGACAAATATTCTTATGATAGAAGACGATTTAGAATTAGCAGAAATTACAGCTGAATATTTGGAAAAATTTGATATGAAAGTTGATATAGCTCATGAGCCTTATATAGGCCTTTCTAAGCTCGCATTAAAAGAGTATCAGCTTATCATTTTAGACCTTTCTTTGCCAGGACTTGATGGGCTTGAAGTGTGTGAAGAGATTCGTAAAAAGTATGATACGCCTATTATTATTTCAAGTGCAAGACATGATATTACAGATAAGGTTAATGCTTTAGAGCTTGGAGCAGATGATTACCTACCAAAACCTTATAATCCAAAAGAATTACAAGCACGTATTAAAAGTCATTTAAGACGTATTTCAAATACAAAAAGTGCCATAGCAAAAAGTGTAAAAGATCTTGTTTATGATCAATATAAGCATATTATTACCATGAAAGGACAAGAGCTTACTTTAACTAATGCTGAATTTGATATTTTAAGCTATTTGATTAAAAAAGAGGGTGGAGTGGTAAGTCGTGAAGAGCTTGTTTATAATTGTTCTTCTATTAGTGAGGATTCTAGCAATAAAAGTATAGACGTTATTATCAGTAGAATTCGTCAAAAGATGGGAGATGATCCAAAAACTCCAAAATATATTCACTCTATACGTGGAATAGGTTATAAGCTTACTCAATGAATAAATCTTCGATTTTTTATACTATAACTTTTATTTTTATTTTTGCTGGGGTTAGTGTTATACTTGGCTTTTTGTGGCTTATAGAATACGATCAGCAAAATTATACTAGAGAATTAAATACAAAATATTCTTTGATAGCTAATGCAAGGCTCTTAAATTTTGCAGGAGTTATCAGTGAAAAAGAATTTGAAGAGCAGACAAAAAATTATAATAAAATGGATGAGATAACAGAAGCAAAGCAGATCCGTAAAATTCTTTTTAGAGGTGATGTTTTAGCTAGGGTTGAGGTTAATAATGGCTTAATCGAGATTATTTCTTATAATAGACAGGTGTATTTAAATATTATTTATGATGGAAAGGTTTATCTTTATAAGGATCAAGATTATCAAACCTATAGGTATTTTATTATCAAAGCCATAGCTGTAGCTGTGATTTGTATTCTTGTATTGCTTTATATTTATATATTTAAAAAATTAAAACCACTTAAAAGACTTAAAAAACAAATTGATAAATTTGCCCAAGGAAAGCTTAATGATATAGAAGATGTAAGCACTGGGGTGGATGAAATTTCACAAGTAAGTGAAGCTTTTTATCAAGCCATTGTTCAAATTCGAAAGCTAAACCAATCTCGTCAGTTTTTTTTAAGAAATATTATGCATGAACTCAAAACTCCTATTACTAAGGGGCTTTTAACTTTAGAAATGATAGAAGATAATAAATATAAAGAGCGCTTAAATGGGGTTTTTACTAGACTTGAAATTTTAATTAATGAATTTGCTGCTATTGAGCAAATTACTTCAGGGGCTGCTTTTATAAATAGAAAAAAATACAATATTTTAGATGTTTTAGATGAAGCCAAAGAAATTGCAATGCGAGATGATAGCAATATACGTATTTTTATGGAAGAAAGTTTTTTTGTAAATGTGGATTTTAAACTTTTTACTACGGCGATTAAAAATATGATAGATAATGGTATTAAACATTCTGAAGATGGGTTTGTGCAAATTGATATTATAGATGATTATATTTGTTTCAAAAATCGTGGTCCTGAGCTTAACAATACTTTAGAATACTATACTCAAGCTTTTACTCAAGGATCAAAACAAAAATCAAGTTTTGGATTAGGGCTTTATATTGTAAATACTATTTTAGAAACACATGGAATGAAGCTTGATTATTTATATGAAGATGGGGTAAATTTGTTTTATTTTAGAAATTTAAAAAGTGTTATTGTTAAGGAGTAAATTAATTTTTTTACATAAAAAATGCATTTTTGTGTAAAAACCCTTGACAAAGTTTTTTAATTTCACTATAATCACATTTTACTTTTAAATGTTCCGGATTAGCTCAGCGGTAGAGTAGTCGGCTGTTAACCGATTGGTCGTAGGTTCGAATCCTACATCCGGAGCCACTTTTTTAACTCCATTTTTAATATTCATAAATGTATTTTAATATAAAAATTAATAAGTCTTTATCACAAAAAAAATTGTGATAAAGTTTTTTATTTTGTTTGTTTAAGATTTTTGACAATTTTATCTATTTTTTTACTTGCCTTTTGATAATCCCCATCTTTAAGTTCTTCTAGGGCATTAACAGCAAAAGAAAAATCTTCAACTTCATTAAGATAAGCTTCTATGGCTTCTTTTACTATGGCTGATTTTGGTTTAGAAAGATTTTTACTTAAATTATCCAAACGCTCCTTAAGCTCTAAAGGCATTCTAAAAGAATAAGTTTTTACATTGCGTTTCATTTTATCCTCCTTAAGAATGTTTTTTGTAAAATTTTATAGCTTGTTTACAAGTTTTACAAGTAAATTTATGACCTTGTAATTCTATTTTTTGATGAATGCTATAAGGAACATCGTGAATTTTACCAGGACAATTACAGGTATAAAGATAAAATTGTGGATGCTCATTATCTTCATCTTCTGCTGCTTCAAAGCTAACATCGCCACCATCATCTGTAGACAAAGAAGAACTTCTCCATTTTTCAACTTTCATGTCTTCATATAGTATGTGTTCTAAAAGCCACTTTTTAGCCACTATATAAAGTTTTTCTTTAAGATCATTGGTTGATTTGATATCTTTGATTAAGTTAATCATGGTTTGGATGATTTCTTTATGTATTTTTCGATGTTCTTCTAAATTTGGATAGCCTATTAGCTGCATGTATTTTTCTTCATCATTAAAGTGATCTTTCATATAATTAAAAAATTCAGCCAAAAGTTCTTTGACTTCATTTTTACTTACAGATCTATCTGATACAACTTCAACTTTTGCAGCAAGTTCAAAAAGCTTTTTATGTTGCTCATCAATTTTAGCATTGTGCACACTATAGCTGTTATCCCATTTTGGAAGCATTTTAACTCCTTAAGGAAAAATTTATTTGTATAAAAGGATTATAGATAAAAATAAATTAAATAAAAATGAAATTTTATTAAATAATTGATAAGAAATTTGATACAATGATATATATTTAAGAGATTTGAACTTAGAAAGATTTAAATTATGGCTGCTAAAATTTTACTTTTAGAAGATGATTTGAGCTTGAGTGAGATCATTGAAGAGTTTTTAAACGATGAAGGATATGAAGTATTTTTATGCGATAATGCACAAGAAGCTTTAGATATGGCTTATGAAAGATATTTTGATCTTTGGATTTTAGATGTAAAAGTTCCTTTAGGAGATGGATTTTCATTGCTTAAAGAATTAAGAAAAAGCGGAAAGCAAACCCCAGCAATTTTCATGACTTCTTTAAACACAACAAACGATTTAAAACAAGGCTTTGATGCAGGTTGTGATGATTATATAAAAAAACCTTTTGAACTTGCCGAGTTATCTATCAGGGTTAAAGCTTTGCTTAAAAGAGCTTTTTCACATAAAAATGAAGATTTTGAAGATTTAGGAGATGGATTTAGATTTGAATTTACTACACAAATTCTTTACCATAATAATAAAGCCTTGACTTTACCGAGTAAAGAAATTAAGCTTTTGTCTTTATTACTTAAAAATAAAAACAACTTTTTAAGCACAGAGAGAATTTTTGAAGAACTCTGGGATTATGATGAGGAGCCTAGTGAGTTAAGTTTAAGGGCTTATGTGAAAAATTTACGTAAAATTTTAGGAAAAGAAAAAATTATAAATCAAAGAGGCAGGGGATATTGCTATGGCTAAAAAAGTCATTAGGCAAATTTTATTAATCTACTTAACAACTACAGGTATTTTTTTAACTATTTTTTTTGCATTATGGTATCAAAAATTATATGAAGAATTAGTTGTTTTAAAGGGTGCCACTTTGAGAGAAAATCATAGAAATATTGTTATAAGTATCTTAAATTCTCGCTTTACTCCTATAGATATAAGTGCAAAAAATATTGCTCAAAGCACAGCACTAAAATTTGCTATATTTGATGCTAAAAAGATTGTTTTTAGTAATATAGATTTTGATTTAAGAAAGGCAAAGATAGAGCTTAAAGGTAGAGGTATTTGTGATAATAAGGTTTTTTTCCTTGCTCCTATGAGTGCAGATCATTATTTTTTAAGACATGCTAGCAATGAAGAAGTAAATACTAACGATGGTTTGCAAATTTTAATACAGGGTGAAGATGTTGGCAAAGATCTTTTTTGGATTAGAACGAAAGTTTTTGGTTTTGCTATTATGGCTTTTTGCATATTGGGCTTAATATCTTATATTTTAGTAAAAATTGCTCTAAAGCCTTTAGAGGATAAAATCAGCACACTAAATCGTTTCATTAAAGATTCAACCCATGAACTCAATACCCCATTAAGTGTTATTTTGATGAGTATAGAACAACTTGAGCATCAAAATTTAGGAGATAATGCTAAATTTACAAGGATTAAGCTTGCTGCAAAAAGTTTGTCTCAAGTGTATTCTGATCTTGTTTTTTATAATTTCCCTAATACCTTAGAAACAGAAAAACAAAAATTTGATTTAAGAATACTACTTGAAGAAAGATTGGAATATTTTAAAGTATTTTTTGAGCAAAAAAAAATTACACTAAAGCTTGATTTAAATCAAGCAAATATTTTTGCTCCTAAAAGTCAAATTTCTAAATTGATTGATAATCTTATAAGCAATGCTATTAAATACAATAAAAAAGGTGGAGTAATTTCTATAATTTTAAAAGCCAATTTTTTAAGTATTGCGGATACAGGTTGTGGAATTTCAAAGTCAAATTTAAATCATATTTTTGATAGGTATACAAGATTTAATACCGATCAAGGAGGATTTGGTATAGGGCTTTCTTTGGTAAAAAAAGTTTGTGATGATAATGATATTAAGATTATTTGTGAATCTGTAGAAAATCAAGGGAGTGTTTTTAAATTAAATTGGTAATCAGCAAGGAAAATCCTTGCTGATAAGAGGTTAGAGCAGATATTACATCATTCCGCCCATGCCACCCATTCCTCCCATACCGCTCATATCTGGCATAGCAGGTTTATCTTCTTTAATTTCACTAATTGTTGCTTCTGTGGTTAAAAGCATACTAGCTACAGAAACTGCATTGAGTAAAGCTACTCTTTCTACTTTAACAGGATCGATAATTCCACTTTCAAGCATATTAACATATTCACCTTTTGCAGCATCAAAGCCTGTATTTTCATCTTTAGCATTTTCTACGCTATTTACAACCACACCTGCATCAAAGCCTGCATTTTCAGCAATTTGTCTTAAAGGTGCTCTTAAAGCTCTTTCAACGATAGCTGCACCGATTGCTTCATCACCTTGTAGATCAAGTTTGATTTTAGCTTTTGCTTTGATAAGCGCTGCACCACCACCAATTACTATACCTTCTTCAACTGCTGCTTTAGTAGCACTTAAAGCATCATCAACGCGATCTTTTTTCTCTTTCATTTCAGTTTCAGTTGCTGCACCTACTTTAATAACTGCAACACCGCCACTTAATTTTGCAAGTCTTTCTTGTAATTTTTCTCTATCATAATCTGAAGTTGTTTCAGCAATTTGTGCTTTGATTTGATTTACCCTTGCATCAATATTTGCTTTTTCACCTGCGCCATTTACTATGGTTGTATTGTCTTTATCGATGATTACGCTAGAAGCTTGTCCAAGATCTTGTATGGTCGCACTTTCAAGAGTTCTTCCAAGTTCTTCAGAAATCACTTCTCCGCCTGTTAAAATCGCTATATCTTCAAGCATAGCTTTTCTTCTATCGCCAAAACCTGGAGCTTTTACGGCTGAAATATTAAGAACACCGCGAAGTTTATTTACAACCAAAGTTGCAAGTGCTTCACCTTCAATATCTTCAGCGATAATTAAAAGTGGTTTGCCTGTTTTTTGAATTTGTTCTAAAACCGGTAATAAATCTTTTAAATTTGCAATTTTTTTATCAAAAAGCAAGATATAAGGGCTTGAAAGCTCTACTGTCATTTTTTCTGCATTAGTGATAAAATAAGGGCTTAAATAACCTCTATCAAATTGCATACCTTCAACTACATTTAATTCATCATTGATTGATTTTGCCTCTTCAACAGTGATAACACCATCTTTGCCCACTTTTTCCATAGCATCAGCGATTAAATTTCCGATTTTTTCATCAGAATTGGCTGAGATTGTAGCAACTTGTGCAATTTCTTTTTTATCTTTTACTTCGCGAGAAAGTTTTTTAAGTTCGCCTACTATAGCTTCGCAAGCTTTATCCATGCCACGTTTTACTTCAATAGGATTTGCACCTGCTGTGATATTTCTTAAACCTTCTTTAAAAATCGCATGAGCTAAAACCGTTGCAGTAGTTGTTCCATCGCCTGCTTGATCAGCTGTTTTGCTTGCTACTTCTCTTACAAGTGAAGCACCCATATTTTCAAGACTATCTTTAAGCTCTACTTCTTTAGCAACACTTACGCCATCTTTAGTAATGCTTGGAGCACCAAAGCTTTTTTGGATTAAAACATTGCGTCCTCTTGGCCCCATAGTTACTTTTACCGCGTCATTAAGTTTTTTAACGCCCTCATAAAGTTTATTTCTTGCTTCATCTGAAAAAATAATTTCTTTTGCCATTTTTTATCCTTTTTTATAAATTATTTTAAAATTCCTAAGATATCATCTAAGTTTAAAACTAAATATTCATTATTATCAAGTTTAATTTCTGTTCCACCGTATTTAGCAAACACGATTTTATCACCATTTGCAATATCAGTGATTTCTTTACTTACTGCTACTACTTCACCCATTAAAGGCTTTTCTTTAGCATTATCTGGTATAATTATACCTGAGGCTGTTGTTTTAGTTTCTTCTACGCGTTTAACTAGAACACGCTTTCCTAAAGGTTGAAAATTCATTTTTGTCCATCCTTAAAAATATTGATATTAGCACTCTTTTATTTAGAGTGATAATATCATACTATAAAAAATGAATTTTGTCAATACTTTAAATTAAAATATTTATAAAAGTTTAGTTTTATAGACTAAAGTTATTTTATAAAATAAACTAAAGGATAAAAATGAAAAAGATTTTTTATGGAGTTATAGCTTTTGTTGTTGTGCTTTTGATTGCTATTTATACCATACTTTTCACAAGTTTTGGTAATAATATAGCGGCAAATATAGTGCAAAAAAAGATCAAAGAAAGTGCGGGATTAGATGTAAATATCACGCATTTTAATTTACGTTTTTCAAGCCTTGAATTGCAAGCAAATATCGCAAATATGGCAGATTTTAATCTTCAGGGAGCTTTGAGTCCTTTTAAGCTTGGATTTGATCTTGACTATCTTATTTCTTTAAAGCAAAATTATGCTAAAAATTTAGGTTTAAATTTAAATCAAAACCTTTCTTTTGGCGGTAAAATTCAAGGTAAAGCAAGTGATTTTACTTTAGATGGAAAGGGTTATTTGTTAGGTTCAAATGTGCTTTTAAATGCAAGAATGTATAATTACAGCCCTATTGCTTTAAATTTAGATGCGCAAAATCTTAAGATAGAAGAAATACTTCATCTTTTATCTTACCCTAGTTATGCTAAAGGTTTTTTAAATGCTCAAGCAAAAATTTCAGCACAGAATTTAAAACCTGATGGAAATATCATCATAAAACTTGATACAAGTTATATAAACTATGAGGCGATAAAAAAAGATTTTTCTTTAGACTTGCCTTTAAATTCTAATCCTAAAGCAGAAATTTTGGCCAATGTTAAAGAAGATAAGATTTATGCTGTAAGTAAAATTTACAATGATTATCTTAACTTACAAACCCAAAAAACTCTTTATGATATTAGCAAGAATGCTTTAAGTACTGATTTTAATTTAAGTATTCCTTCTCTTGTAAAGCTTGAAAAACTTACAAAAACTAGACTAAATGGTAGTTTGGGTGTGATAGGTCAAACAAGTGTTGTAAATAATGCCTTATCAAGTTTAAATGCTCAAGTTATCGGACTTGGTGGAGAGGTAAAGGCAAGTTTGAAAAATAATAAAATTTTTGCAGATATTAATGAAGTAAGTTTGGAAAAATTATTAGCTCTTGCAGGATATGGAGCTTTGGTTTCTGGAAATTTAAATGCTAAACTTCTAAATGCAGATTTGGATTTTTCTAATTTTGATCTTGAAGCAAAAATAAACAATGCAAAGATTAACACCAATGAGCTTAAAAAAATAGCTAAAATAGAGCTTCCAAATACAATTTTTAGTTTTGATGCTAAAGCAAATGCAAAAAATAGCAATATTGCTTACAATGCTTTGCTTGCTTCAAATTTGCTTAATATCAAAAAACTTCAAGGAACTTATAATTTAAAAAATAGTGAGTTAAATACAGATTTAAATGCTTTTATTGATGACTTATCTCAGTTTAGTGCTATAGCAGGACAAAAATTACAAGGTAAGGCAGATCTTACTGCAAAAGCTCATATTATAGGCACTCAAATACAAAATTTAAATGCAAATGCAAATTTGGCAGATGGTGTAATCAAGGCTGATTCAAATGGCAAAAAACTTGATTTAAACATTGATAAACTTGATTTATCTAAACTTTTTGTTATAGCAGGTATGCCAAATTATGCCAGTGGGATTGTTAATGCAAAAATTAATTTAGATAATATCGATTTTAATAACCTTAATGGTAAAGCAAATTTAGAAGCTAAAGGTATTTTAAATGCTACAACTTTAAGTAAAATTTTAAATAAAAATTTTCCAAACAATACAAGTTATGATTTAAATACCAAAATTAATTTTAAAAACAATATCGCTCAATTTGATTCTGTTTTAAATTCATCTTTAGCTGATCTTACAAAACTACAAGGAAGTTTTGATATAAGCAAAATGCTTTTAAATTCGGATTTTAATCTAAAGATAAATGATTTTTCAAAACTAGGCTTTTTGTTGGATAGAAAACTTAAAGGTAAGGCAGAATTTAATGGAAAGGTAGGTTTTGATAAGAATTTAAATTTTGTTGTAAATAGTCCAAATTTATTTGAAGGGAGGCTTCAAAGCACACTTAAAGATAACCTTTTGCTTGCTGATTTAAATGGAGTGGATTTAAGTAGTCTAGCTCAAGGTTTAGATTTTATGGATGTTTATCAAGGTAAGGCAGATGTGAAGGCAAATTACAATCTTTTAAGCGAAGAAGGAGAGGTTAATTTGGATATGAAAGAGGGTAAATTAAAACCAAATCTTATTACCAATGCTTTAAAAATTTTAACACTAAAAGATATTACCAATGATGTTTATCGCACTGCTAATGCTAAAGCTTTGATTAAAAAAGAAAATATCAAACTTGATCTTAATATGCAAGCAGATCGTTCTTATATTTTAGTACAATCAGGAGCTTTAAATTCTAAAAGCGGAGCTTTAAATTTGCCTTTTGATATTAAACTCGATAGAGCCAATTTTAAAGGAAGTATTACAGGAACTACGGAAAATCCTAAAGTGAATTTAAATGCAGGAAGTGTGTTAAATTCTATTAAAAATGTAGTAGGTGGCGGTGTGAGTGATGGTGCTAAAAGTACGGGCGATAAAGTTGATAAAGCGGTGAATAAATTATTAAATAAGATTTTTTAAGGTAAAAAATGTTTAATGGACTCATAAGAGAAATTGCTAAAGTTCAATCTTATCAAAACAATACTTTAAGCTTAAAAGCAAAATATCGCCCAAATCTTGGCGATAGCATAGCCGTAAATGGAGCTTGTTTAAGTGTAACAAAACTTTATGAGGGAGGTTTTGAAGTGGAACTTTCTCGTGAAAGTCGCACTCATGTAGCTATAGAAAATTTAAAAGATAAAGTTCATATAGAACCTGCTTTAAGATATGGCGATAGAATTGATGGACATCTTATGCAAGGACATATTGATTTTATCGGCATACTTGAAAAGATTCAAAAAGATGAAAATGGAGTGGATTTTCATATATCTTTACCTAAAGAAGCTATGAAATTTATGGTAGAAAAAGGAAGTATAGCTGTTGATGGAGTAAGCCTTACTATCAATGAAATTTTAAAAAATGGTATTAGGCTTACTATTATTCCTATTACTTTTAAAGAAACGCTTTTTAAAGACTATCAAGTAGGTAGAAAAATCAACATAGAAAGCGATTTACTTGCTCGTTATATTTATGCGCAATTACAAGGTAAAAACAAAGGATTATCATGGGAAGAAGTGGAAAGAATTTCTTATCTTTATTAGAAAATAATAAAGTCGGTATTTTTTGTGCTTTTGATAAGGATTATAATGTTTTTAGGGCTAAAATTCATAATGAGAATTTATTTTCTCATTTAGGTTTTAAAGATATTGAAAAATGTGTTTTTATGGATCAAATTCACTCTCATAAAGTTATTATTTATGATGAAAATTTAAAAAATCTCAGTTGTGATGGACTTATAAGTAAAGAAAAAAATACTGCTCTTTGTGTTTTAAGCGCGGATTGTTTGCCTTTGATCTTATATCATGAAAGTGGCATTATAGCAGCTTTACATTCAGGTAGAAAAGGAAGCTTTGAAAATATCCTAAAAGAATGCGTTGATCAAATTGCTATGCAAAATTCACATTTAGATAAGAATAAATTTCATCTTTTTATCCTGCCTGGAATTTGTGCTAAAAATTATGAAATAGATGGAGAAATTTTAGAATTTGCTAAAAAAGAATTTAAAGAATTTGTTCAAGATGATAAACTTGATTTAAAAGCTTTAGTAAAATTTCAAGCGCAAAATTTAGGCATTGAAAATATTAAAGATTGTGGAATTTGTAGTTTTGATGATGAGAGTTTTTTTTCTTATCGTCGTGATAAAACGCCTAAGCGTTTTGTGAGTGTGGTTTATTTAAAGGATTAAAATGTATGAAAGAAAAGATTTAAGAGTGTTAAAAATCATTCAAAAAGCTAGAGAATTTGGCGATGGAGATTTGTTGAATGAAGCTTTGGTAAAACAATTGATTGATACAGATTTTTGTGAAATTAATGAAAAAGAAAAAGAAGAGCTTACAACTCTTCTAAATTCTTTAATCAATGCAAAAGATAAAGCGTTGTTGAGTAATTAAAATTCTATATAGTTTTCAAAATCTTCTTCTTTTGGAGGATTAGGTTGATTCGAGGCTAGGGCTTCTTTAACAACCTGCTCGTATCCAGCTATGATATGTTTAAAATTCTCTTTTGCTTTTCCACTAAGTTCTGATTTGGCGATTTTTACAACAGATGCAGGATTTATAGCTTTATTATTTAAATATACTCCAAAATGCAAATGAGGACCTGTGCTCATACCTGTTGAACCAACATATGCAATTATTTGTCCTTGATTTACCTTTTGTCCGTTTTTAATTTTTGCAAAACGACTAAGATGAGCATATAAAGTCATATAACCTGAGTCATGCTTGATTTGAATTACATTTCCATAACCACCTTTTGTGCCTATAAAGGTTACTACTCCTTTGCCAGCACTTTTTACAGGAGTTCCAGTAGGTGCAGCATAGTCTATACCAAGATGGGCGCGATAGCGTTTTAATATAGGATGATATCTTGCTGTTGTAAAAGGAGAGGAAATTCTAGTGTAGTTCACAGGTTTTGTAAGTAAAAAAGATTCTAATTCTTTGCCATCGCGATCATAGAATATATCATTATAAGAAAAGACTTCTCTAGCGCTTTTATTGATTTCTACCATTGCCATTTTTATATTTATATCGCCCCAAAGTTTACCCATGCGTCTTTTTTGTTCATAATATAGGGTTACTTCATCACCTTTTTGGATATTGCGAAAATTTATACTTCCTCGAAAAGCACGAACCATAGCACGAGCTAAAGTACTGCTACCACTTTCTTCATAGACATCTTGATAAGCAGAGCTTTTAATGGTTAAATGTAAAATTCTATCTTCTTTTTGATAAGATACAGGAGTAAAAGCAAGAGTGTATTGTCCATCTTTATCTTTATAGATATGAATTTGTAAATCATCGCTAATTGGAATTAAAACTTGTTCTATGTTGTTGTTTTCATCTTTTAAAACTTGATATTTTATTTTATAAGCTATATCAGAAGCAAGTTCTTGATCTTCTCTATCAAGTCCATAATAAAGCGACATAGGTATGGAATTTCTTTGTAAGAATTTAAGCAAGGTATCTCCATTATCCCAAGTTAACTCTTCAACACTTAAAGCTGCAAAACTTTGAACAACAAAAATAAATAAAAGCAATAATTTTTTCATGAGATAACCTTAATTTTTAAAAGAATTTTGAAATTTGAAAGCTATATTTTACTTTATTTTTCTTACAATTGCTTAACAAAAAAGGATTATAATTCTATAAATTTTTATTTAAGGAGCAAATTTGTTTAAAACTATAGTGTGTTTTTTAGCTTTAAACCTTAGCCTCTTTGCGGTTGGATTTGATTTAAAACCTATAAAAAGTGAACTTGTAAAAGTTGATGATATTTATGGTTATATTAAAGATAGTGATGATATAAAACTTTATTCAAGTGGCGTAGTAGTACAACATTTTAGCAATTCGCAAAGTATCATCGCTAGAGCAAGTGTTATAGATAAAAAAAATGGTTTGGCAAAATTAGAATTTAGCGTTTTTTCAGCTCTTAAGCAAGATGCTTTGCCTTTACCAAATGTTTTACCTAAAGTAGGTGATGAGGTTGTTTTAAATTTTCTTTATGATAGAGGATTGGTAATTGCTCCTGATGAACAAACTTATAATGAACTTGTTAGAGAATTTCCGCAGATATATTTTACCCATATTGACATTTTTGGAGCACAATTAATTAGAACGGCCACTCTTTCTCCTAAGCGTTCAGATTTTAGGCAATTTTGTGATGATAATGCGGTTGGTATTTTGGTTGTAGCTTTGGAAAATCAAGCAGAAGTTGTGGATTGTCAAGATTTTAATAAGCTTTATGAAGTGCCTATAAGCAAGCCAACTAGCGTTCAGGTTCCTTTTTATTCTCGTATAGGTGGATATAAAAGTAATTTTTTTGATTTTAACTCTCAAGAAATAGGAAATTATTATAGATATTATGATGCTTTGATTAATCTTCCTAAGGTGCAATAAACATGAAAAAAGAATTTGAACAATATTTTAAACGATTTTTAGGAGAAGAAAACGCTTATTTTGATGAAATTCACAAAAGAGCTTATAGCTATGATGCGACAAAAAAACATTATTTACCCGATGGGGTTCTTTTTCCAAGAAATGAAGAAGATATTGCTCAAATTTTAAAATTTTGCAATGAAAATAATATCATAGTCATACCACGAGGCTCAGGATCTGGTTTTACAGGAGGAGCTTTAGCTGTTAATGGCGGTGTGGTGCTTGCTTTTGAAAAGCATATGAATAAAATTTTAGAAATTGATCTTGAAAATTTAGTGGCTGTTGTGCAACCTGGGGTTATTAATATACATTTACAAAAAGAAGTAGCCAAATACGGGCTGTTTTATCCACCTGACCCTGCTAGCATGGAGTATTCTAGCTTAGGGGGTAATGTAAGCGAAAATGCTGGGGGAATGAGAGCTGCAAAATATGGCATTACAAAAGATTATGTGATGGCTTTAAGGGCTGTTTTGCCCAGCGGAGAAATCATTCGTGCAGGAAAACGCACTATTAAAGATGTAGCAGGTTATAATTTGGCAGGAATTTTAATCGCTAGTGAAGGTTCTTTAGCAGTTTTAAGTGAGCTTACTTTAAAATTAATACCTTTACCTAAATTCAAAAAAACTGCTTTTGCTATTTTTCCAAGTGTAAAAAGTGCTATGAATGCGGTTTATAAAAGCCTTGCTAGCGGTGTAAGTCCTGTATCTATGGAATTTTTAGACAATCTTAGCATTAGAGCGGTTGAGAGCAAATTTAATAAAGGTTTGCCTATAGAAGCTGGAGCTATTTTGATTGCTGATGTGGATGGTAATGTTAAAGAGGCTATTGATGAGGATTTGAGAAATTTAGAACATTATTTTTTAGAAGCTGGAGCTAGTGAATTTAAAATAGCAAAAGACGAACAAGAAGCCGCAGATATTTGGTTTGCTAGAAGAAATTGTTCTCAAAGCATTGCCATGTATGGAACTTTAAAACTTAATGAAGATATTACAGTTCCGCGTTCTAAACTACCTGCCTTGCTTGAAGGTATAGATGAAATTTCTAAAAAATATGGTTTTAAAATCCCTTGTTTTGGGCATACAGGGGATGGAAATGTGCATACTAATGTTATGGTTCCTGATAAAAATGATAAAGAGCAGGTGAAAAAAGGCTATGAAGCTGTGGAAGAAATTTTTAAATTAACAGTGAAACTTGGAGGAACTTTAAGCGGAGAGCATGGCATAGGACTTTCTAAAGCACCTTTTATGAATTTAGCTTTTTCTGAAGCCGAAATGAATTTAATGAGAAATATTAAAAAAGCTTTTGATCCAAATAATATACTAAATCCTTTTAAAATGGGACTTTAGAAGGTGAAAAATTTTTTTACTATTTTGCTAAATTTGCGTGATAAGGAAATTTTAAATTATGCAGCAGCACTTAGTTTTTATACTGTATTATCTTTAATACCTATTTTATTTGTATGTTTTTCTGTTTTTACGCAAATTTCCAGTTTTAAAGCTTATTATGAAAAAGCAAAGCAAATAATTTTTGCTTTTTTAATACCAACGCAACAAGATGTTGTTGCTACTTACATCGATACTTTTTTAAAAAATAGTGTAAATTTGGGTATTGTAGGTCTTATTGCTATGGCATTTACTTCTTTAGCTTTTTTTTCAGGCTATGATTTTGTAATCAATCGTATTACTAAAAATGAACCTAAAGGACTTTGGCAAAGCATTAGTTCTTATTGGACTCTTTTAACTCTTGTTCCTTTGGGGCTTGGGCTTAGTTTTTATATTTCAGGTTTTATCCAACAAACTTTAGATGATTATAAAATAGGGTTTAATTTTTTTGAAATTTTACCCTTTGTAATTATTTGGGGTTTATTTTTTATATCTTATTCAAGTTCTGTTCATAAGGGAACTCTTAAAAGTTTAGCTTTAGTATCTTTTGGAGCGGGTGCTATTTGGTATATAGGAAAAAATTTATTTGTATATTATGTGGTATATAATAAAACATACGCTAGTGTTTATGGATCTTTTTCTACTATTTTATTCTTTTTTATTTGGATTTATATTTCTTGGATTATTTATCTTTTTGGGCTTAAACTCTATTATTTTCTAAATCACAATCATAATGAAGGGAATAAAATTCGCAAAAATACAAAGAAAAGCTAGATATTTAAATCGCACAGAGATTAAAGAAGCAATAAGATAACTTATAAAAATCCAAAATGGGATATAGATATTAGTTCCATAAATTTTAAATTTAAAAAATTCATCTAAGATAAAATTGAGCAAATCTCCATAGTTTATAAGATGCAAAAATAATACTAAAGGATAAAATATTACAAAAATTCCACTCAAAATAATACCTAAAATTTGTTGGTAGCTTATAAGTGGAAAAAAATAAAGCACAGGTAAAACCATGGCAAAAAAAGTCCAAATATTAAGCAAAATAATATTTATAAGATTATTAAATTTATTTGCAAAATGATGCATATATAAAAAAATATAAAAAACACCTAAAATAGAAAATAAAAATCCAATACTAAATAAAAGTCTAGGGTAAAGAGAAATGCACAATAAAATAATACAAAAAAGCGTAAAGAAATTAATAATTTTTATATTTTTACACAATAGATAAAAAACCCAAAAAGCCATAATCAAGGAGCGCACAAAAGAAGGGACAAATCCTATTAAACAAGCATAAGCTAAAAGTAGTGTAAAAATTAAAATACTTAAATCTAAACGTAAATTTCTATAAGGAAAATATCTTTTTTGGAAAAAACTATAAATTGGAGCTAAAATAAAGAAAATTAAACTAAAAAGCAAGCCTATGTGATAACCGCTAATTGCTATAAGGTGTGCTATGCCGTAGTAATTTACATCGTTTCTAAGCTCTAAAGATATGGGCAGTGCAAAAAATAAAGCACCATAAAATTCTTTAATTTTTTCATTTGTATGTTGATTTAAGAAGTAAGATATAATGGGATTGTATTCTTTTTCTTTTAATTTTTCAAAATCGTAAGAAGGTGCATAAAAACTTTTGCTCAGATAGTCTTTAAAGTTAATATTATGGGTGATAATTCTAAGGCTTAAAAGTTGATTCTTGCTTAAATTTAAATCCTTAAAACTTGTGGTATAAAAAGTGAAGTTTTCAGTTTGTAATTTTAAAACCCAGTATTTTTTATTTTTTTTATTATATTTTATATATTGGTGCGTTAATAGAGCGTTATTTATAAAGTAATGTTTTTGGTTTTTAAAGTTTAAAAAATTATTATATTCTAAAAGGATATTAAAAATAAAAATAATAACAACAGATAAAAATAAATAATGAAATTCTTTAAAAGAGTAAAAAAAAGAATTCCATAGAGACATTATTTTTTGGAAAATTTACTTAAATAGAGCCAAATTATTCCAGCTAAAAATAATAAAAATAAAGGAGCAGTATAAGGATATAAACTTAGTTTATCAAAAATTGCTTCAATAACATACCCAAAAGTATAAGCAGCAAAACCTAGAACAATAGCCCATGCCAAACTAGCTAGAGTATTGATAATAAAAAATTTAATAAAATTATATTTTGCCATGCCTGCAGCTATAGGAATGAAAGTTTTTAAACCATAAATAAATTTTTGAGTTATAAGTAAAATAATTCCGTGTTGTTTTGTTTTCATCATAGCAAGAGCTAGTTTGCGTCGGTGTTTTTTAAAATAAGGCATAATATCTTTTTTGTAATATTTTCCAAGTATAAAAAGCAAAGTTGAACCTATGGTATTAGCAATAAAAGCAAGAGCAATGCAAAAACTAAGATCCATTTTTCCTTGAGAACTTAAAACTCCTGCGGCTAAAATTCCAACCATTCCGCCCCCTAAAGAGTAAAAGAATAAAACAATATAACCATATTTTATTAAAGTATCAATCATATCTTGCATAATAAACCTTATTTAGCGTATTCTACAGCTCTAAGTTCACGTATGACATTGACTTTAATTTCACCAGGATATTGCATTTTTTCTTGAATTTCAGCTGCTATTTCCTTAGCCAAAAGTACACTTTCATCATCATTAACAAGCTGAGCATTGGCTATGACGCGAATTTCTCTTCCGGCATTGATTGCATAGGCATTTTTAATTCCTTCTTTACTTTTAGCGATATCTTCTAGCTCACTGACTCTTTTTAAGAAAGCTTCTAATACTTCTCTTCTAGCTCCAGGTCGTGCAGCACTTAAAGTATCTGCTGCACAAACAGCTGCTGATTCTATGCTTGTAGCTTCTTCGTGTCCATGATGTGCGTAAATAGCATTGATTACTACAGGATGCTCTTTATAGCGTTTGCAAAGTTCTGCACCTAAATCCACATGAGATCCTTCAAAATCATGGGTTAATGCTTTTCCTATATCATGTAAAATTCCCGCACGACGTGCTAAATTCTCATCCCCGCCACACTCAGCAGCAATGATTCCTGCAAGGTGAGCCACTTCCAAAGAATGTGCTAAAGCGTTTTGTCCATAGCTTGCTCGGTATTTGAGTTTTCCTATGAGTTTTACAATTTCAGGGTGTATTTTATTTAAACCTAGATCCATAACTATGGTTTCGCCTTCTTCTAGAATAGCACTATCAAATTCTTTACACACTTTTTCGTGAATTTCTTCTATGCGCGCGGGTTGAATTCTACCATCTTCAACTAAAAGTTCTATAACTTTTGTAGCAATAGCACGGCGATAAAGATTAAAACAACTTACTATAATAGCACCTGGTGTATCATCGATGATAATATCAACACCTAAAACCATTTCTAAGGTTTTAACATTGCGCCCTTCTTTACCAATGATGCGTCCTTTAAGTTCATCGTTTTTAATGTTAATAACATTGATAAGTCTTTCAGCTGCAAATTCACCTGCAAAACGAGAAGTAGCTTGAGCAATGATGAAATTAGCTTTTCTTTTGGCTTCATTTTTTGCTTCTTCTTCATATTTTCTTACTATATGTGCAATTTGCTCGCGAGAATTTTCTTCTACTTTTTTAAGAATGATTTCTTTGGCTTCATTTTGTGTAAGTCCTGTAGAATGTTCTAAAATTTTTAAAACATCATCAAGTTTTTCTTGATATTTATTTTTTAATTTATCAACATCAGATTGTAAGTCTTGAATGTGTTTTTGTGACTTGCAAAGGTATTCTTTATCTTCTTTTAGTTTTTCTTCTTCTTGCTGAAGTTTTTGTTCTTTTTTAGAAAGATCATCAAATTTTTGATTAAAATCTTTTTGAATTTTGTGAGTTTTTTCTTCGTATTTTTTTTTAACTTCTAATTCTGCATTAAGAATTGAATTTTTTGCATCTTTTAAAATAAGCTCCGCTTCGTATTCTATAGCTTTGGCTTTGGCTTTAGCTTGTTCTACGAAAATTTCATATTTGGCATCATTGATTTTTTTTGCAACTAAATATCCTATACCGAGTCCGACTATAGCGGCTATAAGTGCGATAAGTGATTCTATCATTTTTTCTTTCTTTCTTGTAATATTTTTTATAAGGGTTTATGTATAATTTTCCTGAAATATCATGCTTTTGTGTTAGATTATTTTGACTTAAAGCATCTATACTTTGGACAAATATTATATGAGGTTTGTAATTTAAATTTTCAAAAAATCTATCATAAAAACCTTGCCCATGTCCTATTCTTTTTAAATTTTTATCGACGCCAATTACAGGCACAATAGCTAAATCAATTTTTGCTTTAAAAAAAGAATCTATAGGCTCTAAAACCCCAAACCTTTTTTTAATAAAAGGCAATCTTAATTTTACAATTTTTAAACTTTTATCTTGCATAAATGGAACAAAAAGTTTGTAATTTTTATTAAGAATATGGCGAAATTTTATTAAGTTTGGTTCATAATGCAAAGGAATAAAAATTAAAATATTTTTAGCTTTAAATAGTTTTATTATTTTAAGACATTCTTTGAATATTTTATAATCTTGTTTGAAATTTAGTTTTGAATGTTTGAAAAGGCGTATTTTTTGCAATGCCCTAAAATCTGTTTTTTCCATATAATATGCCTTTAAAAAAATATTATCTTATGTATGTTATAATTTTAGCATTTTTATAAAGAAGAATAAAGGATTGATAAATAATGAAGATTAAAAAAATACTTTTACTAGTGGCAATATCTTATTTGTTTGTTGCTTGTAGCGATGATAAAGAAAAGCAGCAAAATGATGTAAATTTAAGTACCGAGGCAAGTATCAATCAAAGTGATGATATGAATTTTAAACTTAATTTGATTGATGGAGGATTAATTTCAATTAAAAAAGAAAATGCCGTTTTAAATTTCAATGATGAAGATAAGGCAACTTTGTTTGTATTTTTTACTACTTGGTGTACCCCTTGCATTGCTGAAATCCCTCATCTTAATAAATTACAAGAAAAGTATAATAATGATTTTAACATAGTTGGAGTTTTATTAGAAGATAAATCTAATGATGAGATTCAAAAATTTATAGAACAGCATAAAATATCTTATAAAGTCGCTAATGGTGAAAATAACTATCTTTTAGCTAAAGCTTTAGGCGGGGTAAATGGAATTCCTACTATGTTTCTTTACAACAAGCATTCTAAATTGATTAATCAGTATTTAGGGCTTATTCCTGAAGAAATGCTAGAAATCGATATACAAAAGGCTATACTTTAATGTTTGATTTTTTTAAAAAAGGACTTGCAAAAACTCTTGAAAATATTGTTGGAGTTAAAGGAGAGAATAAAAAGATAACCAAAGATTTGCTTGAAGAAATTTTGCTTGAAGCAGATGTAAGTTATGAAATAGTTGAAGAGATAATTTATTATTTACCACCTCAAAATGAAGTAAAAAAAGAAGATTTAAAGCATGTTATGGGTTCTTATTTTCTTTATGAAAAAAAAGAAACCAATCAAGAAAAACCTTTTGTAGAGCTTATTTTAGGAGTAAATGGAGCAGGAAAAACAACAAGTATTGCCAAGCTTGCTTATTTATATAAAAACCAAAATCAAAAAGTGATTTTAGGGGCGTGTGATACTTTTAGAGCAGGTGCGATTGAGCAATTAAAACTTTGGGCGCAAAAAGTGGATGTAGATATAGTTTTAACTGCACAAGGGCATGATCCTTCAGCGGTTGCTTTTGATACCATTTCTAAAGCAAAAGCAAAGGATTTTGATAGAGTAATTATCGATACAGCAGGCCGTTTGCAAAATCAAAAAAATTTAGCTCATGAGCTTGAAAAAATTGTAAGAATTTCAAACAAAGCTTTAGAAGGCGCACCCCATAGAAAAATTTTAGTTTTAGATGGAACACAGGGAAATGCTGGAATTTTACAAGCTAAAGCTTTTAATGAGCTTGTAAAACTTGATGGTGTGATTATCACAAAGCTTGATGGGACAGCTAAAGGGGGTGCACTTTTTAGTATAGCAAGAGAGCTTGAGCTTCCTATTTTTTATGTAGGCGTGGGTGAGCAAATGACGGATTTGCAAGAATTTAATGCAAATGCTTACTTAGATACTTTATTAGATCCTATTTTTGAATAATGGCAAAAAATAAAGCACTTTTTGAATGTCAAGCTTGTGGAAATCAACAAAGCAAATGGCTTGGAAAATGTCCTGATTGTGGAGCTTGGGATAGTTTTATAGAATTAAAAGCTGAGCAAATTAAAGTTTTAAAAGAGCTTGCGCAAGTTAGTATGAAAACAAGTGAGGCTGTTTGTATTGAAGATGTGGAGTTAGAACATTTTACAAGATACAGCACAGATGATAATGAGCTTGATTTGGTTTTAGGCGGAGGGCTTGTTGAAGGTTCTTTAGTGCTTATAGGCGGAAGTCCAGGTGTGGGAAAATCTACGCTTTTGTTAAAAATTGCTTCAAATTTAGCTAAACAGGGTAAAAAAGTGCTTTATGTCAGTGGCGAAGAAAGTAAAGCCCAGATTAAATTAAGAGCTGATCGTCTTGAGGCTAATACTCCGAATTTATTTTTACTTACTGAACTTTGCCTTGAAAATATTTTAGAAGAATTGCACAAAAAAGATTATAGCATTCTTATTGTTGATTCTATACAAACTCTATATTCAAATAAAATCACTTCAGCAGCAGGAAGCATCACTCAGGTGCGTGAGATTACTTTTGAACTTATGCGTGTTAGCAAGGCTTATAATATCAGTACTTTTATCATAGGGCATATTACTAAAGAAGGTGCTATAGCAGGGCCTAGGGTTCTTGAGCATATGGTAGATGTGGTGCTTTATTTTGAAGGAGATGCCACTAAAGAAATCAGACTTTTAAGAGGCTTTAAAAATCGTTTTGGTGGAACGAATGAAGTAGGTATTTTTGAGATGACTGCTAAGGGTTTGATTAGCGCAAAAGATTTAGCAAATCGTTTTTTTACTCGTGGAAAGGCTATTTCAGGAAGTGCTTTAGGTGTTGTGATGGAAGGATCTCGTGCCTTGGTTTTAGAAGTTCAAGCTTTAGTGTGTGAAAGTTCTTATCCAAAACGCAGCGCTACAGGATATGAAAAAAATCGCTTAGATATGCTTTTGGCTTTGCTTGAAAGAAAACTTGAAATTCCTTTAGGGCATTATGATGTATTTGTAAATATTAGCGGCGGAGTAAAAGTAAGTGAAACTGCTGCGGATTTGGCTGTGGTTGCAGCTATTATTTCAAGTTTTAAAAATCGCCCTTTGAGCAAAGATAGTATTTTTATAGGAGAGCTTAGTTTAAATGGAGAAATTAGAGAGGTTTTTAGCCTTGATACGCGTTTAAAAGAAGCTAAAATGCAAAAATTTAAAAATGCTATTGTTCCTTCTAAGCCTTTGGAAGATATAGGACTTAAGTGTTTTGTTGCTAAAGAACTTTCACAAGTTTTAGAATGGATGTAAATTTTCATTAAAATATAAGTAAGATTTTGCTAGAATTCCGAGTTTAGAATAAAATTTTTGAGGAAACCATGAAAGATTTATTTTTATTTAGCTCTTTGCTTGATACAAGTCATACTTTTTCTTATTTTTTTCACATAGGTTTGGTAGCTTTAATTGCTGTTATAGTGGCTATGATGGCTACTCGTTCTATGCAACTTGTTCCACGCGGTATGCAAAATTTAGGTGAGGCTTTTTTAGAGGGAGTTTTATCTATGGGTAGAGATACCATGGGAAGTGAAAAAGGTGCAAGAAAATATCTTCCTTTGGTTGCAACTTTGGGGATTATAGTGTTTTTTAGTAATATTATAGGTATAATACCTGGTTTTCACGCTCCAACTGCAAGTTTAAATTTGACTTTGTCCTTGGCTATTATAGTTTTTGTATATTATCATTTTGAGGGTATTAGGGCACAAGGTTTTGTAAAGTATTTTGCTCATTTCATGGGACCTATTAAACTTTTAGCTCCTTTGATGTTTCCTATAGAGATAGTCTCTCATCTTTCTCGTGTGGTTTCTTTGTCCTTCCGTTTGTTTGGAAATATTAAAGGTGACGATTTGTTTTTGATGGTAATTTTAGCTTTAGTTCCTTATATAGCTCCACTTCCTGCTTATGTGCTTTTAACTTTTATGGCATTTTTACAAGCTTTTATTTTTATGATTTTAACTTATGTATATTTAGCGGGTGCAACTGTTGTTGAGGAAGGTCATTGATCTATATTTTAGAATTTTTCAAAGGTGCATCTTTAGCTTTAATGCTTTTTGGTGCACTTTTCTTCTTTTTTAAATATAATTCTTTTTTCTATCTTTGCTTGGGTATTATACCAGGTTTGCTTTTATCTTTAATTTTTGTTTTACTTATAGAAAACCATAAGCTAAAAAATGAAAATAAGTTAAGATAAAAGCAAAAAATAGTTTATTTTCTAAGCATGAAGCTCTTCTTTAAGCAAATGCTTTACAGCTTCATAAATTTTAATAGCTGCTTTGGGTTTATTCATAGTATAAAGATGAATTCCATCTACGCCACTTGTGATTAAATCGACAATTTGATCGCAAGCATACGCGATACCTGCATCTTCTAAAGCCAAAGTATTATTTTCATATTTTTCTAAAATTTTAACAAATTTAGGAGGGATTTTAGATCCGCAAAGTTGAGAAATTTTTAAAACCTGTCTTTTGTTAGTAATAGGCATAATACCTGCGTAAATAGGTATGTCAATACCTGCTAAAGCACAATTTTGTTTAAAAGTATAAAAATCTTCATTATCGTAAAAAAGTTGAGTAATGAGCTTGTCTGTTCCTGCATTTACCTTAGTTTTAAGATGGTGTATATCCTCGATGAAATTTTTAGATTCATTATGTTTTTCTGGATAGCATGCGGCATAAATTTCAAAATATTCTTGTTTTTTTATAAAAGAAATTAAATCACTAGCATAAGAAAAATCTTTGCTTTTTTCTAAATTCTCACATATATCGCCTCTTAGAGCAAGAATTTGATTAAGATTTTTTTCTTTGCATTTTTGAAGTATCTGAGTGATTTTTTCTTTACTGGAATGGATGCAAGGTAAATGTACTATGCTAGGAATTTGATATTCTTTCTGGATTAAGCTTGCAATTTCTAAAGTGTTTTGTGAGTTAATAGAGCCTCCAGCTCCAAAGGTTACGCTGATAAAATTAGGGCTTAATTGCCCTAAATCATCTAAGATAGCATGAAGATTTTTGATATTTTCATCCTTTCTTGGTGGAAAAACTTCAAAAGAAAAATTACACATAAAAACTCCTTATAATTGTTTTCGTATTTTTTGCGTAGCTGTAACTAAATTTTTAAGAGAGGCTATGACTTCTTCATATGCCCTTGTTTTAAGTCCGCAGTCTGGATTGATCCAAATTTGCTCCTTAGGTAATTTGTTTAAAATTTTTTCTATGGTTAAGCTTAGCTCTTCTATGCTTGGAACTCTAGGGCTATGTATATCATAAACTCCTGGTCCCACCTCAGTTTTAAAATGAATAGCTTTTAGAGTATCTAAAAGACTTAAGTTTGATCTTGAAGCTTCAAAAGAAATCACATCAGCATCCATAGCGTCAATTTCTTTTAAGATATCGCTAAATTCACTATAACACATATGAGTGTGAATTTGAGTTTTAGCTTTTACCCCACTATGCACAAGATTAAAAGCAGGAATAGCCCAATCTAAATACTCGCTATGCCAATCGCTTTTTCTTAAAGGCAGTTTTTCACGCAAAGCGGCTTCATCAATTTGTATGATTTTTATACCTGCATTTTCAAGATCTAACACTTCATCTCTTATAGCTAAGGCAATTTGCTCAGTACTTTCTTTTAGGCTGATGTCTTCTCTTGGAAAGGACCAATTAAGTATGGTTACAGGTCCAGTTAGCATACCTTTTACGATTTTTTGACTTAAACTTTGTGCAAATTTAGACCAAGCTAGGGTAATAGGCTTTGTGCGTGATACATCACCCCAAATCACAGGAGGTTTAACGCACCTTGTGCCATAGCTTTGCACCCAACCATTTTGAGTAAATAAAAAGCCCTTTAAATTCTCTCCAAAATACTCCACCATATCATTTCTTTCAAATTCTCCATGCACTAAAACATCAAGTCCTATTTCTTCTTGAATTTGTATGCATTCTTTGATTTTTTGTTGGTTAAATTCAGTGTAGTTTTGAGCTGAAATTTTTTCTTGCTTAAAGGCAAGGCGATTAGATCTTACATCGGCACTTTGAGGAAAGGAACCTATGGTTGTGGTTGGTAAAAGAGGGAGTTTTAAAAATTCTTTTTGGATTAAGGCGCGTTCTTTAAAACTAGGCGTTCTGGTAAAATCTTCTTTTTTTAAAGCCTTAAGCCTTGCTTTGACTTTTTCATCTAAACGCTCTGGGATATTTTTAAAAAGCTCTTGATTGGCTCTAAAGAGCGGATTTTCTTCGCTAGAATTTAGAATTTCTTTTAAATCTTTAAGTTCTTGAAGTTTTTCTTTAGCAAAGGCAAAAAGTTTAAGATAGCTTGAATCTAATTTGCTTTCAAATTCAGTGCTATAAGGCACATGTAAAAGCGAACAAGAGGTGTTTAAGATGATATTTTGTGTATATTTTTGAAGCTCTTTAACAAGCTTTAGGCTTTTAGCATAATCATTAGCATAGATATTTTTGCCGTTAATAAGACCTGCAAAAAGGATTTTATCTTTAGCAAAGCCGTATTTTTGAACTAAGGCTAAGCTTTGTTTACCTTCGATAAAATCAAGCCCTAAAGCATCAAATTTGCTTTCTAAAAGTTTAGGATAAATATCTCTTAAGTCTCCAAAATAGCTTTGAAGTAAAATTTTAAGATTTTTTTTGTGATTTAAAAGTTCTTGGTAAAATTCTTCGAACAAAGCGATATCTTCCTTGCTTAAATCATAAACCAAATAAGGCTCATCAAGTTCAAGCCATGTCACTTTAAGTTCATTTAGTTTATCAAAAAGCTCTATATAAGCGTTTAAAAGCTTTTCTTTGGCGAGTTTTTGAGTTTTTTCATCTTTAAAGGCAATGAGTTTAAAAAGTGTGAAAATGCCTATTAAAACAGGCTTGCTTTCTATGCCAAGCTCTTTAGCTTCGAGATATTCTTTAAAAATTTTATCCCCTGTTAAAGCTATAATATCAGCATTATCGCACTCAGGCACCAAATAATGATAATTTGTATTGAACCATTTTTTCATTGCTAAGGCTGTAACATCTCCATTTTCTCCTTGATAACCTCGACTTTGAGCAAAGTATTCATCTAAAGCATCTAAATTTAAATTTTTATACTTTATATGAACAATGTTAAAAAGCACAGCCGTATCTAAGACATTATCATAAAGTGAAAAATCATTACTAGGGATAAAATCAATGCCAGCTTTTTGAATTTCTTGCCAGTGTCTAATCCTTAAATCCTTAGCACTTTTTAAAAGCTCCTCTTTTGAACTTTGGTTTTTAAAGTATTTTTCAATAGCAAATTTTAATTCTCTATTTACACCTATTCTTGGGTAAGAAATGATTGAATTTTTCATATTTATTCTCCTTAAAATGTAGGGATTAAAGCGCCCTGATATTTTTCTTCTATAAATTTTTTAACTTCATCGCTTTGCAAGGCCTTTACTAGGGCTTTGATTTTAGGAAGGTTTTCATTACCTTCTTTAACAGCGATGATATTGCTATATTCACTATATTTACTTTCTGTATAAAGCCCATCTTTTACAGGGTTTAAACCTGCTAAAATAGCAAAATTGCTATTAATAAGAGAATAATCTACATCATCTAAACTCCTTGTAAGTTGAGCGTCTTTTAACTCTACGAATTTAAGCTTCTTAGGATTTTTAGTGATATCTAAAGGAGTGATGAGCTCATTATCTTTAACTTCTATAAGTCCTTTGCTTGCTACAATGCGTAAAGCACGGCTTTCATTTGTAGGATTATTGGGTATAGAAATGCTTTGTCCTTCCTTGGGGTTAAATTTTTTATGTTTTTTAGAATACACTGCCATAGGTTCTATATGGATACTGGCAACTTTTACAAGATGGGTGCCTTGTCTTTGATTGAATTCTTTTAAATAGGGTTCATGCTGAAAATAATTAGCATCTAACTCACCATTTTCAACCATTACATTAGGGATTACTCCATCATTGAATTTATAAATTTTTAAATCATAACCTTGTTTTTGAAGTGCTGATTTTATAAATCTTAAAATATCTGCATGAGGTGTTATAGAAGAGCCAACTTTAAGTTCTTCATTTGCCCATGCAAAACCGGTAAAAAGAGTAGCGACGCAAAAAGCTTTAGTAAATAAAGTCATTTTTTCTCCTTTACGCAAAACTAAATTTTTCTATCAAGTCACTATGATAAATGCTTGCTACATCAGGATGAGAGCGTATCATTCTTTTAAAATAATTACTTGCAACATTTCTTAAAAGTGGATTTTTAGGATCAGTATCCACACCTTTGCTTTCTTTAACAAGCTCTGGATTTAACTTAAAAATAGGTATATCCTTATCAAGTTGCACTCCAAGAAAATAAGCTATGCTAAAGCGTTCTTTTGGGCTTAAATTCACGCGGTGAATAGTAGCTTTTAAATAGCCATTGGTAGCTAGTTCTAAAAATTCTCCTATATTAACTACAACGCTATTTTCAAGTGGGGGTATACTAAGCCATTTACCATCTATAAAAGCTTCAAGTCCGCTTTGTTTTTCTTGAAAAACAAAAGTGATAAGCCCACCATCTTTATGTGAACCTACGCCTTGAGTGATATTTTTTGAGCTTTTTGGATAATGTATGATTTTACAATGTTCGTAAGAATTTTCTCCATAAAGTTTATCAAAAGCATTGCTAGGTAGATCAAGAGCTTGAGCGAAGGCTTTTAAAAGCTTTAAACAAGCTTTTTTGGTTTGTTTGTGCCAAGTTAAGAAAGTTTTTTTAAGTTCTGGAATTTCACTAGGCCAAAGATTAGGACCTTCTAGTCTTTGCCATAAGGGTGAGTTTAAATTCCAGTTTAAAGCATCTCTTTCTGTGCCTATATCCAGTTGTTCTCTATAATCCTTAGATCCTGCTGTGTATTCAAAACCTTCGCTAGTATAACCTCTAAATTGAGGAGAATGTACCATAGAAATAAGCTCTTTCGAACTTCTAGAAAGATTAAAAAATTCTTTGCCAAGTTTGAATAATTTCTCGTTTAAATTTTTATCTATACCAGTATTGATAAGATAAAAAAAACCTATTTTAGAAGCAATTTCTCTTAAATTTTTAAGAAAAGTGCTTTTATCTTTTTCATAAGCTTGTAAATCAAGTATAGGTAAATTCATTTTTGCTCCTTAAATTAAATTAAGGATAAGAAGATATTTTGAATTAAATTTTATTAGAGAAATTTTTGTAAGTTAAGATTTTAAATGAGTATTTTGAAAAAATAAACTTTTTTGACTTTCTTACACATTATATCTCCTTATCCACTTTTTGGACCTTTGGAAACATAATGTTAAGCCAAAGGACGCACTAGATACTACACATCTCGCACATCAGTTTCATTTTTTCTCCTTTTAAAATAATAAAATTTCAAAATCATATATAAAAATATATTAATTAAAGCTTAATCGTTTAAAAAATAAAGATTCTTTTTAAGCATTCTCGAGTTTTAATTCTTTGTTATTCATTATGCTAATACCTAGATTTAAAACTTTTTGGGCAATTTGTTTGGCTTCATCTAAAGAATGCATTGCGCAAGTTCCGCATTGATAGATATTAAGTTCAGGAATTTTGCTTTGATCGCTTACGCTTAAAACATCTTTCATAGCTTCTTCCCAAGCTTTTGCAATACTTTTCTCATCAGGTGTTCCAATTAAACTCATATAAAAACCCGTGCGACAACCCATAGGTGAAATATCAATAATTTCAACTGAATTTGAATTTAAATGATCTCTCATAAATCCTGCAAATAAATGTTCTAAGGTATGAGTGCCTTTTTCGCTCATAATGTCTTTATTTGGTATGCAAAAACGCAAATCAAATACACTAATATCATCACCCTTAGGTGTTTTCATAACTTTAGCTAAACGCACAGCAGGAGCTGGCATTTTAGTATGGTCAACTTTAAAGCTGTCTAATAATGGCATTTTAACTCCTTAAATATAAATTGCCTAAGGATTATAGCATTTAAAATTAATATTTAAAGCCTTTCTAAAAGAAAAAAAGATAAAATAAAACATTTAAAAATTCAAGGAAATTTTATGTTTGAAGTAGTTATAGGTCTTGAAGTTCATACTCAGTTAAATACAAAAACAAAAATCTTTTGCTCATGTGCAACTTCTTTTGGAGAAGCTCCAAATACTAATGTTTGTCCCACTTGTTTGGCCTTACCAGGAGCTTTGCCTGTTTTAAATGAAGAGGCTGTAAAAAAAGCTATAGCTTTTGGAAAAGCTGTCAATGCAACAATTAATAAAAAAAGTGTTTTTAATCGCAAGAATTATTTTTATCCAGATTTACCTAAGGCTTATCAAATTTCACAATTTGATATCCCCATAGTAGAAAAGGGTGAGCTTTTTATCAATGTAAAGGGTGAAAATAAACGCATAGGTATTACAAGAGCGCACTTGGAAGAAGATGCAGGTAAAAATATCCATGAAAGTAATTTTTCTAAAGTGGATTTAAATCGTGCAGGAACTCCTTTGCTTGAGATTGTCAGTGAACCTGAGCTTAGAAGTAGTGATGAGGCAGTAGCTTATCTTAAAAAACTTCATTCTATTATACGCTTTTTAGATATTTCAGATGCAAATATGCAAGAAGGAAGTTTTAGATGCGATGCAAATGTTAGCATAAGGCCTAAGGGCGATACAAAACTTTATACTAGAGTAGAGATTAAAAATCTTAATTCTTTTCGTTTTATCCAAAAAGCCATAGAATATGAGGTAAAAAGACAAAGTGAGGCTTGGGAAGATGGAACTTACGAACAAGAAGTAGTTCAAGAAACTAGACTTTTTGATACGACAAATTTAGTTACAAGAAGTATGCGTGGCAAAGAAGAAGCGGCAGAATATCGCTATTTTCCTGATCCTGATTTATTGCCTGTTTTGTTAAAAGATGAGTTTTTGGATATTAAAATTCCTGAACTTCCTGATGAGAAGAAAGCACGCTTTATAGACGAGCTTGGTATAAAAGAAAGTGATGCTGAGGTTTTAATCAGTTCTTTAGAAATGAGTCGTTTTTTTGAAAGTCTTATTTCTCAAAATTTAAATCCTAAGCTTTGCGTAAATTGGTTAAATACTGAACTTATAGGACTTTTAAAAGGAGAATTGACTATAGAAAATTCTCCCGTAGATGCTCAAAAGCTTGGAGTTTTAATTAAACGCATAGAAGATGGCACTATCAGTGCAAAAGCGGCTAAAGATGTTTTGGCTTTTGTATTTGAAAATACTAGTGTGGAAATTGATGATGCTATAGAAAAGCTAGGACTTAAGCAAGTAAGTGATGATTCAGCTATAGAAGCGGTGATTGAACAAATTTTAAATGCAAATACTGATAAGGTTGCAGAGTATAAAAGTGGTAAAGACAAGCTTTTTGGATTTTTTGTGGGTCAAACAATGAAAGAAGGCAAAGGAGCTTTTAATCCTACAAAAGTAAATGAAATTTTAAAAACAAAGCTTGGTTGATGCGTATAGCGGTTATTGGTGCGGGAAAATGGGGCAGTGCTTTACATCTAGCCTTAAAAGAAAATCACAATTGTTTTATCAGTTCTTTGCATCAGCGTGATTTAGAAGATTTTGTTGGTGTAAAAGAAGCTTTAGAGTGTGAATATCTTGTTTTTGCTTTAAGTTCTCAAGGAATGCGTGCTTGGCTTAAAGAAAATTTCATCAACAAGGGGCAAAAAATTTTAATTGCTTCAAAAGGCATAGAAAATCAAAGTTGTCAATTTTTAGATGAAATTTTTTTAGATTTTGTACCAAAAGAAAATTTTTGTGTTTTAAGCGGTCCTTCTTTTGCTGCTGAAGTGATGCAAAAACTTCCTACTGCTTTGATGATTAGCGGGATAAATCAAGAGCTTTGTAAAAAATTTGCAAGTTTTTTCCCTGATTTTATTAAAACTTATATTGATAATGATGTTCGTGGTGCTGAAATTTGTGGTGCTTATAAGAATGTTTTGGCGATTGCAAGTGGAATTAGTGATGGGTTAAAACTTGGTAATAATGCAAGAGCGGCACTGATTTCAAGAGGACTTATAGAAATGCATCGTTTTGGTAAATTTTTTGGTGCTAAAGAAGAAACTTTTTTAGGGTTAAGTGGAGCAGGGGATTTGTTTTTAACTGCAACGAGTGTTTTATCAAGAAATTATAGAGTGGGTTTAAAACTGGCGCAAAATCAAAAATTAGATAGTATTTTAGCCGAACTTAATGAAGTAGCAGAAGGTGTAAAAACTGCTTATGCTATAGAAAAATTAGCAAAAATGAAAGGAATTTATACACCTATTGTAAATGAAGTAGTGGCAATTTTTAAGGGTAAAAGTGTGCAAGAAGCAACGCAGAATTTATTAAAGCAAAATGATTAAGGAAAAATCATGATAATTAAAAATGCAAAAATTTATGGAGATTCTTTACAAGATATAGAGATTAAAGAAGGAAAAATTACCAATATTGGTTCTAATTTACAAGGTGAAGAAATTTTAGATGCTAAAGGTATGACTTTACTTCCATCTTTTGTGGATTTGTGTGTGAGTTTGAAAAATGATAAATTTTCTTTAGCTAATTTAGAACTTTTAGAAAATGAGTGTCTAAAAGGAGGAATTTCTAGTATAGTTTTGCGTGATTGTATGGATTTTGATGAAGAAAGTTTTGCTTTATTTTTACAAAATTTAGCCCAAAGAAAGATGCAAATTTTTTCAAGCGTACGGGTTAAGGATGCAAATGGCAAGCTTAAAAATTTAGCCACTCTTTTAAATAAAGGTGCTTGTGCTTTAGAGCTTGATAGTTCTTTAGATGCAAATACTTTAAAAGTAAGTTCACAATATGCTTTTATGAAAGACTCTCCAATTTTTGTGCGTTGTTATGATAAGGATTTTGATGATAATGGAGTGATGAATGATTGTGAAATGAGCTTTGAGTTAGGGCTTATAGGCATGAGTAAAATCGCTGAAACTAGCCAGATAGCTAAAATGAAAGAATTGGCTAAATTTTATAAAAATAAAGTTATTTTTGATCTTTTAAGTTTGAAAGATTCTTTAACATTATTAGATGAAAAGGATTTAAAACTTGTAAGCATTCATCATCTTATCAAAGATGATAGTGCTTGTGAAGATTTTAATACGGCTGCGAAACTTATGCCACCTTTAAGAAGCAAAGAAGATGTTTTGGCTTTAAGAGAGGCTTTAAAAGAAGGAAAGATTAGCTTTTTAACTTCCTTGCATAGTGCAAAATCAATTTCTTTAAAAGATTTAGCTTTTGATGAAGCGGCTTTTGGAATTCATAGCGTATGCGAATTTATAAGTCTTTGTTATACTTTTTTAATCAAAGAAGGATTTTTAAATTGGCAAGAGCTTTGTCAATTTACAAGTAAAAATCCTAGTGAATTTTTAGGTTTAAATAGTGGAGTTATAGAAGTCGGAAAAGAAGCTAATCTAGTTCTTTTTGATGAGAATGAAGAAATTTTTGCTCCAAAAAGTTCTCTTTATTCTGAGGATAAACTTTTTGGAAAGATTAAGATGCATATAATTAAAGGAAAAAATATTTTAGAAAAATAAGCTTTACTTAAATTCCTAAAGATAGTTTAAATCCTAAAAATACAAGTGCTGCCATAATACCAGCGGCTGGTAAAGTGATAATCCAAGCCAATCCTATAGGCTTCATCATAATCCAATTTGCGTTTTTATTATACACTCCTATACCCAATATAGCACCTATGAGTATATGGGTGGAGCTAACAGGAATTCCAAATTGTGTAGCTAAGAGTATAACTATGCTTGCACCAAGTTCTGCAGAAAATCCAGTAGTAGGGCGTATGGTTGCAAGTTTTGAACCTACTGTAGTAATCACCTCTTTACCTAAAAACCAAAGTCCTACAACTAGAGCAACTCCAAACATAGCTAAAGCAGCAAAAGGTACAGGAGAAGTCGCGTTAATTGTGCCGTTTTTTAAGACATCTAAAATCGCTGCAAAAGGACCTATAGCATTGGCTATATCATTGGCTCCGTGTGAAAATGCAAAACTAGAGGCTGTAAATATTTGAAACCATGAGAAAATTCTATCAGTAGTTTTATTAAGTTCTGTTTTTTTAACGATTTTGACTATAGCAAATGTTACAACATAACTTATAGTTCCTATAATTCCAATAATCCAAAAGTTTTGTAAAATATCCAAAGTGCTAACATTATTTAAACCTTTAAATAAAAACATTGCCGAAATGATAGCAGCAGCAATACAAGCAATGATTGGCATATGAGTTTTTAAAATAGAGTAAATATCTATATCTTTTTCTTGATCCTTAAATTCCTTCATTTTATTTCTATAGAAATTATTTTCTTGTTCTTCCTCATCTAAAGCTATAGCGGAAAGTTCTTTGATTTGTTCTTCTTGGGATTTTGTTTTTAAATTTAAAAAGTATTCTTCTTTGAATTTTTTTCTTTCTTTTTTGATATTTTTCAAATCATCATTTAGTTTTTCTGATGGTTTTAAAATTTTCTTATCAATATATGAATAAATAATATAAGCTACAATACCCCCTAAAAGAGGAGAAGCTATCCAAGAAATAGCTATTCTTAAAATTTCACTCCATTTAACCATAGAGAGTGTTTGGATCCCATCAAATTTTAAAAGCCCCATCATAATGCTAGCACCTACAATCCCACCAACTATACTGTGTGTGGTTGATACAGGTAAGCCTTTCTTGGTTGCAATAAAAATCCAAACCCCAGAGCTTAAAAGTGCAGCAAGCATAATGATAACAAAAAGCATAGGATCTAAAGAATTTGGAAAAATAACAATACCGCTGCGTATGGTCTTAGTAACTTCTGCGCCTGCGAAGATTGCCCCGCTTAGCTCAAAAACAGCTGCTATAATTAAAGCTTGTTTAATGGTTACTGTTTTTGCACCAACGCTTGTTCCAAAAGAATTGGCTACATCATTTCCACCTATATTAAATGCCATAAAAATGCCAAATATAGAAGCAAGAATAAAAAGAATCAGTTGATGTTGCGAAATATAACCAAATCCCCAAATAACAAATGCGATAGTACTGATAATAAAAATAACAAAAGCTATGAGGTTGTCTTTTTGCATTAATAACCCTTTTTTATTTTAATTATACACTTATTTACTTTAAATTTGCTAATTTTATTTTTTAGTCTTTGTGGAATTTTTATTTATATTATTTTTTTATAATAAATACTCAAACAAGAAATAATAAGGAATATAAGAATAATGAGGGGTATTTTTTATATAATAGCATTGTTTTCTTTACTCAATGCCGATGAACTTACAGAGGCTTTAGCAAAAAATAATAATCAAAATTCTTGGGAGCACTTTGATTATAAAAATACCAAAGAAGCTCCAAAAATTCAAGAAGAGAATGTGGATTTTAAAAGCACTTTTGATAGCTTGCTTTCAAAAACTTTAGAAAATAATAATGGTATAGATAAAACAGATGGGAATTTAGATTTTCAAAATAAAAATGTGCAGGTTAAAAATTTAAGTTCTCTTTATGAGGGGGAGAATAATTCTTTGCTTTTTCAAAAAGAACTTTTTGTGGCTCAAGATAATTATAATTACTCAGGGGGTTTAATCAATCGTTATGAAAAAGATGATTTTTTATTTGGAGTTAATGGTTTTATTGATAAACAAAAAGAACAAAAAGATACTAAAAGCTTTGGTACAGAGTTTGGTTATAGTAAATTTATAAAGGCTTATGGTAATTATTATATACCCAATGAAGCAGAAAAAAATTTACAGCTTGGAATGAGTTTTGTAATTCCAACTTATACCGCTTTTGCTTTTGATATAAGTAAGGATAATGATAAAACTAATTATCAAGTATCTTACTCTCCTTATAGTGTATTTAGTTTAAATTTATTGCGTCGTGATTATAGTGCAAGAGAGACTATTGATGATACCGTTGTTCAAGTTGGATTTAGTTTTAATTTCAATGAAAGTTTTTTAAAACAATTTAGGAAAAAAAATAATACTTTAGAGGAGGTTAATCGATATGATTTCCTCCAAAGAACCCATTAGTTCATTCCAGCATTATGGAATTTTTCTGGATTATCCATAGCATAGCGGAATTTTTCCCAATCAATTTGTTTATCCCAGATGGCAACGATTAAGGCTGCTACTGAATTTCCACAAAGATTTCCAACCGCCCTCATTTCAGACATAAATTTGTCAACACCTAAAAGAACACCTATAGCAGCTACTGGTAAAACTTGTGCTAAGGTTGCATTTGCTTCTGAAATTTCCATATTTCCTAGAGCTGCAAGCGTACTTCCAAGCACTATAAAACCTGATCCAGTTACACCTACTGCACCTTTTGAAGCTATCATTAATACTATTAAAATACTGATTTCGTGCGCTAAATTTAAATTTACATTGAAAGCTTGTGCTAGAAAGATTAAGCTCATAGCTAGATAAATATTTGTACAATCAAGATTAAAACTATATCCCGTTGGTAAAACAAGTCCGACTGTTGCTTTAGAAAGTCCTGCTTTTTCTAGTTTTCTCATTAAAGGAGCAAGTGCAGACTCGCTTGAACTGGTTGCAAAAACGATCAATACTTCTCTTGAGATAAATCTCATAAATTTGAAGATATTTACTTTTGCAAAATAGCAAATCAGACCCAAGATTCCAAATATAAAAACAAGACATGAAATCAGCATTACTAAAAGTAAATATGCCAAGTTGATCAAAGAGCCAATTCCGTATTGAGCTATGAGTACAGCCATTGCTGAAAAGGCAGCAATAGGGCTAAAATACATAATGATTTGTAAAATTTTAAAAACAAAATTTTGTACCACTTCAAAAACTCTTTGAATTGCCTGTTTGTCTTCTATTCTCATTAAAGAAATAATCAAAGCAGTAATTATAGCAATAACTAAAACTTGTATCGTTTTTCCTTCTGTAAAAGGCGTGATAATATCAGTAGGCATAGCATCTTTTAAAATATGCATAATCTCAGAGCTTGCACTTACTTCTGTGGTTTGAGAAATGTATTTTTGAACGCTTTTTGTATCAAGTTGACTTGGATCAAGATTCATTCCATGACCCGGTTGCATAACATTTGCCATAAAAATACCTATAGCAAGCGCTAAAGTACTTACAACTTCAAAGTAAATAACCGCTTTAGCACCAATACTACCTACTTTTTTTAAACTTTCAAGACTAATGATGCCCAAAACCAAAGTAACAAAAATAATAGGGCCTATAAGAACCTTTAAGGCACCTATAAAATAATCAACTCCTGGTTTGCTAGCAATGGCTAATCCTTTATCTGTACAGCCAAGTGCAATACCTGCAATAATGCCTATAATCACCCAAAATCCAAGACTTTTGATAATACGTTTATATAAAGGCGGTTTTCTTTCAGCTAAAGTTTGACTTAAAGTTTCCAAGTTTATTCACTCCTTTTGATCTTTATAAAATATAATTTTAACAATGTATATTGTAAATTTTAACAAAAAAACAAATCTAGAAATACTCCTTTATATAAGATACGACAATTTTTTATATAAATGTTACAAAAATTCTCATTATTTGTATTATAAAATTTAAAATATTTTTGAAAATTTTATAATTTTGTAATTCAGTTTACTTTTTGTTATTTATTATTGGTAATAATTCTATTTTTGATTTATTTGTTTTTTGGGATATTTTAAATTATGAAAGAAATAGTTTTGTCTGAAAATGCTTTAATTACTTCTAAAACAGATCTTAAGGGGAATATCATTTATGCCAATAATGACTTTTTAAAATACGCAGGTTATAAAGTCGATGAGCTTTTGTATAAATCTCATAATATAGTAAGACATGAAGATATGCCACGTACTGTATTTAAATGTCTTTGGGATTATATTCAAAAAGGAGAAGAAATTTTTGCATTTGTAAAAAATAAAGCTAAGGATGGTAGTTTTTACTGGGTTTTTGCAAATGTAAACGCTTCATTTGATGCCAATGGAAATATTATCAACTACTATTCTGTTCGTCGTGCGCCCAATAGAAAATCTCTTCCTATAATTGAAGAAGTTTATAAAATTTTACTTGAAAAAGAGCAAAAATCAGGCATTAATACTGGAGTTTCAGTTTTAATGGATATTGTAAGTTCTTATAAAATGACTTATAATGAACTTGTTTTTAACTTACAAGAAGATAACTAAATAAGATATGTTTAATTTTTTTTGTTGTATAATCTCCGCCTAAAAATTAAAGTAATATATATTATAAAAGTATTACTTTAATTTATGACTTTAAAATTTTTTAATAAAAAGGATAAATTTATGGTGAAAAATGGATTATTATCAACTATTTTTTTAAGTGTTATCGGTGTTTTAGGTGCCATTTTTATTCATATTTATATTGGAGCGATAATTTTTATTTTAATCGCTGTTTTGATGATTTATTTGTTTAGACAACACAAAGATGAGCAAATAATGATTGACAAACTTTTGGTTCTTTGTAGAGAGTTAAAAGAGGGTAATTTTAACAATAGAATTATCTATGCAAAAACAAAAAGCAAAAAATTAGCCGAAATAGCAGATAATCTTAACAATACTATCGATGGGCTAGAAGCTTACTTAAGGGAAATTAATACTTCTATTTCTTGTTCTCAAAAAGGTGAATTTTATCGCAAGGCTTTGCCTGAAGGTTTAAAAGGAATTTTTGCTCATAATATCGAATTTATAAATAAAGCTTTAGCAAATATAGAAGTGACAGCAAAATCTACTTTTAAAAATGCTTTATCAAGAACTTTAATGGATTTAAGTCTTGGAAATCAAAATAAAGATATGTCTCAAATTTCTAGCTCATTAAATCAAGATATTAACATGATGAAAAATGTATACGATACAGTTGATGCTATTACTCATACAGCTACAGAAAATGGCTCAGAGGTGGATTCTTTACAAAGTGCTATGGGTTCTTTAATGGATGTTGTAAATTCGAGCAAGGAAACAGTCCAAACTTTTGTGGCTAATTCCCAAAATATCACTTCAGTTGTTGAGGTTATACGCGATATAGCTGATCAAACTAATCTTCTAGCTTTAAATGCTGCTATTGAAGCTGCACGTGCAGGAGAGCATGGTAGGGGCTTTGCGGTTGTGGCTGATGAAGTTAGAAAGTTAGCAGAAAGAACTCAAAGATCTACAAGCGAAATTTCTATTGCAATTCAAACTATGCAACAGGATTTTGTAAATATCCAAAGTGGCAGTGAGCAAGTTTTTAACATTGTTAGTGAATCTGAAGAAAGAATTAATAAATTTTCTCAAGCTTTTAAACGTCTAGAAGAAAATAGTAGTGCCCTTGGTGTTAATTTTGAATCCTTTGCAAAGAGATTGATCTTATCTGTGGTTAAAATCGATCATATTCTTTATAAATCAAATATATATTTAAATTTAAATGGGGCTCAAAATTTTAATCTTGAAAGTGTAGATCCAATTTCTAATCTTTGTCAAGATGAGAGAGCTCAAGGTGTTATTAATGAGCTTAGTTCTGAAACTGAGTTAAATTTAGCTAAAGAATTTATAAAAGATAATGCTAAAAAAGCAATAGAAGAATCAAGTCAAGATTATATCGATCAAAAAGCTTACGATGCGATTGTAAATGATATTAAATCACTAGAGCAAAGAAGTGCTGAAATCTTAGCAAAATTAAAAATATAAATTAAGAGGGTTGAGAAAATGTCAAGAGAAATTTTTTTACAAGAAGATAGTTTAATTACTTCTAAAACGGATTTAAAAGGTAAAATAGTTTATGCAAATGATGATTTTTTAAAGTATGCAGGTTATACTATGGGTGAAGTTTTAAATAAACCTCATAACATAGTAAGACATGAAGAGATGCCAAAAACTGTTTTTAAATATTTATGGGATTATATGAAAGAAGGCAAAGAAATTTTTGCTTACGTAAAAAACAAAACCAAAGATAACAATTACTACTGGGTTTTTGCAAATGTAACCCCATCAATAGACATTAATAATAATATCATAGGCTATTATTCCGTTCGTCGTATGCCAAATAAAAGCGCTATTTCTACAATAGAAAGCCTTTATAGTGATCTTTTAAGAGTAGAACAGCAACAAGGCTTAAATAAGGGTGTTGAGATGCTTAAAAATTTCTGCAAAGATGCAGATAAAACTTATAATGAGCTAATCTTCTCTCTTCAAGAAGCTAAATAAATTTTTGTTAGACTTAAAACGAGTTTGTTTTAAGTCTAAATATTATATAATCTTTCTTTTAAAAATTCACATTTTTCAAGGCAAAATATGTTTGATGTCATTGTTATAGGTGGCGGACATGCGGGTGTTGAAGCAAGTGCTGCTGCTGCTAGAATAGGTAAAAAAACCTTACTTTTAACTACATTGATTGAGCAAATAGGAGCAGCAAGTTGCAACCCAGCTATAGGCGGACTTGCTAAAGGGCATTTGGTAAAAGAACTTGATGCCATGGGTGGTCTTATGGGTAAAATCACCGATGAAGCGGGAATACAATTTCGCATTTTAAATGAAAGTAAGGGTGTAGCCGTTCAAGGAAGTAGAGCACAAATTGATATGGATAAATACCGTATCATTGCGCGTAATAAACTTTTAAAACTTCCAAATTTAGAAATTTCTCAAGAACAAGCGAATGCTTTAATCGTAGAAAATGATGAAGTTAAAGGCGTAAAAACAAATTTAGAAAATACATATTTTGCCAAAAAAGTGATACTTACAACAGGGACTTTTTTAAATGGACTCATTCATGTAGGTGAAAATAAACTTCAAGCAGGAAGGGTAGGGGAGCTTGCTTCAGTAAATTTAGGAAATTATCTACAAACTTTGGGTTTAAAAATGGGGCGTTTAAAAACAGGAACTTGCCCAAGAGTGGATGCAAAAAGCATTGATTTTAGCGTACTTGAAGTCCAAGATGGCGATGTAAATCCTAAAGCTTTTAGCTTTCGTTCAAGAAATTTTAATCCCGTTCAACTTCCTTGTTATATCGCACGCACTAATACAACTACACATGAGATTATTAAGAATAATTTTTATCGTGCCCCACTTTTTACAGGTCAGATTGAAGGTGTTGGGCCAAGATATTGCCCTTCTATAGAAGATAAAATCAATCGTTTTAGCGACAAAGAAAGTCATCATCTTTTTATAGAACCTCAAACTATCGATGCGACGGAGTATTATATCAATGGTTTTTCTACTTCTTTGCCTTATGAGGTACAAACTCAAATGCTGCGTTCTGTAAAGGGTTTTGAAAATGCTAAAATAACCCGTTTTGGTTATGCTATAGAATACGATTATATAGAGCCAACTGAACTTAAGCATACTTTAGAACTTAAAAAGATTAAAAATCTTTATTGTGCAGGACAGATTAATGGAACTACAGGTTATGAAGAGGCTGCAGCACAAGGCTTTATGGCAGGAATTAATGCAAGTTTAAGCATAGATATGAAAGAGCCTTTGATTTTAAGGCGTGATGAAGCTTATATAGGAGTTTTAATTGATGATTTAGTAGTAAAAGGTACAAAAGAACCTTATAGAATGTTTACTTCAAGAGCGGAATTTAGACTGCTTTTAAGGGAAGAAAATGCTATACTTAGGCTTGGAAAATATGGCTATGATTTAGGGCTTTTAAGTGAGCAAGATTTTACTTATATACAAAATATTGCAAACAATCTTCAAAAAGGACTTGAATTTTTACTTTCTAAAGAATTTACGCCTAACAACCAAAATAATGCTTTTTTAGAGAGTTTGGGAGAACATAAAATTTCCTCTATAGTCAATCTTCAAAAAATTGTTGCAAGATCAAGTTTTGATATAGAAAAATTAAAAAAACTTGACCCTATGTTTGAAACTATGGATCATTACTCTTTAAGAGAGATTTTAAATGAGGCAAAGTATTATCATTACATTAGTATGCAAAAAGCTCAAGTAGAAAAAATGAAAAATCTTAGCGAGCTTAAAATTCCTGAAAATTTTGATTTTAAAAGTGTAAGCGGTTTGAGTAATGAGGTTGTAGAAAAGCTTAATTCTCATAAACCTCCAACCATTTTTGCTGCAAGTCAAATCAGCGGAATCACTCCTGCAGCGTTAGACATTTTACAAATTTATATCAAAATGCAAAAGAAAAAAGCTTAAATGCTTGTTTTTTTATTTTTTTATCTACTTTAATTTTGCTTTTTGGCGTCCATGGAATTTACTTATTTGGGTATTTTCTAGTTTGGGAGCTTTTTTTGTTTTTATTTTTCAATTGGTAGATTTTAAAGACGCTTATTTTGTTTTTTCTTTGGTTTGGGATAGTTCTTTAACTTTGGTTGGGTTGATTATCCTTTATTTTAGCTTGGAATCTTTGGGATTTTTTGATTTTATTGCGAATAAAATTTTGCATTTTTCTAGAGAGAAAAATCAAGAAAAAATTTATATCAGCACAAAAAATTGATGTTGTTTTTGTTGATTTTTGTATTTTTTCTTTCTGCATTTTTTGCTGGTGATGGAGCGATTTTAATCATTACACCTATTATTATAGCTTTATTTTCAACTTTTAAAGATTGTAAAAATCATACTTATATTTTAAGTTCTTTTTTGCTTAGTCTCTTTTTTTATGTGATGTAAGTTCAAACGCTTTGGTTATTTCAAATTTAACCAATATCATCACAGCAAATTATTTTAAGATAGAATTTTTAGAATTTGCTAAAAATATGTTTTTACCAAATTTTTTTGTTTTGCTTTCTACTATAGCTATAGTTTTTGTGCTTTATGTGAGAGTGCTACCTGAAAAACTTGAGTTTCAACTAGTCAAAAAAGAACAAATTTCATTGAAATTGTTTTTTCTTTGCGTAGTGTTTTTATTTTTTTTGTGATCAGTTTTTTATAGGTGAAATTTTTGATATTAAAATAAGTTTTTTTGCTTTGCTTTGGGCAGGAATTTTTTGGCTTATTGTTTTAAAAATTCAAGGTAAAAAAAGTATTAAAATTCTTTTTGAAGCACCTTATGGAGTTTTGTTTTTTAGTTTTGGGCTTTATATGGTGGTTTTTGCTTTACATAAAATAGGTGTGAGTGAAATTTTGGTTAAAAGCTATGCTTTTTTCATGCAAGATAAGAGTGGAATTTTTGGCGTGGCTTTGATTTCGGCTTTTGAATCTTCTGTGTTTAATAATTTGCCTATGGTTTTAATTGGAGATTTGGTATTAAAAGAATATTTTGAAAGTTTTTCTTTTGATTCTTTGATGATTTATGCTCATCTTTTAGGAGTAAATATAGGCCCAAAACTTACGCCAATAGGTTCTTTGGCAACTTTGCTTTGGCTTGGAGTTTTGGCTAGAAAAGGCATTAATATTTCTTTTTGGCAATATTGTAAATTTGGCTTTTTGATAACTTTACCTGTGCTTGTTTTTTCTCTTTTTGCTCTTATTGTCTAAATATCAAAACTTGTTAAACAAAGAAAAAATTTATTTTAATTTCGATAAACTTTTAACTTGGTTAAAAAATAAAATCGAAAGGACAAGTTATGGCTACATCTGAGAGTAGACGAAGCTTTATGGGCTTTGCATTTGGAAGCGTAGCTGCTGTAGGCGGTGTTTTCTCGCTTGTTGCGATGAAAAAAACTTGGGATCCGCTTCCAAGTGTCAAAGCTGCAGGTTTTACTACAGTAGATTTATCAGGAATGCAAGATGGAGAGCTTAGAACTATAGAATGGCGTAAAAAGCCTATTTTTATATTAAAAAAAGATGCGAGTATGCCAAAAGATGAAAAACGTGATGTTGTGGTAAATAACGCAGCTTATACTGTGGTTATAGGACTTTGTACGCATTTGGGTTGTATACCTGCTTACCAACCAAGTGAGCAATTGTTTAAATGTGCCTGTCATGGTGGAGAATTTGACACAAGTGGAAAAAATGTCTTTGGACCTCCTCCAAAGCCTCTTGAAATTCCTCCTTTTAAAATTGATGGAACCAAACTTGTTTTAGGTGAAGAGGGTCCTGAATATAAAAAAATGATAGCGGAGGCTTAAGATGGCACAAATTAGAAAAGCTAATGGCCTTGTAGATTGGCTTGATCAAAGACTTGCAGTACATAAACTGCTTGATGTTTTAATGGTAAAGTATTGGATACCAAAGCAAATTAACTTTCTTTGGGCAATGGGGGTTATTTTAACCACTCTTTTTGCAGTGCTTTTTGTTACAGGACTTTTACTTGTAATGTATTATAAACCAGATACCGCACTTGCTTTTGATAGTGTGAATAAGACTATTATGCAAGAAGTGGATTATGGATGGCTTTGGCGTCACATGCATGGCGTTGCTGCTTCTGTTGTATTTTTGATTATATACATACATATGCTAACAGGAATTTATTACGGTTCTTATAAGAAAGGTCGTGAGATGATTTGGGTTAGCGGTATGCTTTTGTTTGTTGTATTTTCTGCTGAAGCTTTTAGTGGGTATATGCTTCCTTGGGGACAAATGAGTTATTGGGCAGCCCAAGTAATCACTAATCTTTTTGGAGGGGTACCATTTATTGGCCCTGAGCTTGTGATTTGGATTCGTGGGGATTATGCGGTTTCTGATCCAACTTTAACAAGATTTTTTATGCTTCATGTGTGCTTGCTTCCTATAGTTATCATTGCTATTATAGCATTTCACTTCTATTCTTTAAGAATTCCTCATGTTAATAATGAAATTTCTGAAGAACTTGACTTTGACTTAGAGGCTGAAAAATACATGGCAGGTGACACAAAGGGTTCTAAAGTGATTCCTTTTTGGCCAGGATTTTTATCAAAAGATTTTATGTATATAAGCTTTTTTATGATTTTCTTCTTTTATTTGGTCTGTTTTAAATTTGATTTTGCAATGGATCCAATTAATTTTGATCCAGCTAATGCGCTTAAAACACCAGCTCATATTTATCCTGAGTGGTATTTCTTATGGAGTTATGAAGTTTTAAGAGGATTTTTCTTTGATATTGCAGGTATTAAAGCTTTTGATATAGGTTTGGCTGCATTTGGTATTGCTCAAGTGATTTTCTTTTTACTTCCTTGGCTTGATAGAAGTGATGTTGTAAAACCGGCTCATGAAAGACCTTTATTTTTCATTTGGTTTTGGATATTGCTTATCGATTTAATTGTTTTAACAGTTTATGGAAAATTACCTCCAACAGGTGTAAATGCTTGGGTAGGATTTTATGCTTCTGTAGTATTTTTACTTTTACTTATTGTAGTTTTACCGGTTATTACTATCATGGAGAGAAAAGGAGCTAAACAATGAGAGAAATAAAAATATTTTTAGTTGTAGTAGTTTTTACTGCACTTGTATATTGGGGGGTAGAGCCTTATGCTCATTCAGTAATGAAACCTCATGTTGCTCCTGCAAATTTTGATTTTGCTGTAGAAGATACTACTTTTGCAAAAGGTATAGTTGAAGCTAAAGAATTAGCTCTAAAAGATGCACAAGCTTCAGGAGACGCTAAAAGAATAGAGAGTGCAAACAAAGAACTTGAAAAAGCAAAAGAAGAATTAAACAAGGTTGAAATACTTTGGGCAGATGTTGCAAAGATCGATTTTGCTAAGGGTGATGCAAAAAAAGGTAAAGAATTTTTTGAAAATAACTGTTTTGCATGTCATGGTGTAAAAGAAGATGGAATAGCAGCTAATATTACTGATTCTTCTATGGGGGTAATACCACCTGATCTTAGTGCAGCTGGTGCTATTTTTGATGAAAAATTTTTAGCAGCTTTGATCATGCATCCTGCGCTTGCTTTAAAAGTAGATCATAAATTTGGCGATGCTTTTATTATGACAGCTTACAATAAAGATACTTCAGGAGAAAGTGAAGAAGCTACAAATGCAAATATAGCCAATGTAATTGCTTATCTTAAAGATGTGAGTGTTAAATTTGAAGCCAATGAAGATGCTGCTATTAAGAAAGATGTTGAGGCAAAATATGCTAAAATGGAAAATAGTGCTCAAAAAGCTGCTTTAATAGAAAAAGATATAAAATTTGCTAAAGATAAAGCAACTTTTATTGAGGCTTGCGGACGTTGTCATGATATGAAATATGATAGCTTTTTTACTCCATCAAATCAAAATGATTTAAAAACTTATTTAGGTTCTGTTCCGCCTGATCTTTCTATGATGATAAGATCTCGTGGTGAGCAATATTTACATGATTTTATTAATAATACTCAAAAACTTCTTCCAGGAACGGCTATGCCAAGAGTAGGTTTAACAGAAGCTGCACAGGCTAAGGTTGTATCTTATATTGATCAAGTGGGTGATAGCAAAAAAGAAGAAAGAAAAACTACAGGAATTTATGTAATGGTATTCTTTGTAATTTTAAGTATTTTTGCTATAGGTTGGAAGCGTTCTGTTTGGTCTAAATTACATTAATATTACATTTTTTGCCATTATTTAATGATAATGGCAAAAATCTTATTTTTTCTTCATTTTTATTAACTTTTAACATTTAAAGAGAGATACTCTAAAATATAATTATTTTAGAATTTAGGAGTATTTTATGTTAGAAAAAACTTTAATCAAATCTATTTTAAAAAAATGGAATTATGGGGATTTTAGAGTTGTTTTTTGGGATAAAGAAGAATTTCTTATCGGAAACAAACCTGCTAAATTTTCTTTAATTTTTAAAGAAAAAATTCCTTTTTTGGAGTTGTTTGGCGATACAAGTTTGGTTTTTGCAAGACATTATATGCAGGCAAAACTTGACATAGATGGTGATTATGATGAAATGGCTAGGGTATTGTATTATTTTTCTAATCAGCAATTTTTTAAAACCAAAAAAGATGTATTGAGTAAAATAACTCAAAAGCAAGAAAGTAAAAATATTAAAAGTCATTATGATATAGGTAATGATTTTTATAAGCTTTGGCTTGATGATACTATGAGCTATTCTTGTGCTTATTTTAAAGAGCCTAACAACACTCTTTATGAAGCTCAAATTAACAAAATAGAACATACTCTTAAAAAACTTGATTTAAAAGAAGGAGAAAAGCTTTTAGATATAGGTTGTGGCTGGGGTTGGCTTTCTATTATGGCGGCTCAAAAGTATGGAGTTAAGGTTGTTGGAATTACTATTTCAGAGGAGCAGTGTAAAAAAGCCAAGGAAAGAGTAAAAGAACTTGATCTTGAAGATAAAATAGAAATAAGACTTCAAAATTATCAAGATTTAGAATTTGAAAATTATTTTGATAAAGTTGTTTCGGTAGGTATGTTTGAACATGTAGGCAAAGAGAATTTAGGACTTTATTTTATGAAAGTAAAACAAGTTTTAAAACCTGGAGGTTCTATGCTTTTACATTCTATTTTAGCCATGTTTGAAGGAAAAACAAATGCTTGGATAGATAAATATATTTTTCCAGGAGGGTATTTACCTTCTTTAAGAGAGGTTGTAAGCGCTATGAGTGAGTGGGATTTTCATCTTCTTTTAGCAGAAAGTTTAAGAATGCACTATGCAAAAACTTTAGATTTATGGGATGAAAATTTTAATAAAGTATTGGACAAGGTAAGGGAAAAATATGATGAAGAATTTATAAGAATGTGGGATTTATACCTTCGTTCTTGCGCCTCTGCTTTTCGTGTTGGAAGCGTGGATTTGTTCCAATTTTTAATCACAAAGGAAATTAATAATAATTTAAGTCTCACTAAAGAATACATATATAAGTAAAAACTAAACTTAAATTTGATAGAATCCTAGCTTCATTTCACACACATCAATCCTTTTTAGCTTGTGTAAATTAAGGGATGTGGAGGAATAAAGCTAAATTTATAAGGAGAAACTCATGGTTAGTATGAGAGATTTATTAGAATGTGGTGTGCATTTTGGACATCAAACAAGACGCTGGAATCCAAAGATGAAAAAATTCATTTTTGGCGAGAGAAAAGGTATTTATGTAATTGATTTACAAAAAACTTTAAGATATTTTAGATATACCTATAGTATTGTTCGTGACGCTGCTGCTGAAGGAAAAACTATACTTTTTGTTGGAACAAAAAAACAAGCAGGTGGAGCGATTAAAGAATACGCTGAAAAATGCGGTATGCCTTATGTAAATCATAGATGGCTTGGCGGTATGATGACAAATTTTGGTACTATTCGCCAATCAATTAGAAAATTAGAAGTAATTGAAAAAATGGAAGAAGATGGAAGTATTAAGCTTTTAACTAAAAAAGAAGCTTTAATGCTTACAAGAAAAAAAGAAAAATTATTAGCTTATTTAGGTGGAATTCGTTATATGAAAACTCAACCTGATATGATTTTTGTTGTTGACACAGTAAAAGAAAAAATTGCTGTTCAAGAAGCAAATAGATTAAGAATTCCTGTTGTAGCTCCACTAGATACAAACTGCGATCCTGATTTGGTAGCTTATCCTATTCCAGGAAATGATGATGCAATTCGTTCAGTGCAACTTTTCTGTCAAGAAATGGCTGAAGCGATTAATGAGGGAAAAGCTTTAAGAGAACAAGATGGTGAAGCTTTACCAAATGAAGAAAAAGAAATCACTGATGAAGAGAAAAAAGAAGTTTTAGATGAAGCGATGAGCGAAGAAGACTTCGGTGAGGAGCAAGAATAATGGCTGAAATCACTGCTGCAATGGTAAAAGAACTCCGCGAAAGTACAGGTGCGGGGATGATGGATTGTAAAAATGCTTTGAGTGAAACTAATGGAGATTTTGATAAAGCAGTGCAACTTTTAAGAGAAAAAGGTTTAGGCAAGGCTGCTAAAAAAGCAGATAGACTTGCTGCAGAAGGTTTAGTAAGTGTAAAAGTAAGCGATGATTTTACAAGCGCAACTGTAAGTGAGATTAATTCCGAAACAGATTTTGTGGCAAAAAATGATCAGTTTATCGCCTTAACAAAAGATACTACAGCTCATATTCAAAGCAATAGCTTGCAAAGTGTGGAAGAACTTCATTCAAGCACAATCAATGGCGTAAAATTTGAAGAATATTTAAAAAGTCAAATTGCAACTATAGGAGAAAACTTAGTTGTAAGAAGATTTGCAACTTTAAAAGCAGGTGCTAACGGCGTTGTAAATGGTTATATTCATACAAATGGCCGTGTTGGTGTTGTGATCGCTGCAGCTTGTGATAGTGCTGAAGTAGCTTCAAAATCAAGAGATTTATTAAGACAAATTTGTATGCATATTGCAGCAATGAGACCAAGTTATTTAAGTTATGAAGATTTGGATATGACTTTTGTTGAAAATGAATACAAAGCTTTGGTTGCTGAACTTGAAAAAGAAAATGAAGAAAGACGCAGACTTAAAGATCCAAATAAACCTGAACATAAAATTCCTCAATTTGCAAGTCGTAAACAATTAAGCGATGCAATTTTAAAAGAAGCTGAAGAAAAAATCAAAGAAGAGCTTAAAGCTCAAGGTAAACCTGAAAAAATTTGGGACAATATTATCCCGGGCAAAATGAATAGTTTTATAGCTGATAATTCCCAACTCGATAGCAAACTTACTTTAATGGGTCAGTTTTATGTAATGGATGATAAAAAAACTGTAGAACAAGTGATCGCTGAAAAAGAAAAAGAATTTGGCGGAAAAATTAACATTGTTGAATTTATTTGCTTTGAAGTTGGCGAAGGTTTAGAAAAGAAAACTGAAGATTTTGCGGCTGAAGTTGCTGCACAACTTTAAAAACGGTTAAAAATGGAACTCTTAAGAGCGGAAAATTTAAGCCATAGTTTTGATTATCCGCTTTTTGAGGGTTTAAATCTTACTTTAAATACCAAAGATTGCATTGCTATTCAAGGGAGTAGCGGTTGTGGTAAATCTACTCTTTTGCATATACTTTCTTCTTTATTGATTCCAAAAAAAGGTGAAGTTTTTTTTAAAGGTTCTAGTCTTTATCAGATAGATGAAAACGAAAGATTAAAAATTCGCCGTTATGATTTTGGTATTATTTTTCAGACACATTATCTTTTTAAAGGTTTTTCAGCTTTAGAAAATATCGAACTTGCTAGTGTTTTATCGGGTCAAGATTTAGATGAGAAAATTTTAAAAAGGTTAGGTATTGATACGCTTTTACATCAAAAAATAGGAAAGCTTAGCGGCGGACAACAACAGCGTGTGAGTATCGCACGTGTGCTTTGTAAAAAACCAAAGATTATTTTTGCTGATGAAGCAACTGGAAATTTGGATTTTGATAATGCTAAAAATGTTATCGAACTTTTAATTTCCTATGTTAAAGAAAATGATGCAGCTTTATTTTTTGTAACTCACGATAGTAAGCTCGCAAGTTTTTGTGATAAAACTTATACTATAAACGCCAATGGAATTTGTTAATTATTTAGGTGACAAAAATGTTGTAACTTTTATGTTGCTTCTTGCTAGAATGAGTGGTCTTATAGTTTTTTTTCCTTTTTTTTCACATAATTCTATTCCTATGGTGATAAAAAGTACTATAGTTTTATTTTTGACTATGTATTTATATCCTTTGGCTAGATTAGAATCTTTGCATTTAGATAGTTTTTTTGTTTTACAGCTTATTAGTGAAGTGATTTTTGGAATGATAGCAGGATTAATGCTTCAAATTATTTTTGCTATTATTATGATGGCAGGCGAGCAGATTGCTTTTACTATGGGATTTACTATGGCAAGTATATTAGATCCAAGTTCTGGAACGAGTATGCCTATTACGGCACAAATTTTAAATTTGCTTGCTTTGATGTTTTTTCTTGCTTTTGATGGTCATCATTTAATGCTTTTGTTTTTAAGTCATTCTTTAGGTTATATTAGTTTAGGTGGATTTTATCCGCATGAGAATTTAATGCATTATTTAAATATGGGTATGTTTAATATTTTCATCATAGGTTTTACTATGAGCTTTCCTATACTTGGAATTTCACTTTTAGCCGATGTTATTTTTGGACTTTTGATGAAAACAATGCCACAATTTAATCTTTTAGTTATTGGTTATCCTATAAAGATAGCTTTAGGCTTTGTAGTTTTGATTGCTATTTTACTAGTTATGATGCAATATTTTAAAAATTTAATTTTAGAACTTTTTACTCATATGCAAACTCTTTTTTTCTCCTAAGGAAAGGATAAATGAAATTATCGTAAAATAGTGATTATTTTTCAAGGATTAAAGTGATGAAAATTTTACTTTTAAATGAAAACCCTGTAGTTTCAAGACTTGTAAGCCTTAGTGCTAAAAAAATGTCTTATGATTTTGAAGAACTTAATGCTTATAGTGAAAATTTGGGTAATTATGATGTGATCGTTGTAGATAGTGATACTCCAGCACCTTTAAAAATTCTTAAAGAAAAATGCGATAGATTGATTTTTTTAGCCCCGCGAAATCAAAATGTAGATATAGATGCACAAATTTTACAAAAACCTTTTTTACCTACAGATTTTTTAAATTTACTTAATAATAAAGATACAAACAAACATACATCTATTGATTTGCCAATATTAAGTAATGATGAAAATCCTTATGCTGATATAAGCTTGGATTTAGATAATTTAAATTTGGATGATTTGCCTGATGAAAATTCTTTAGATATAAATTCAGAGGGAATAAAAGATTTGAGTTTTGATGATGATGCTCAAAATGATAATGCAAACAAAATTTTAGAAACTCAAAATTTAGAAGATGAAAATTTAGAACAAGAAACAACTAAAGAACAGACTCAAGAAGACATTCAAACTGATTTAGATTTAACTTTAGAAGATAGCAAAAACGAAAAAGAAGACTTAAGCCAAGAACATACAGCTTTGGATACTGAGCCTAGTTTAGATGAGCTAGATGATAAAAATGATGAAGATTTAGAAATCAAAGAAGATGATAAAAATGAAGAAATAAAAAAGCAAGAATTATTAGACGATTCTAAAACAAATGCATTAGAAATGCAAGAAGAGCTTAGTGAATCTCAAGATGATAATGCAAACAAAATTTTAGAAACTCAAAATTTAGAAGATGAAAATTTAGAACAAGAAACAACTAAAGAACAGACTCAAGAAGACATTCAAACTGATTTAGATTTAACTTTAGAAGATAGCAAAAACGAAAAAGAAGACTTAAGCCAAGAACATACAGCTTTGGATACTGAGCCTAGTTTAGATGAGCTAGATGATAAAAATGATGAAGATTTAGAAGATAACAAAGAATTACAAGCTAATATAAGCGACTTTGATGATCTTCCTGTGGTCGAAGAGCAAGAAAAAGAAATGGATTTTGATGATCTTCCTGAGGATGCTGAATTTTTAGGTCAAGCAAAAGATAATGAAGAATCAGAGGAAATTTTAGAGGAGTTTGCTCCTGTTGTGGAAGAAGATGTTCAAGATGAAATGGATGATTTTATTTCAAATTTGAGCACTCAAGATCAGATTAAAGAAGAACTAGCTCAACTTGATGAGCTTGATTATGGTATTGATAGTGATAATAGTAGCAAGGTTTTAGAAGATTTTAAAGATGAGCCAATTTTAGACGATAAAGAATTAGGAACAAATGAAGAGGAAGTGGTTGTGCCAAATTTAAATATAAGTGATTTTGATGCATTGAAAGAAAGTGATATACAAGAAGCTCTTGGAGAGGAAATTGTAGAAAAAAATGAAGAGCCTATAGTAAGTAATGCAACTAAAGATGATAATAGTGAAGAGATAGTCAATGAGCTTAGCCAAAGCATAGTAGGAGCGATCACTTCAAGTATTAAGGATGATACCTTAAAAGCTGCTCTTAAGGGTATAAATATGAACATAAATATAAACATTAGTTTTAAAGAGGATTAAAATTGCAAGGTTTTATTTTGTTGATTTCAGGTCCTAGTGGAGCTGGAAAATCAACTCTTTTAAAAAAACTTTTTGATGAATTTGAAGATGAGCTTTATTTTTCTATTTCTTCAACAACTCGCAAACCAAGAGAGGGTGAAAAAAATGGAATACATTATCATTTTATATCCCATGAAGAATTTCAAAAAGGTATAGATGGTGATCATTTTTTAGAATGGGCTAAGGTGCATGAAAATTTTTATGGCACTTCTTTAAAGCACACTCAAGATGCTTTAGATAATGGAAAAATAGTTGTTTTTGATATTGATGTGCAAGGATTTAAAATAGCCAGACAAAAAATGGCTGATAAAATTATTTCTGTTTTTATTACTACAAAAAATAAAGATGAGTTAAAAAAAAGACTTATTAAGCGAAATACTGATACAATAATACAACTAGAAAAAAGATTACAAAACGCTAGTGGTGAAATGAAAGAGCTTAGCGAGTATGATTATCTTATCATTAACGATGAGTTAAAGCAAAGTTATGAAGCATTGCGAGCGATTTTAATCGCCCATAAATTTAGAACCAAAGGGCAGAATCTAGGGCAAATTCAAAATATTTGGAATAAAGGAGAATAAAATGGGTGGTTGGTCAAGTCCAAGTCATTGGTTGATTATTTTATTGATTGTTGTATTGCTTTTTGGAGCAAAAAAAATTCCAGAACTTGCAAAGGGTTTAGGCAAAGGTATTAAAACTTTTAAAGATGAAATGAATAATGATGATGAAGTAGCAAAAAATACTCAAAAAATAGAAGAAAACAAAAACACAACTAATAATACAAATGCTGATGCAAGTATAGACGAAACAAAAAAAGCTTAAGGTTTAGTCTTTTGAAAAGTATTATTTTTAATGAAATTAAAAAGATTTTAGAGTGTGATTTTACACTTGAAAATCCAAAGGATAAAAATTTAGCACATTTTGCTACCCCTTTGGCTTTTTCACTGGCTAAGGAATTAAAAAAATCTCCTATGTTAATCGCTAGCGACTTAGCGAACAAATTTCAAAATCATGATTGTTTTGAATCGGTTGAAGCTGTAAATGGGTATTTAAATTTTAAAATTTCCAAAACTTTTTTAAATGAGCTTGCAAATCAGGCTTTAACAAATCCAAATGATTTTACTAAAGGAGAAAAAAAACAAGAAAGTTTTTTGCTTGAATATGTGAGTGCAAATCCTACCGGGCCTTTACACATAGGACATGCAAGAGGCGCTGTTTTTGGAGATACCTTAACAAGACTTGCAAGACATTTGGGCTATAAATTTGATACAGAATATTATGTCAATGATGCGGGTAATCAAATTTATTTACTAGGGCTTTCTATTTTACTAAGCGTGAAAGAAAATATACTTCATGAAAATGTTGAATATCCAGAGCAATATTACAAAGGCGAGTATATAGCGGATTTGGCAAAAGAAGCTTTTGAAAAATTTGGTAAAGAATTTTTTAGCGAAGAAAATATCCCTAGTTTGGCTGATTGGGCAAAAGATAAAATGCTTGTTTTGATTAAACAAAATTTAGAACAAGCAAAGATTAAAATTGACAGCTATGTAAGCGAAAGATCGTATTATGATGCTTTAAATATAACTTTAGAATCTTTAAAAGAGCATAAAGGAATTTATGAGCAAGAAGGTAAAATTTGGCTTGCTTCTTCGCAAAAAGGCGACGAAAAAGATCGTGTAATTATCCGTGAAGATGGACGCGGGACTTATTTGGCAGCAGATATTGTTTATCATAAAGATAAAATGAGTCGTGGTTATGGAAAGTGTATTAATATCTGGGGAGCAGATCATCATGGTTATATCCCTAGAATGAAAGCTGCGATGGAGTTTTTGGGATTTGACTCTAATAATCTTGAGATTATTTTAGCACAAATGGTTTCCTTGCTTAAAGATGGAGAGCCTTATAAAATGAGTAAAAGAGCAGGAAATTTTATCTTGATGAGCGATGTAGTTGATGAGATAGGAAGTGATGCTTTGCGTTATATCTTTTTGAGTAAAAAGTGTGATACTCATTTGGAATTTGATATTAGTGATTTGCAAAAAGAAGATAGCTCTAATCCTGTATATTATATCAACTACGCACACGCTAGAATTCATCAAGTATTTGCTAAAGCTGGTAAAAAAATCGATGATGTAATGAAAGCTGATTTGCAAAGTTTAAATCAAGATGGCGTAAATTTGCTTTTTGAAGCTTTGAATTTAAAGGCTATTTTAAACGATGCTTTTGAGGCTAGAGCTTTGCAAAAAATTCCTGATTATCTTAAAAATTTAGCTGCAAATTTTCATAAATTCTACAATGAAAATAAAGTTGTAGGCTCTGCAAATGAAAATGATTTACTGAAATTATTTTCTTTAGTTGCTCTTAGTATTAAAACTGCATTTTCTTTAATGGGTATTGAAGCGAAAAACAAAATGGAACATTAAAACAGCATTTTGCTGTTTTAATAATTTAGCAAAAATACTGCTATTATTACGATAATGATACCTAAAATTCCTATTTTGTTTAATTTTTCTTTATATAAAATCCATCCACCAAGACAAGTTCCTATGATGCCTATAGCACCCCAAGTTGAGTAAGCTATGCTTAAAGGAACATATTTTAAAGAAAAAGAAAGTAGAAAAAAAGCAAGTATAGCATTAATAATAGCAGCCAAGCCCCAAATTTTATGCTTAAAACCATCTGATTTTTTTAGTAATAAATTTGCTACGATATCTAACAATGCCGATAGAATAATGATAAAAATATACATTATTCTTTAACCTCGCCTATGTTAATCATGATAATTCCAATGATAGAAAGAATAATGCCTAGAATTTGAGTTAAGGTTAAACTCTCTTTAAAAACTATAAAAGAAACTAAAAGTATAAGGATAATCCCTAAAAGTTCCCATACAGCATAGGCTATGCCTATTTGAATTTTTTTAATCGCTTTACCCATAAAAAAATAAGAAAAAGCTATAAATAAAGCCATGAATATATAGCCTAAAATTTGATTTTCCATTTTTAAAAAACTAGTGCCTAAAACTTCAAATACAATAGCAGCAATCAAGAAAAACCAAGCAACAAAAAGTTCTTTTTTTGCGATATTCAAAAACTTCTCCTAAAATAAATGGTAAAATCATACCATTTAAAGCTTTAATTAGCCTTTTTAGTTTATACTTTTAAGTTTGAAAATCTTTAAAGAAAGTGAGAATTTATGGGACGAGCATTTGAATACCGAAGAGCTTCTAAAGAGGCTAGATGGGATAAAATGAGCAAGCTTTTTCCTAAGCTTGCTAAAGCCATACAAGTAGCCGCTAAAGAAGGTGGCGCTGATCCTGATATGAATCCAAAATTAAGAAGTGCTATAGCTACAGCAAAAGCAAATAATATGCCAAAAGATAATATAGATGCAGCTATTAAGCGTGCAAGTGGAAAAGATGGTGTAGATATTAAAAACATTCATTATGAAGGAAAAGCTGCACATGGAGCTTTAGTTATAGTTGAATGTATGAGCGATAACCCTACACGCACCGTGGCTAATGTTAAAGCCATTTTTAGCAAGAATGGTGGAGAAGTTTTACAAAATGGATCTTTAGGCTTTATGTTTACTAGAAAAGCGGTTTTTCATCTTGAAAAATTTGCAGGAGATTTAGAAGAATTAGAACTTGATTTGATCGATGCAGGGCTTGAAGAATTAGAACAAAATGAAGAAGAGTTGGTAATTAGCGGTGATTATACTGCTTTTGGTGAGCTAAGCTCTGCTATAGAAACTAAGGGTTTAGTTCTTAAAAAAGCAGGACTTGAATACATACCAAACAATCCTGTAAGCTTTAGCGAAGAACAGCTTAGCGATATAGAAAAACTTTTAGATAAGTTAGAAGATGATGATGATGTTCAAGCTGTTTATACAAATATAGATTAAGGAGAAATAATGATAAAAACAATCGACACAAGCAAAGTAAATGAATACAAATTTGCTCTCATAGAAACTGAAAAAGGCACAATGAAACTAAAACTTTTTGGCGATGAGGCTCCACAAACGGTTTGTAATTTTGCTATTTTAGCTAATGAAGGATTTTATAAAGATTTAAATTTTCATCGCGTGATCCCAAATTTTGTCATACAAGGAGGTTGTCCGCACGGCAATGGTATAGGTGGACCTGGATATGAAATCATTTGTGAATGTGATGATCAAGAACATAAACATGAGCGTGGAACTTTATCTATGGCACACGCAGGACGCGATACGGGTGGTTCTCAATTTTTCATTTGTCACAGCCCTCAAGCTCATTTAGATGGAGTTCATACTGTTTTTGGGCAAATTGATCCAAAAGATAAGGAAAGTTTAGAAGTTTTAGACTCTATACGCCAAGGAGATAAAATTCTAGATATAAAAATTTGCGATAAAATTTAAAATTTTAAAACTTTTTTGAAACTATAATTTACAAAGCTAGTCCATAAGTTTGACTAGCTAAAAATAATTAACACATAATTTTTTTTAAAGCTTTTTTTTCTATAATTATAATTTTATTTCAGTTAAATGTAACAAAATTACAAGGAGTTATGATTATGAAAACTAAGTTTTCACTTATTTTAAGTGCTTGTCTTCTTTCATCTTCACTTTTTGCTAAAAATGCAGATGATGAGATAACTAAGCTTCAAAAACAGCTTGCGCAAATTCAAGCCGAACTTGCACAAATCAGAAAAGAAAGAGAAGCTCAAGCTAAGCAAAATGAAGCTGTAAAAGCTGAACTTGCCGATCTTAATGATAGAGCTGATGAAACAGAATTTCAAGCTGCTTTAAGCAAGGTTAAATTTGGTCTTGAGTTTTCAACAGCGGTTTCAAATACAAATTATAAAGTTGGCGGACAAGATTATAGTGCTAATAACAAATGGATGAATGAGCTTCATTTAAATATGAATGCTGATATTAATGATAAAACCAAATTCTATGGTCGTTTATCTATGGCTAAAAACTGGTCTCAAATGGCTTGGAGTGGCACTCCTTATGACTTAGATGCAGGAAGAAATACAAGAACAAGTGGGCCTGTACTTTATGTAGATAGAGCTTATCTTGATTACTATATCACGCCTGAGTGGATTGCGACTGTAGGAAGACAGCCAGGAACTGATGGTCCAGGAAGTAATCTTAGAAACAATGCTTTAAGACAATCCACTTATCCAGCCTTAGCAATCAACGCTCTAGGTGATGCAGCGGTGATCACTTATAAACCTGAAAGTTTGCAAGATCATAAAGTAGCTATCCGTGCAGCTTATGGTAAAACTTATCAATGGGATGAAGAGGGTAAAATAAGAGACTGGATGAGCGATCAAAAAGATGCTGATGCAAATCTTTACTATGCTGCGGTAGAAGGAGAGCTTCCTATAGAAGGCATGGGAGATAATTTAATATTATTTAATATTGCATATTTAAGCGATTTTGCTTTGCCGCTTAACAATGGTCCAATTGCTTTTAGTAGTGGCGGTGCTACTACTATTCTTGATGATGATGGTGTAGTAAATTTAGGAGATTTAACTATAGCAAATCTTCATTTTGAAAATTACAAAGCTTTTGGAACGAATTTTAATTATTTTCTATCTTTGGGTTATTCTCACGGGAATAACAATCAATTAAGTTTGCCATTAAGTGCAATTCTTAAAAGTCAAGGTTATGGCGATGGCAAGTTTAATGAAGAAGATGGTTATGCGGTACATGTAGGTGGACGTTATGATTTTACTAAGGCTTTAAAAGTAGGGTATGAGTTCTTCTGGGGAAGTAGATACTGGTATACTATGAGCCGTCCAAGTATCAACGATCCGCTTAATATAAGAATGACAAGAGGAACGGCTCATGATGTTTATGTGATTTATCAACTTGATAGATATCAATTCTTGCGCTTAAGCTATACCAATATCCAAAATAAATGGGGAAATCGTGGCTTACCATTTGGTGGAGCGAAAAAAGATAAAGCAAGAGCTGATAATATCATGTTAATGTATAATGTAAAATTCTAAGGAGCAAAAGATGAGAAAAATACTTTTTGCAAGTTTATTACCTATCATTGCTTTGGCTGATTGTGCAAGTTTGATGGCAAAATACGAAGCTCCAGAGCCAGAGTCAAAAACAATGAAACAAGTTGAACGCTGGATTAGTAAAAAAGTTAGCGATCCAGCTGATGCTGCTGTTTTAAAAGAGTGCATGATCGCTCGTGCAGCGGACAATCCAAATCAAGTTTCAGTTGCAGGTAAATAAAAAAAGCGGTGTAAAACCGCTTTTTACTGTTTAATTTTTTAGCTACAATTTTTTAAAATTTTCTTCAAATAAGGCTAATATGCAAGAAACCATTTCTTTTATTGTTGAGATGGCTAGTGCTTGGGGGTATTTGGGTATTATTATCTTAATGACCTTAGAGAGTTGTTTTATACCTTTTCCAAGTGAAGTTGTTATGATACCTGCTGGATATTTAGCACATAAAGGTGAACTTGATATTACTCTTTGTATACTTAGTGGGACTTTAGGTTCTGTTTTAGGGGCTTTGATTAATTATTATATTTGCTTTTTTTGGGGTAAAAATTTTGTATTAAAATGGGGTAAGTATTTTGGTATAAATGAAGCCAAATTTGCTAAATTTGAAGAATTTTTTAACAAACACGGGGAATTTTCAACCTTTACTTGTCGTCTTTTACCAGGAATTCGTCAGTATATCTCTATGCCCGCAGGTTTGGTAAAAATGAAACTTGTAAATTTTATACTTTTTACTGCGCTTGGTAGTGCTATTTGGGTGGCTATACTTGTATTTTTGGGTTATTATATAGGACAAAATGAAGAGTTGATTAAAACTTATTTAACTCAAATTTTAATCATTATAATTATTTTTGTGATTTTCGCAAGCTTAATTTATATCAAAATCAAAAAGCCTTTTAGTAAATGATTTAAATTGTAAATATTTTTTCTTTATTATTTTCAAATTTGCTATAATTATAATAAATTCAAGTTAAAGATGATTAAAATATGGAAAAACCTGATATACAAAGATTAACTAATTTTTTAATCGTATATACTAAAACTTTATTAAGTGCTGGAACTTATACAGCTAGGGTAGCAAAATGCGTAGGAAGAATAGCCGAGGTTTATGGTTATGAGATAAATATCAATTTCTTTTTTCATCATATTACTTTAAATATTGTAGATATAGATGATAACTCCATTCAAAGAACTTATGTCATACCTAATCATCATGCCCATGTTAATTTTAAGCTTATTTTTGATTTAAGTGCTTTAAGCTGGGCTATATATGATCACAAATACGATCTTGAAAAAGCAAAAGTCGTTTTTGAGCAAATTTCTCAACAAAAAAAGCATTCTTATTTGCTTAATCTTTTATTTGTTTCTATGGCAAATTCGGCTTTTTGTAGGCTTTTTGGCGGTGATTTTGGCGCTGGAAATTTGGTGTTTTTTGCAACTTTTGTGGGATTGTTGTTAAGATATATTTTAACTAAAGCAAAGATTGATTTAAGAATTCAATACATCCTTTGTTCTTTTGTTTCATCGTGGTCTGTATTTTTTGGACTGGATATGGGATATACCAATACCTCTGATGTGGCTTTGGGTTCTAGTATCTTGTATCTTATACCAGGGGTATTTTTTATAAATTCTGTGATTGATATATTAAAAGATCATATTTTAATGGGGTTTAGTCGTATTATCAGCGTGGCTATTTTGATTTGTTGTATAGCACTTGGAATTTACATGACGCTTAGTATTTCAGATTTTGGGATTTTAAGATGATTGAATTTATTTTAAGAGATATGTTTTTTGCTGCTGTGGCGGGATTTGGCTTTGCTTATGCTTGCAATCCACCTTTAAAAACCCTTATTTTATCTGCTCTTTTAGCGGCAATTGCACATGGGCTTCGTTTTACTTTGGTGGAATATTTTCATTTTCAAACTTTAGCAATCGCAACTTTTGTTGCCTCATTTTGCATAGGATGTTTAGGAATTGCTTTAGCAAAAATCATCAAAACCCCTGCTGAAATTATCGCTTTTCCTGCTCTTATTCCTATGATACCTGGAATTTATGCTTATAAAGCGATTTTGTATCTTATTTCTTTTATACGCAGTGATGATTTGAAGGCTAAGTCTGAATTTTTGGTTCAATTTTTTGATTATTTTTTTACAACCGTTTCTGTGACTTTGGCTCTAGCTATAGGAGTGAGTGTTACTTTGCTTATATTTTTTGAACAAAGTTTTATGATGACTAGACATGCAAAAAAACATTAAAACTTGTTGTAAAATTGTTTAATATTTCTTTTTATAATTTTAAATCAAAAATTTAAAAAAAAGGTATTGTATGTTATGTCCAGTTTGTAATGTAGATTTGATTATGAGTGATAGAAGTGGAGTTGAGATTGATTATTGTCCAAAGTGTCGTGGCGTTTGGCTTGATCGTGGAGAACTTGACAAAATCATAGAACGCAGTGTCCCTAATACAGCAAATTTTAACCAAGCTCCAAGACAAGAGTCAAGATATAATGACTCAGCTTATCATCAGCACAATGATTACTATAAAAAGAAAAAGAAAGAAAGTTGGCTAGGTGAGCTTTTTGACTTTTAATTTTTATAAAAATAACAAATATTTATATCTTTTTTAGCTTAATATCTTAAAATGTCAAGCAAAAAGGATATAAGATGTATAAATTTTTATCACACGAGCCTTTAGCTAACAAATCTTGTCATCATAATCACGAAGAACATTCTCATGAACATCATCATTCCCATGCTGATGCAAGGAGTATGGATAAAAAGATTTTAAAAATTTCTCTTTTAATGACTTTTTCTATGATGCTTGTGCAATTTATTTATTCAATCCTTTCAAATTCTTTGGCACTTTTAAGCGATACTTTGCATATGTTTTCTGATGTTTTTGCCTTAGCTCTTAGTTTTTTAGCCATTATAGCTGTAGAAAAATGGCAAGATCATCAAAAGACCTTTGGGTATTTTCGTCTTGAAGTTTTAGTGGCTTTTATCAATGCTTTAACCATTATTTTATCGGCTTTATTTATCATTTATGAGGCTATAGAAAAATTTATTAATCCAAAAGAAATTGACGCTAAAACCATGATAATTGTAGCTATTTTAGGCTTTTTGGTAAACGGGGTTAATGCTTTGATGATGTTTAAGGGTGCAAATTTAGAAAATGTCAATATGAAATCCGCTTTTTTACATATGATGAGCGATTTATTGGGTTCTTTAGCGGTTATTATAGGTGGGATAGTGGTGTATTTTAGCGGTATTGTTTATATAGATACGATTTTAGCTATTGTATTATCAATCTTGCTTTTAAGATGGGCGATTATCTTGCTTAAACAAAGCACTAATGTCTTGCTTGAAAGTTCTCCTGTGGATATAGAAAAAGTAAAACAAGTTTTGCTTTTAAATCCTAGTGTGGATGAGGTGGTGGATTTGCATATTACTCAAATTACCAATAAAATGCTAGTAGCTTCTATGCATTTAAAAGTGAAAGTTTGTGATCTAAAGGAATTTGAAAAACTATCTCAGGATTTATCCCATAAATTACTACATGAATTTGAAATCGGACACATTACTATACAACCTATAAGGAGTGAAAATGAAATTTAAAGTAAAAAATGTTAATTGCATGAATTGTGTAAATTTGATTAAAAATTCCCTTGAAGATGAATTTGGAAATATAGAAGTGGATTTGGAGCAAAAAATTTTAAGTTTAAATTTAGAAGAAAATCAAGTATCAAATTTTACAAAAGAATTTCAAGATTTAGGTTTTGAGATCGTAGAGCGTTTATAATGGAAGAATTGCGTATAAAAATAGGCAAAATGACTTGCGTTAATTGTTCTAATGCCATAGAAAGAGCTTGTAAAAAAATTGATGGTGTTAAAGATGCTAGTGTTTCTTATGTGAATTCTAGTGGGGTTTTTTTACTTGAAGATCAAAAAAAACGCAAGGATATCATCGCAAAAATTAAGAATTTAGGCTTTGAAATTTTAGAAGATGAACAAAGCTTGAACGCATACAAGGCAAAAAAACACTTAGAGTTAAGAAAAAATTTGCTTTTAAGTATAGTTTTGAGTGTGATTATTATGTATTTTGAAATGTTTGTTAAAAGTTCTTTTTCGCAAAATATCCAAATGGCTTTGAGTTTTTTTGGGATATTTTATTGCGGGAGAGACTTTTTTTCTCATGCTTTTTTAGGCCTTAAAAGCAAAAATTTAGATATGAATACCCTTGTAGCTTTGGGGACTTTGAGTGCTTTTGTGTATTCTTTTTTAGTGTATTTGCAAATTTTTAAAGAAGAAGATTTGTATTTTAGTGGTGCAATGATGATTATTTCCTTTGTGCTTTTAGGAAAATATCTTGAAAGTAAGGCTAAATTTAAAGCACAAGATTATCAAAGAATTTTAGAAAATATAGACACAAAAAAGACAAAAATTTTGCTTGAAGATGAAAGTATTAAAGAAATTCCAAGTTCTTTTGTCAAAAGTGGCGATGTGCTTTTGGTAAAAGAAGGAGAAAGCATTGTTGCAGATGGAGTGGTGCTTTTAGGAAGCGCAGAGCTTGATATGAGTTTTTTAAATGGGGAGTTTTTGCCTGTTTTAAAAAAAGAAGGCGATGAAGTTCAAGCAGGAGCAGTGGTTTTAAATGGTGCTTTAAGGATTAAAGCAAATAAAAAGGCTATGGATAGTACTTTAGAACAAATCAAAAATCTAGTTTTTGAAGCAGGAAATATCAAAAGTCCTTTGGCAAATTTAGCAGATCAAATTTCTAAATACTTTGTAGGGGGTATAATATTTTTTGCTTTTTTAGTTTTTGTTTTTTGGGTGGTAAAAGCAGATTTAAATACAGCTTTTTTGCACGCTTGTGCTGTGCTTTTGATTTCTTGTCCTTGCGCTTTAGGTCTTGCAACGCCTATAGCTTTGGTTGTGGCAAGTTCAAATGCGGCAAAAAATTTCATTCTTATTAAAAATCCTGCTGCTTTAGAAAAATTAGCCTTAGTTAAGTATGCTTTTTTTGATAAAACAGGTACATTAACAAAGGAAAATTTGAGTATTTTTAAACACAATCTTTCTAAAGATGATTTTGATAAATTGTGTCAAATTGAAAGTTTAAGCTCTCATCCTATAGCCAAGGCTTTACATAAAGATCAAATTTTTGATTTAAAGGGTGAAGGAAGAGTGATTGTGGGTTCTGGCATAAAATACAAAGAAGATAATGATATTTATCTTGTAGGTAGTGCGGAGTTTTTGCACGAAAATGAAGTTGACACAAAAGAAAGCGATGATTCTTTTAAAGAATATGTTAGGGTGTATTTTGCTAAGAATAAAAAGTGTTTAGGCAGTGTTTTATTAAGCAATGCTTTAAAAGATGGGGCTAAAGAGCTTGTGTTAAATTTAAAAGGGCAAAATCTTAAAACTTTTATTTTAAGTGGTGATCATATAGAAAATGTAGAAAAAATAGCCAAAGAATTACAAATAGATGAATTTCACGCTCAACTTAAGAGTGAAGAAAAACTACAAATCATTCAAAAATTTGAAAAAACTCTTTTTGTAGGAGATGGGATCAATGATGCGGCGGCTTTATCTGCTGCAAGCGTGAGTATGAGTTTTTCAAAAGCAAATGAACTTGCTAAAAAAACAGGAGATTTTATCTTGATAAAAGATGATTTATCAGCGATTTTTAAATGCTTTAAACTTGCTAAAAAAACACGCAGTATTATTAAGCTAAATCTTTTTTGGGCTTTTATTTATAATGCACTTTGCATTCCTATCGCGGCAGGATTTGTGCCTTTTATCACTTTAAGTCCTCATATAGCAGCGCTTGCAATGTGTTTTAGCTCTGTTACCGTGGTGCTTAATTCTTTAAGACTTAAAAGAATTTAAAAATTTAATTTTTATTAAAAATATATTATATATAATTAATATTACTAAAATATATTATTAAAATAGTATAAATGCAACAAAAATGTTTTTGCATAAGCAAAATGATTAGATTTTCAAAAGTTATTATTTTGCTTACCGTTGTATCGTTAGCAGGTATAGTGGTTTTTGGAAATGTGATAGATTACAATTCTAATTTCCAATTTGTTTCGTATGTGATGAGTATGGATATAAAGCCTGATTTATTTAGTTTATAGGGCTATTACTTCTCCTGTGATTCATCATATAAGCTATAGTAATTATTCTTTTTGAACTTTTATTGCCTTAACAGCTCTAAAAAAGGTGCTTATGATATGTTTAAAGCTAGAAATTTAGATGCTCAAAGCTTTCATAATACTAAGTTTTTGGGATTATTTCTTTAACTTGTTGTTGTATTTTATGGTTTTTTTTGCCTTCCAAGTAGTTGCTGTAGAATGGTTTGGAATGTGGATAAGTAAGGTGTGGAATAGTTTACCTGATGCTATAAGATTGGTAAATTATATGTTTTTAGTTTTGATTTTCATCTCTCTTAAAAATGATGATTAATTTTCTATACTAGGCTCTCCAAAACAATCTTTAAGAGCCTCTTTAAGATCTTCTTGTGGGTCAAATTTTTTTGCCCCTTCTTTAAGCATATTAATAGAACTTTGAATATCTATGTTTTTATTTTCATTGTTTGGTAATTCTTGAGTTAAGGATTGAAGCTTATTTTCATCAATTGTTAGTGCTTTTTGCACATTAATTTTAGCATTTTCTCCAAATTTAGCTTTAAAAAGTTCTTGTATGAGTTTAAAACCTTTATTGAGTGTGTCGCGATTTTGTCCTTGTGCGTTTGAGCTTATATTTAAAGTATTGTTTTCAAAACTAATAAATTTCGTGCTTTGTTTAAAGCATTCTGCAAGATCAAAATCCCTATCATAAATACTATCAAGCAAGATTTCATAAGCATTTTTTTCTGTTTTTTTCTCAAGATTGGGCATGATAGGAGAAGGCGTGATCTTAGGTGTAATATTTGTTATATTTTCTTGTTTGATTTCTTGGATTTGTGTGTCAATTTCTTTTAAATGACTTGCTTCCATCATCATAAAAGCCATAACACAAAGTGTAAAGCCATCATCATCGCAAAGCATATTCTTAGCTTTTGATAAAATACGGAAAAATCTTTCATAAATTAAAGTAGAAAATTCGGTACTTTTTGCAAAAAAACTTTCTTTTAAATAAAAAAGCATTTCATCAATCACGCTTGAGGCTTCATAGTCTTGTAATTCCTCTAAATACGCAAAAACTTTTTCCTTGTCTTTTGTTAAAATAGCCTGATAAAAGGCTTTGATTTTTTGAGGATCTAAAAAGCCTAACATATCTGTAATTTTACTAATGCTGATTTCATTTTGGCAAAAAATAATAGCTTGGTCAAGCAAGGTTAAAGTATCTCTTAAAGATCCATTGCCGCTTCTTGCTATGAATTTTAAAGCTTCTTCTTCAAATTTAACATTTTCTTTAAGTAAAATTTCTTTAAGATGATTTAAAATTTCACTTTGTGGAATTTGTTTAAAGCGAAAATGTTGTGTTCTTGAAAGCACAGTAGCTGGGAGTTTTAAAGGATCTGTGGTTGCAAGTATAAATTTAACATAACTTGGTGGTTCTTCTAAGGTTTTTAAAAGTGCATTTGCAGCCTGTGGGGTAAGCATATGCACTTCATCGATGATGAAAATTTTAAATCTTGCCATAGAAGGGGTGTATTTGGTTTGTTCGATTAAGGTTTGTATGTCTTCAAGTCCACGGTTGCTTGCAGCATCCATTTCTATAATGTCTATATGTTTGCCTTCAAGTGCTGCAAGACAGTGTTTGCAAGTACCACATGGAGTATCACTTGGCCCTTGTTCGCAAACTAAAGCACGAGAAAAAATTCTAGCACTTGAAGTTTTTCCACTTCCTCTAAGTCCTGAAAAAAGATAAGCATGAGCTAAGCGATTATGATTTAGAGCGTATTTTAAACTTACGCTAACTGTTTTTTGTCCTATGAGTTCATCAAAGGTTTTTGGTCTGTATTTAATCGCTAAAGCTTGAAGCATTTTCTACTCGTTCATTATAGATAAAAGTTCTACATTGTCTTTGGTTTTAAGCATTTTAGAATATAAAAATTTCAACGCCTCAACATCATCCATTTGAGAAATTGCTGAACGGATTGCCCAAATTTTTTGAAGATTTGCTACGCCTTGGAGTAATTCTTCTTTTCTTGTTCCTGATTTGATGATATTAATTGCAGGATAAATTCTTCTATCGGCGATATTTCTATCAAGAACTATTTCGCTATTTCCTGTACCTTTAAATTCTTCAAAAATTACATCATCCATTCTTGAACCTGTATCAATTAAAGCTGTAGCAACTATGGTTAAAGAGCCTCCATTTTCTATATTTCTAGCTGCGCCAAAGAAGCGTTTTGGTTTATGTAGGGCATTAGCATCTACCCCACCGCTTAGGACTTTTCCGCTGCTTGGAGTTGCGGTGTTATAAGCACGCGCCAGTCTTGTGATGCTATCAAGCAGGATAATAACATCTTTTCCTGTTTCTACCATTCTTTTGGCTTTTTCTATCACGAGTTCAGCTACACGCACGTGATTATAAGCAGGTAAATCAAAAGTAGAACTAAAAACTTCACCTTTTACACATCTTTGCATATCGGTAACTTCTTCAGGTCTTTCATCGACTAAAAGCACGATTAAATGCATTTCTGGATGGTTTTTTGCAATAGCAGCAGCAAGTTCTTTCATAAGCTCTGTTTTACCTGTGCGTGGTGGAGCAACGATGAGTCCGCGTTGTCCTTTTCCTATAGGAGTAAAAAGATCCAAAACACGACCCGTAAGCTTCATAGCATCGTATTCGAGTTTGATTTTTTCTGTTGGAAAAATAGGGGTTAAGTTATCAAATAAAGGTCTTTCTTTGGCTTCTTGCAAAGGTAGATAATTGATCGCTTCGATTTTTAAAAGAGCGTAGTATTTTTCTTGATCTTTTGGTTCTCTTACCTGTCCTGTAACGATGTCGCCTACACGCAGAGCAAATTTTCTAATTTGTGAATTTGAAACATAAGCGTCATTAACACTATCGCTAAGATTAGAGTCCATACCTCTTAAAAAGCCATAACCTTCAGAAGAAATTTCTAAAATCCCTGTAAAAAGTATGAAACCGCCTTTTTTTGTTTGTGCTTTTAAAATTTCAAAAATAAGTTCTTGGCGGCGAAATTCTCTTGGATTTTCGATTTCACATTCATTAGCGATTTTAACTAGATTTTCTAGATCTAATAATTTTAATTCTTCGATTTTATAACCTTCCACTGGAACGTGGGTTCTTTGATGTTGTTTTTTTTCTTTTTCCATAAGTCCTCGTAAGATTTAGCAGAATAATTTTTGTAAAATGTGATTTTAGTAAAAAAATGCACTTTTTGTCAAATTTGTTTATAATTATAAAAAATATTTTTTTAAAGAATGATTATGAAATGTGAACATTGTAAACTTGATTATAAACAGGCTCAAATGATAGAGTATAAGGGTAAATTTTTTTGTTGTAAGGGTTGTGAGAGCGTTTGGGAAATTTTACATGAAAGTGGACTAGATGAGTTTTATGAAAAGCTTGGAAATCAAACCTTAAGCCCTGTAAATTTTCAAAATGAAATGAAAAATTATGATGAGTTTATCACTAAAACCAAAGAAGGATTTAGTGAAATTTATCTTATGATACATGGTATAGAATGTGCAGCTTGTGTGTGGCTTAATGAGAAAATTTTAACCAAGCAAGAAGGAATTTTAGAACTTGATATTAATCATTTAAGCCATAAAGCACGCATTGTTTTTGACGAACAAAGCATTTCTTTGGTGCAAATTTTAAGACTTATTGAAAGCATAGGTTATAAAGCGAGTGCTTATGATGCGAGCAAGGCTTCAAAAAAAGCGGATTTACTAAAAAGGGAATTTTATTCTAAGCTTGTTGTGGCTATAGCTTGTGTGATGAATATCATGTGGATAGCAGTGGCAAAATACGCAGGACTTTTTAGCGGTATGGATAAGGATACTAAGGATATTTTAAATTTTGCTGAATTTATCCTTTGTTCTCCTGTGCTTTTTTATACGGGATCTCATTTTTATAAAAGCGCTTTTAAAACTTTAAAAATGCATAGTTTAAATATGGATGTATTGGTAATTAGCGGAGCGAGTTTGGCTTATGTTTATTCTTTATGGGCTATGTTTTTTAGGGTAGGAGAGGTGTATTTTGATTCTGTGGCGATGATAATTTGCTTTGTGTTTATAGGAAAATATCTTGAGATGTTTAGCAAAAAGCGTGCTTTAGATACCATAGATGGGCTTAATGATTTTTTACAAAATGAAGTTTTAGTTTTCAATGGTAAAGAATTTGCTCCTAAAGAAGTGCAAAAGGTTTGTTTGGGAGATAGAATTTTGCTTAAAACTGGAGATAAAATTTTAATCGATGGGATTTGTAAAAGTGGTGAAATGAGCGTGGATACCTCTTCTTTAAATGGAGAAAATACCCCAAAACTCATACAAAAAGAAGATGAAATTTTCTCAGCTTGTATAGTGCTTGATGGAAGTGTGGAGTATGAGGCAACAAAGCTTTATAAAGATTCAAAACTCAGTCAAATTATCCAGCTTTTAGAACTTGCAAGTTCTAAAAAAGCAAAACTTGAAAGTTTGGTCAATAGTCTTTCGGCTTATTTTTCCAGAACGGTTTTATTGATCGCTTTTATTTGTTTTGCTTTTTGGTTTTTTTACAAAGAAGAGAGTTTTGAAATTTCTTTAGTCAATGCAATTGCGGTTTTGATTATCGCTTGTCCTTGTGCTCTGGCTTTAGCAACGCCCGTGAGCAATCTTGTAGCTTTAGGTAGAGCTTTAAAAAAACATATTTTATTTAAAAGTTCTAGCGTGATAGAGGATTTAAGCAAATGTGATTGTGTGGTATTTGATAAAACAGGTATTTTAACCAAAATAGAGCTTGAACTTAAAGAGGTTTTTTTGGATAAAACGCTTGATTTAAACGAGCTTTATAATTTTGTAAAACTTTCTAAACATCCTATATCTCAAAATATTGCGTTATATTTAAAGCAAAAAGGAGCTAAGGATTTAAATTTGGATTTTAAAAAACTTTCAAGCATTCAAGCCAAAGGTTTAAGTGCTGAGTTAAATGAAGGGTTGCTTTTAGGCGGAAGTTCTAAATTTTTGCAAGAAAAGGGTATTGCAACTAAGGAATTTGATAATACTCATTTTATTTTTGCTAAGGAAGGTAAAATTTTAGCTTTTTTTGAGTTTGATAGTGTTTTAAGAGAAGGTGCAAAAGAGCTTATCGCTTATCTTAAAAAAGAAAAGAAAGAATTAATGATACTTAGTGGCGATCATCAAAAAGCAGTGGAAAAAATAGCTAAAAAGTTAGAAATTCAAAATTATCAAGCTTCTTGTTTGCCTGAAGATAAGATGAAAGCTATAGAAAATTTAAGCAAAAATTACAAAGTTTTGTTTGTAGGTGATGGGGTAAATGACGCACTAGCTTTAAAATACGCAAGCGTTTCGATGACTTTAAGAGAAGGAAGTGATTTGGCTATAGAAAGTAGCGATGTTTTGCTTTTGAAAAACGACTTGCTTTCTTTAAAAAAAGCCATCAAATTATCTAAAAACACCTTTAAAATTATCAAGCAAAACCTTGCTTTTTCTTTGTTCTATAATGCTTGTACCATACCTTTGGCTTTTTTGGGTATGATAAATCCTTTATTTGCTGCTATTTCTATGTCTTTTAGTAGTATAATAGTCGTTTTAAATGCTTTAAGGATCAAAGAATGAATAGTATAATCATGATGATGATAGGGGTTTCTATCTTAGCGTTTTTTATCATTTTGGCAACTTTGCTTTGGGGGATTAAAAATAAGCAATTTGATGATGATTATAAATTTACTACTTTAAATGATGATGAGGATTCTTTACGTGATGCTATAGAATTAGAAAGGCGTAAAAAAGAAGCTTTGGATAAAAAAAGGCTTTCTTAAAAAGGAAAGCCTTTTTAAGAAATTATTTTAAAGTTTCAATATGAGCTTCGATAGCTTTAAAATCTTCTTCAGTTAAACCTTTAAGGTTAAGTTTCATGATCGCGCCTTGACCATAGGCATTTCTTTTGCCTTCTGAATATTCTTTCATGTATTGAAGTCTTTCAGCAGAAGAAAGAGTTTTTAAGGCTGGAACTTTGTTTAAGTAAACTTTGTCAGCATTTGCACCATGGCATACTGCACATTTTTTAAAAAGTGTAGCACCATCTGCAGCAAAAGCAGAAACGCCAATACATGCCAAAGCAGAAACTACTAATAATTTTTTCATTTGTTTTCTCCTTAGTAAAAATTAGATTGCTAGGTATTATATATCTTTATTTTTATAAAAATCTTAAGAAATTAAAGATAATGTTTATTTTCTTTTTAAAAAAGCTATATTATAATGTTTTTATGAAAACAAAAGCATTATTTTTAGATAGAGACGGTGTGATTAATATAGATAAAAAATATGTCTATAAAATAGAAGATTTCGAATTTTGTGATGGAATTTTTGAACTTTGTAGATATCTTTTAGCTAAAAATTATTTGCTTTTTATAGCGACAAACCAATCAGGCATTGCAAGAGGATATTACAAGGAAAGTGATTTTTTAAAGCTTTGTGATTACATGCTTAAAGAATTTGTCAAACAAGATATAAAAATTGATAAAATTTATCATTGTCCGCATTTAGAAGGTTGTGAGTGTCGCAAACCTAAAGCAGGAATGCTTTTAAAAGCAAAAGATGAGTTTGATTTGGATATGAAAAATTCTATCTTTATCGGAGATAATCTAAGCGATATGCAAGCAGGATTAAATGCTGATATTGGCACTTTGATTTTAGTAAATGAAGAAAAAAAAGAAGGCGATTTTTTTAAGCAATGCAAAAATTTAAAAGAAATTTTGAGCTTTTTTAAAGAAAAGGACATTTAAATGAAAATAGCAATCACAGGTGGTGCAGGATTTATAGGTTCACAACTGGCTTTAAATTTGCAAGAAAAACATGAAATTTTAATCATCGATAAAATGCGTAGTAGTGCGACTTTTGAAAATGGAAATTTACAAAGTTTTGGGCATTTTAAAAATTTGCTTGAATTTGATGGAGAGCTTTTTGTAGGTGATATTAATGATGAAAAAGTTTTAAAAAAGATTGAAGATTTTAAGCCAGAGATTATTTTTCATCAAGCAGCAATTTCAGACACTACGGTTTTTGATCAAACTAAGGTTTTACAAACCAATTTAAATACTTTTAAAGATTTTATAGAACTTAGCATAGATCTTAATGCAAAGCTTATTTATGCAAGCTCAGCTTCGGTTTATGGTGATGCAAAAAGTCCGCAAACTGTAGGTAAAGATGAAGAACCAAAAAATCCTTATGCTTTTTCAAAATTGATGATGGATAAGTTGGCGAAAAAATACTACGATAAAGCTCATTTGATAGGACTTAGATATTTTAATGTTTATGGAAAAGGCGAATTTTATAAAAACAAAACCGCTTCTATGGTTTTGCAATTTGGACATCAAATTTTAGCGGGTAAAAATCCACGCTTATTTGAAGGAAGTGATAAAATTTATAGAGATTTTACCTATATCAAAGATGTTATTAGTGCCAATTTAATCGCCCTTGACTCAAAATGTGGAGTTTATAATGTAGGCAGTGGTAAAGCAAGGACTTTTCAAGATATAGTTGATATTTTGCAAAAAGAGTTAAAGACTGATTTGCCTTGTGAATATATCCCAAATCCTTATGTAAAATCTTATCAATTCCATACTGAAGCAAAACTAGAACAAGCTTGGGATTATCAGCCAAAATTTAGCCTTGAAGAGGGTATAAAAGATTATTTAGATGAGATAAAAAGACTTTTTGAAAAGGAAGTAAATGCTTGAGTTTTTAAGCCAGCAAAAACCTAAAATTTTGATTATAGGGGATTTTATGGTGGATAATTACACTTGGTGTGATTGTTCGCGTATCAGCCCTGAAGCCCCTGTTTTGGTAGCTAAAACTCTTAAAGAAGATAAAAAATTAGGCGGGGCTGCGAATGTTTATGCAAATTTAAAAAGCTTGGGAGCTGATGTTTTTACATTCGGTGTTGTGGGCGATGATGAGAGTGGGAAATTTTTACAAGAAAATTTAAAAGGAGAATTTTTGATCCAAAAAGGACGCAAAACTCCTTTTAAAAATCGTATTATGGCACACAATCAGCAGGTTTTAAGACTAGATGAAGAAGATACAAGTGAGATTTTGCTTGAAAATGAGCTTATTGCTTTGTTTGATAAAAAGATTAAAGACTTTAAGGCTGTGGTTTTAAGCGATTATGCCAAAGGTGTTTTAACCCCTAAAGTTTGTAAGGCTGTGATAGAAAAGGCTAAGGTTTTAAATATCCCTGTTTTGGTTGATCCTAAGGGGAGTGATTTTAGCAAATACAGTGGTGCAACCTTACTTACACCTAATAAAAAAGAAGCTTTAGAGGCTTTGAAATTTGAAAATTTAGAGGGTGAAAATTTAGAAAAAGGGATTAAAAAATTAAAAGAAGATTTTGCTTTGCGTTATTCTATCATCACTCTTTCAGAAGCGGGGATCGCACTTTTTGATAAGAGTTTAAAAATCGCACCTGCTAAAGCCTTAGAAGTTTATGATGTAACAGGGGCGGGCGATAGTGTGATCGCTGTTTTGGCTTTTTGTTTGGCAAATGAGATTGAAATTTTTAAAGCTTGCGAACTTGCCAATGAAGCTGCAGCCGTTGTAGTGAGTAAAATAGGTAGCGTGAGTGTGAGTTTTGATGAGATTAAGAGTTTTAATCGTGTGGATTTTGAGAAAAAAATCAAAAGCAAAGAAGAACTTTTAACGCTTTTAAAACAAAATGATAAAAAGATTGTTTTTACAAATGGTTGTTTTGATATAGTGCATTTTGGACATATAAAATACCTTGAAAAAGCTAAAAGATTGGGTGATGTTTTGATTGTAGGTTTAAACTCAGATGCGAGTGTGAAAAGACTCAAAGGCGAGAGTCGTCCTGTAAATTCAGAGTTTCAAAGAGCTTGCATATTGGCAGCTTTTTATTTTGTAGATTTTGTAGTGATTTTTGATGAAGATACGCCTTTGGAACTTATAAGCTTTTTAAAACCCGATATTTTGGTTAAAGGGGCTGATTATAAAGATAAGCTTGTTGTGGGTGCGGATATCGTTTCAAAGGTTGAATTAATTGACTTTGAAGAAGGATTTAGTACAAGTAAGATCATAGAAAAGATTAAGGATAAAAAATGATAAATTTAGTAGAAAAAGAATGGCAAGAACATCAAAAAATCGCTCAAAAAAGTGAAATTTTAAAAGGACAAATCGCTAAAGTAGGTGAGCTTTTATGTGAGTGTCTTAAAAAAGGTGGTAAAATTTTAATTTGCGGAAATGGTGGAAGTGCAGCTGATGCACAGCATTTTGCAGCTGAACTTAGTGGGCGTTATAAAAAAGAACGCAAGGCTTTAGCAGGTATAGCGCTTACAACCGATACTTCAGCACTTAGTGCTATAGGAAATGACTATGGTTTTGAGTTTGTTTTTTCAAGACAAGTGGAAGCTTTAGGAAATGAAAATGATGTTTTAATCGGTATTTCAACGAGCGGAAAAAGCCCTAATGTTTTAGAAGCTTTTAAAAAAGCAAAAGAACTTAATATGCTTTGTTTAGGGCTTAGTGGAAAGGGTGGTGGAATGATGAATAAGCTTTGTGATCATAATCTTGTTGTACCAAGCGATGATACAGCTAGAATTCAAGAAATGCACATTTTAATCATACATACGCTTTGTCAGATTATAGATGAGAGTTTTTAATGAAAGTTTTTATCATCAATTTAGAGCGTTCTTTAGATAGAAAAGAGCATATGCAAAAACAAATCCAAAAGCTTTTTGAAATAAATCCTACTTTAAAAAATAAATTAGAATTTATTTTCTTTAAAGCTATTGATGCTAAAAATAAAGAACATTTGGAATTTAAAGATCATTTTCCTTGGTGGGGTTTTTGGGTGCTGGGTAGAGGGCTTTCTGATGGAGAAAAAGCTTGTTTTGCTAGTCATTATAAACTTTGGCAAGAATGCATGAAGCTTGATGAGCCTATAATCATCCTAGAGGATGATGTGGAATTTAGTGATGAATTTTTAAATAATGGAGTAGAATATATAGATGAGCTATTAAAGAGCAAATATGAATATATAAGACTTTGTTATTTATTTGATAAAAGATTGTATTTTTTGAACGAGAATGGATATTATTTAAGTTTTGAAAAACTTGCTGGATCTCAAGGTTATGTACTGCAAGTAAGTGCTGCAAAGAAATTTCTTAAATATGCTAAAAATTGGATCTATGCCGTAGATGATTATATGGATATGTTTTATAAGCATAATGTGTTAAATATAGTTAAAAAGCCTTTATTATTAAAACATGATTGTAGAATAGAAAGTTCAATTTCTCAAGCTGGACGTTTATTTTTGAAGGCTAAATTTTACAGAAAAATTATTAGAGAAATTTTTAGACTTTATAGAAATATTTTAAAACTATCTTATACTTTTTACATTAAGAAAAAATTAGATATTAATTAAATTTTGAATTGCTTTTAAAATCACTTCAGGCTTTAAATCTTTCATGCATTTGTGGTGTTTTAAAGGACAGGTTTTTTGCATACAAGGCATACAAGCTAGATCTAAATGCACTAATTTTGCGTTTTGATTTTGCCAAGGTGAAGTTTGGGTAAATTTCGTAGGGCCAAAAATAGCCACGGTTTTTACCTTATAAACCGCACTTATGTGCATAGGACCACTGTCATTTGTGATAAAAAGATCGCAAAAAGCGATATTTTGACAAAGGGTTTTGATAGTGGTTTTATTGCAAAGATTTTTTACTTTTATGTTTTGTTCTTTTAAAATTTGATAAATTTCATTACAAAGTTCTTGTTCGGCTTTTCCTGCACCAAAGATTAAAATTTCATGACTTTGGCTGAAATTTAAAGCCACTTTAGCAAAATAACTCGCATCCCATCTTTTTGCACTTCCAAAGCTTGCGCCAGGGTTGAGTCCTAGAATTTTTTTACCATTTTTTAAGACAAGAGGGTTTTGAAATTTTAGCTTAAAGGGAAGTTTTAAGTCTTTAAAATGAGCTTTTATGTCAAGCGAGTTTTCTATAAAATAAAGGTATTTTAAAACTTGATGTTCTTCTTTGTACTTGTTTTTGTTAAAAAAATATCTTTGTTTTGTTTTAAGAATATACAAGATAATCTTAGAAGAAAACGCAGATCTAAAAGCAAAGCTAAAATTGATTTTGCCAAGTTCTTTGCGTAAAGATAGGGCTTGTTTGTAGCGGGATTGTTTATTTTCTATGATGATTTTAGAATTAGGAAATTCTTTAAAAAGTGTTGTGGAAACCAAAGAACCATAAAGGATAAATTGAGCATCTTTAAAGTGTTCTTTTATAGCATATAAAGCAGGCGAAGCCATCACCGCATCGCCTAGCCAAGTGGGAAGGTGTATAAAAATTTTCATAAATTTCCTAAACTTTGATAGAATTGTTTTTATTATTTTAACAAAATTTAGGAAAAATATGCCACAACTTTCGATCATAATTCCGCTTTTTAATTCTTGTGATTTTATCTTAAGAGCTTTGCAAAGTTGTATAAATCAGACTTTAAAAGATATTGAAATTTTGATTATCGATGATAAAAGTAAAGATAATAGTTTAAATATGGTTTTAGAATTTGCTAAAAAAGATCCAAGGATAAAAATCTTTCAAAATGAAGAAAATTTAGGCACTTTTGCAAGTAGAAATATAGGAGTTTTGCATTCTAGTTCTGATTTTATAATGTTTTTAGATAGTGATGATTTTTTGACACTTGATGCTTGTGAAATAGCGTTTAAAGAGATGAAAAAAGGTTTTGATTTGCTTTGTTTTGATGCCTTTGTACATAGGGTAAAAACCAAACAATTTTATCGTTTTAAACAAGATGAAGTTTTTAATCAAAAGGAATTTTTAGAATTCTTAAGCAAACAAAGGCATTTTTGCTGGTCAGTTTGGGCGAAGTGTTTTAGAAAAGATATCATCTTAAAAAGTTTTGAAAAAGTTAAAATAGATGAGTATTTGAGCTATGGCGAAGATGTGCTTTTTTGTTATATTTATTTTATGTTTTGCGAGAAAATAGCTGTTTTTAAAACTTGCATTTATCATTATGAATTTAATCCAAATGGAAGATATGAAAACAAAAATAAAGAAATTTTAAATCAAAACTATAAAGATAAAAAGAAAAGTAATGAACTTATAAGAAGACTTTCTATGGATTTTAAAAATGATAATTTTCATGAAAAATTATTTAGTGTTTTAGAGAAAGAGGAAATGAGTTTGAAAAATAGAAATTAAGTTTAGATTTTATATAATTAGGTTTGTATTTTAATAATAAAAGGCTAAGAATGACTGAAATTTCAAGTTTTTGGTATACTCCTAAAGGTTATAAAGGTATAGGTCTAATGGAAATTCTTACTATTAAATCTTGGCTTGATAATGGATATGAATTCTGCTTATATACTTATGATTTAAAGGATAAAATTTTTTTAAAATTTCAAGAATCATTTAGCAATTTTATACTTAAAGATGCAAATGAGATTGTGCCTTTTAGTGAGTATTTTAGTGATGATAGAGGAGCCGGAGTGGCTACTTTTTCAGATTATTTTAGATATATTTTGCTCTATCTTAGGGGAGGAGTATGGGTAGATCTTGATATGGTTTGTTTAAATCATATGGATTTAAGTCAAGAGTATATTTTTAATCAAGAAACCGATGAGAATGGAATAGAACGAATTACTAATTCTTTTTTGAAATTTCCTAAAAATTCGGATTTTGGGAAAAATCTTATACAAGAAGCAAAAAAGATTATAGATAATAAAAAAATTATTCCTTGGGGGGTAATAGGTCCTTGGTTTTTAGCAGAACAGGTTGAAAAATGGAATTTAGGTAAATATAAATGGGATTATAAACAAACTTGTCAAATTCCGTGGTATAAAGTTAAAAATTTTACAGATAAGGGACAAGTTTTTGATGAAGGTAGACCTTGTTTACACTTATTTTCTGAAATGTGGAGAACATATAATTTAAATAAAAATCATTTTTATCAGCACGGTATTTATGGATTTTTGCTTCAAAAGTACAATATTTTTACTTTATGTCTTAAATTAAATTATAATTTTAATTTTTATGATAAATATCATGATAAATTTCTTCTTTTAGCTAATATAAAAAATAAAGTAATATTTTATTTGCGTCATCCTAAAAAACTTTTTAAGAAAAATAATGCCTAAAATTTCAATAATTATACCCACCTATAATGTAGAAAAATATATAGCAAGAGCTTTGGAAAGTTGCATAAATCAAACCTTTAAAGATATAGAAATAATCGTTGTGGATGATTGTGGAAATGACAAAAGTATAGAAATAGCTAAAGAATATGCCAAAAAAGATGCAAGAATAAAAATAATCCACAATAAAACAAACCTAGGTACCTTTGCAGCCAGAAATAATGGTGTTAAACATTCAAATAGTGAGTATTTGATGTTTTTAGATCCTGATGATTATTTAGAGCTTAATATTTGTAAAATAGCAATGGAAAATATAAATGAATATGTATTGCTATCTTTTTCATATGTAAAAATAAATAAAAATAATTATGAAATTTTTTCAGCAAAATGGAAAAATTGGCAAGAATACTTGAAAATTATCAAAAAAAAGCAATTTACACCTTGGAATTTGTGTAATTTAATTGTAAAAAAAAGATTTTTATTTAAAACAAATATTATTATCTTTTCAAAATTATAATTTAATTTTTGCAGAGGATTTATTTGTTTTTGCCTTGTTGATTAATGAGAAAATAAAATCAATCGAATACGTTGGTTATTATTATATTGTTAATGACAATTCTATAAATTTAGATAAAGTGGATGAAAAATTGGCGAATTATGAAAAAATTTTAAAACTTATAAGAAATTCTAAAATTAACTTGAATGTTAAAAAATATTATTTATATTTTTTAAATATTTTAATTTTAGATTGTAAATATAGATTGCATTTTATTAATAAATATTATTATAAGATAATAAAAATTGGATTTTATATGAAAAAAAAGTTAAAATTATAGGTAATTTATAATTGTCTAGTGTTTAATATTATAGATTAATTGAATTGTTGTTTTTTAAGTTCAAAAAAAGTTAATTTTATATTATAAAATTTTTAATATTATTATTAATATATAATTATTTTTTTATTTTCTATTTTATATAATCTTTAAAAAACAAAGAAGGTGTATATGAATATTTCTTTTGTTTCTGTCATAATCCCAATCTATAATGTGGAAAAATACCTAGATGAGTGTTTAAAAAGCGTCATAAATCAAAGTTATAAAAAATTAGATATTATCTTAGTAGATGATGGAAGCACTGATAATAGCTTAAATATCGCTAGAGAATATGCCAAAAAAGATGAAAGAATTTTTCTTATTACAAAAGAAAATGGTGGTTTAAGTTCAGCTAGAAATGCGGGTTTAGAATTTATAAAAGGTACAAAATTAAGAGATTTTTTTGAAAATGAAGAAAATATTATTAGTTATAAAAAATCAAATACTTTTAAAAACAATACTAAAGAACTTACAAAAGAAGAAATAAATAAAAAATTTACAAAACTTAGCAAAAATATAATACAAACAAAGCTAAAAAATATTAACGATTTTATCATCCAAGATTTACCTGATAATATTATTCATTTTTTAGATTCCGATGATTATTTAGATCCTGATTGCATTGAAAAATGTGTAAATGAGATGAGTAAAGATGATATAGATATTTGCACACATAATATTAAAGAATTTCTTGAAGAAGAGCAAGTATTTAGACAAAAAGCAGAATGTGATATTTATTTAAATTGTAAATACGCTAAAAATATCAGTGGGATTGATTTTTTTAAAAAAAATAATATTTGTGAGTTTTATTTTGCTTGGCAAGGAGCTTTTAGAGCAAGTTTATTAAATGCCTATAAGCTTCGTTTTACTTATGGGATTTATCATGAAGATCATGATTTTGGAACTATATTATTCTTAAGCGCTAAAAAGATAACTTGTATTAAAGAAGAGTTGTTAATTTATAGAATTCGATCTAATTCTATAATAAAAAGTGAAAAAGAAAAAATAATTCCTAAAAATATGCCTTTTTATTTAGAGCCTTTAAGACATTATTTTGATGATTATTCTAAGCTTAGGGCTTATTTTAAGGCTTATTGTATGTGTAAGATTGGAGTCAATATCCTACTTTTTTGCAAAGAAAGTAGGATATTAAATGAAAAATTAGCAAATAAGATATTTTTACATTATATTCATTATTATATTGAGCGATACTATCCTTTAAATTATCTCAATATAAAGGATTTATTTGCTTTAGCGGGTATCAATTTAAGATTTTTTAGATTTAGGTTACTATTTAGATTTTATTTGCGTCATCCTAAAAAACTTTTTAAGAAAAATAATGCCTAAAATTTCAATAATTATACCCACCTATAATGTAGAAAAATATATAGCAAGAGCTTTGGAAAGTTGCATAAATCAAACCTTTAAAGATATAGAAATAATCGTTGTGGATGATTGTGGAAATGACAAAAGTATAGAAATAGCTAAAGAATATGCCAAAAAAGATGCAAGAATAAAAATAATCCACAATAAAACAAACCTAGGTACCTTTGCAGCCAGAAATAATGGTGTTAAACATTCAAATAGTGAGTATTTGATGTTTTTAGATCCTGATGATTATTTAGAGCTTGATGCTTGCAAAAAATTAATACTCTTAATACATACTTATAAAATATGCCAATTTTCTTTTACTCAGATTAGTAATGGCGTTAAATTAAAATCAGCATTTAAGGATACACTTAAAAATTTAGAAGAATTTAAAGGAATTTATTGGAATATCTGCACTCTGTTTGTAAAAAAGGATTTTTATTTGGATTCATTAAAAGAGCTTTTTGCAATAGATAAAAAACTCCTAGTAGCCGAAGATATGCTTGCGTTTTTTTTCTTGATAAACAATTTAAATGATAATGGATACTTGCAAGTTGATTTGCATTTGTATAATTATGTAGATAATTCTTTTTCGATTACTAAGCGACGAAAAAATAAAGAGAAAATTCAGGATTGTTTAGATGATTATTTTTATATTTTAAAATATATAAAAGAAAATAAAATTCTTAAAGAAAATTTAAAGTCATATGTTTTGATTTATTTACAAATTGATATTTTAAAATTTTTATTTAATAATAAAGAAATAAATTATTTTAAATATAAATTTTTAAAAAAAATGTATAAAGTTAAATTATTTTTTTACCATTTTTTAAAATGAAGCAATTTCATTCCATTTTTTCATAATTACTTCTTTGCTAAATTCTTTTTGTACTTTTTCTTTGGCGTTTTTGCCAAATTTTTCTCTTAAACTTTCATCTTGCATTAATATCTTAAGCTTATTTGCAAATTCTTGCAAATTTCCATCTTCTATTAAAAAACCACTTTTTTTATTATCTATGATATCGCTTGGACCATTATTGATATCAAAAGCAATGCTTGGAATGGTATAGCTTGCACTTTCAGCTAAAACCATTCCAAAACCTTCAAAATGACTAGCCATTACATAAATACTTGCTTTTAAGTATTCTTCTTCTATATTTTGATTAAAAGGCAGTAAAATAATGGAATGTTCTAATTTTTTAGCTTGTATTTTATGAAGAATTTTTTCTTTTAAAAGCCCATCTCCTACGATATGAAGATTCCATTCTTTAAAATTTTCATCTTTTTTTACTATTTCCCATATATCAATAAGTCTTAAAAAACCCTTTTCTTTAGTAAATCTTCCCGCACTAAGTACAACTTTTTGTGATAAATTACTAGTTTTTAAAGATATGAAAGGGAGAAAATTTGGAATTACTTGTATATTTTTATGCCACTTTTGCCATTTATCAAGTTCTTTGGCTGAAAGTATGATGAGTGTATCAAAATAGTCAAAAATCTTTTTTTTCTTTTTTGGAGCTTTGATGTGCCAAATTCTAAAATATTTAAGTTTTTTATTTTTAAAAAAAGGTAAAAAATATCCATCATTAGCTAAAAGAATTTCATTTTTTGCATTTTTAAATTTTAAAATAATTAAAAGTGATAAAAAATAACGATAAAAAGTTTTTAAAAAGATTTTTTTAATTTTATTTGCATGATAAAAATTTTGATTACTAAGATAAGAAATTTTTATATCTTTACAAAGCTTATAAGCAGGTTGTTCAAAGCTTTTATAAAAGCTAAAAATTTCAACTTCATATTTTTTAGAAAAAGCATTAGCAAGATTAACGCAAACTCTTTCTCCGCCGCCGCTTTCAGTGATATCTTTTAAAAAAATATTAATTTTTTTCATGATTTAACTCGTAAAGTTTCATATAACGAAAAAAAGCCCCATTCGCATTTAAAAGAGCTATGATAAAACCTTTATAGCCGTATTTTATACCGCCACGAAAAAAATAATCTTTTACAAAAGTCAGCCAAAAGCGTAAAGTTGCTCCAAAAACACTTGCTTTTTTACCTTGCTTGAGTTTTTCTTTTGCTGAAAAACTAGTGTAAAGATTCATTTTGTAAATCATACTTTCTATTCCATTACAAGCATAATGCCTTAATCCATTTTTAAGATGAATTTTTTTAGCATTGTTTGATAAAATAAGACTTTCATGTACTAAATTATCATTAAAATGAGTGAAATTTTTATTAAAAATTCTTAAAACATAATCAGGCCACCAACCACATGCCTTTATCCATTCGCCTTTATAGAGATTTTTACGGCTAAGTGCGATGATATTATCTTCTTGAAGTTCTAAATTTTTAAGCTCTTTAATACACTCATTTTCAAGCACTTCATCAGCATCAATGCTTAAAATCCAATCATTTTTTGCATAACTTAAAGCAAGATTTTTTAAAGCTCCAAAACCTATAAAAGTACTGTGATAAATGTGCAAATTAGCAAAATCTTTTTTAAATTCATTAGCTATATTTAGGGTATTATCACTGCTTTCATTGTTAAGAAAAATAATTTCATCAAAATCTTTTAAAGAATTTAAGCACTCAAGCAAAGTTTGCTCAGCATTTTTTACGATGATAATAACGCTTATTTGCTTTAGATTCATTTTGCACCCTTGTAAATTTCCTCATTATAGCTTGCAAAGCGTCTATGGAAAAAAAAGTATTCCCAAGGTCTTTTTTTAATCATTTCTTCGCAACTTTGTGCTTGATAAAGTGTTAGCTCTTCTAAACTTGCACTTTGAGAATCTTTTGCTTTAAAAAACTCTATGTAAAATTTACCAGATTCTTTATAAGCGTAAACAGGGATGATTAAAGCATTGCTTCTTTGTGCGATAAGGCTTGCTCCCATTTGATAATTCACTTCTTTGTTAAAAAATTTCAATCTTACGCTTTCGTTTTCTACACAGTCTTGATCAGTTAAAATTCCCAAAGTTCGCTCTTTTTTTAGAGCACTTAGCATTTGTTTTATACCGCCTTTTTTATCGATAAGTTCTATGTCAAATTGGGTGCGACTTTGGCTTAAAATTTCATACATAACTTCACTTTTTAACTTTTTTCCTACTATGGAAATCGCACCATATTTAGCCGCATAAGCAAGGCTTAAAATTTCCCAGTTTCCATAGTGTGCAGTTGTGAAGATAATAGGACGCTTTAAAGCTAGAGCATCTATAAGAAAATTTTCATTGATAAAATTTACTTTATTGAGAATTTTTTCCTTGGTGGTGTTTTGATTTTGCAAACAATCAATCCCAAATTGAGCAAAATTTTCATAAATTTTCAAAGAGAGTTTATCGCGTTCTTTTTGAGTGTATTGAGGAAAACAGATTTGCAAATTTATATCGATGATTTTACGATGTTTTTTGTTAAGATGAAAAGTGATTCTTGCTACAATCAAAGCTAAAGAATTCAAGATACAATCAGGCATAAAAGTAACAAAAAATTTCAAAATATAATAAAGACTAAGATATATTCTATCGCTATTTTTCATTAAGTAAGCCTTTGGCAAGTTTAAAGATATCCTCTTCTTCTATACGCGTGATACAAAAATCACTTTTATCGATATGCTTAGCATTTTGGATTTTTTTACCCGCATCAATGATTTTATTGATATGAGTTTGAAAAGCATTGCGGTAGCTTGGTGTTGCCCCAAAAATCGTAATAGATGCTTTATTTAAAGCAAAAGCTAAATGTGTTGGGCCGCTATCATTTCCTATGATTAAATTCATCATTTTTGTAAAGGCCATTAGCTCTTCAAGATTGAATTTTGGTGCTAATTCTATATGTGTTTCATCAATGTCACTAAGATTTAAAATCTCTTTGGCAAATTCGTATTCTTTTACATTTCCCCAAGCGAGCCAAATTTTTGCTTGTTGAAATTCATTGATTAAAAGTTTGCAAAGTATAGCGAGTTTGGTTTTAGGATAGATTTTATTTTCTACGCTTGAACCCACGTGTATGAGTATGTTTTTTTCATTTTTATCAAGCTTGAGTTTATTGTTTAAGAGTTGTTTTAAATTTTCATCCACGCTAAAAATATCTTGTTTAAAGGCTAAATTTTTGGCATTAAAATCAGTATTTAACATAAAGGAGGTAAGACTTAAGTATCTTACAAATACATTTTCATTGTAATCTAACTCAAGTTTTTGGTTGTAGAAATTATGAGCAAAACTTTCTTTAAGGCTATTTTTATCAAAACCAAAGTTATTTCTACTTAAAATTCGACTTATAATAGCAGATTTTATGAGCCCTTGTAGATCTATTACTGCATTATAGTTGTTTTTTCTTGCATTAAGAAGAATTTTGAGGCTTTTTAGAATTTTTTTGTCTTTTAAGGGCAGGGCATAGAGTTTATCTATTAAAGGATGGTTTTTAAGTATGCCTTCAAATTTTTCATCTACAAACCAATGAATTTCTATATCTTTTTTAAAATTTTTGATAAATTGCAAAACCACGGCACTTTGGATAATATCACCAAGTGCTGACAAACGAACAATTGCTATTTTCATTAAAAGCCTAATATTTTAAAATTTTTGTTATGATTTTAGCGAAATTATTTAAAAAAAGGTTAAAAATGGCAAAAAATGAAGGTTATATTTGTGTTTTTGATTGTGAGAGTGTGCCAGATGTTGAGCTTATTCGCAAAACTTTAGGTTTTGAAGGAAGTGATTTGGAGATAAGCTTAAAAGCACTTCAGTGGCAAAAAGAACAAAGTGGGAGTGAATTTTTGCCTTTGCCTTACCATAAAATCATCAGTATTTGTGCGGTTTTAAGTGATAATTTTGGAAAATTTATTAAAGTAAATAAAATTGATGGGCAAAATGAAAAAGAAATGATTGAGAATTTTTTCAATTTTATAGAAAATTATGAGCCAAAATTAGTCAGTTTTAATGGTAAAAATTTCGATATGCCCGTTCTTGTTTTAAGGGCTTTAAAATACAATTTAAAAGCAGCAACTTATTTAGATACTCAAAGCGATAAATGGAATAATTATAAAACAAGATTTTCAGAATTAAAACATTGTGATTTATTAGAATCCTTAGGATCTAATGGGCGTGGAATAAAGCTTGATACACTTTGCTCTATGGTGGGTTTGCCAGGAAAATATGATGTGCATGGCGATGAGGTAATGAAGCTTTTTTATGAAAATGAACTTGAAAAAATTCACGAATATTGTGAAAGTGATGTTTTAAATACCTATATGCTTTTTTTAAAATATGAATTTATTAAAGCTAATGTTAGTGAAGAAGATTACATTGATTTTCTTTCTTATATGAGAGATTTTTTGCGTGTAAAAAAATCAGATCGTTCTTATACAGAAGTTTTTGCAAAAGCTTGTGAAAGTGAAATTTCAAAAGTTCGATCTTAAGTATTTAAGAAAATATATTAAAATTTATTTTTGACATTTTTAAAAAAGGAATGATGATGAAAATTCTTATTAGCGGTGGTGCAGGTTATATAGGTTCTCATACTTTAAGACAATTTTTAAAAACAGATCATGAAATTTGTGTTTTAGATAATCTTTCTAAGGGTTCTAAAATCGCAATAGAAGATTTGCAAAAAATAAGAGCTTTTAAATTTTTTGAACAAGATTTAAGTGATTTTCAAGGTATAAAAGCATTGTTTGAGAGAGAAAAATTTGACGCTATTGTGCATTTTGCAGCAAGCATTGAAGTTTTTGAAAGTATGCAAAACCCTTTAAAATATTATATGAACAACACTGTTAATACGACAAATCTCATCGAAACTTGTTTGCAAACTGGAGTAAATAAATTTATATTTTCTTCAACGGCAGCCACTTATGGTGAACCACAGACTCCTGTTGTGAGCGAAACAAGTCCTTTAGCACCTATTAATCCTTATGGGCGTAGTAAGCTTATGAGTGAAGAGGTTTTACGTGATGCAAGTATGGCAAATCCTGAATTTAAGCATTGTATTTTAAGATATTTTAATGTCGCAGGTGCTTGTATGGATTATACTTTAGGACAACGCTATCCAAAAGCGACTTTGCTTATAAAAGTTGCAGCTGAATGTGCCGCAGGAAAACGTGACAAACTTTTTATATTTGGCGATGATTATGATACAAAAGATGGTACTTGCATAAGAGATTTTATCCATGTAGATGATATTTCAAGCGCGCATTTAGCAGCTTTGGATTATTTGCAAGAGAATGAAAGCAATGTTTTTAATGTAGGTTATGGACATGGTTTTAGTGTAAAAGAAGTGATTGAAGCGATGAAAAAAGTTAGCGGAGTGGATTTTAAAGTAGAACTTGCCCCACGCCGTGCGGGTGATCCTAGCGTATTGATTTCTGATGCAAGTAAAATCAGAAATCTTACTTCTTGGCAGCCTAAATATGATGATTTAGAGCTTATTTGTAAATCTGCTTTTGATTGGGAAAAACAGTGCTAAAAAAACTTTTTTTTATTTTAAGTAAGGAAGATAAAAATTTTTTATTTTTCTTACTTGTTTTTTCAGTATTTGTTTCTTTTATAGAAACTTTTGCGATTTCTTTGGTAATGCCTTTTATCACTTTGGCTAGTGATTTTTCTTATTTTGATCGTAATAAATATTTAATCAGCTTAAAAGAATATCTTAATATCCCTGTTTTTGAAATCATTGTTTATTTTGGAGTGGGGCTTATTGTTTTTTATGTATTTAGAGCTTTGTTAAATGCGTATTATTTCCATCTTTTGGCAAGATTTTCTAAAGGGCGTTATCATGCGATCGCTTATAAGGTTTTTTCTAAATTTTTAAATATTAATTATGAAAAATTTACTCAAAAAAATCAATCTGAAATTTTAAAGTCCATTACAGGAGAAGTTTATAATCTAAGCACTATGATTTCATCATTTTTACTTTTGATGAGTGAAATTTTTGTAGTGCTTTTGCTTTATGCTTTAATGCTTTTGATTAATTATAAAATCACTTTATTTTTAAGTGTTTTTATGGTGTTAAATGCCTTTATTTTAGTGAAAATTTTAAGTCCTATCATTAAAAAAGCAGGAGTAAGACGCGAAGAAGCGATGAAAAATTTTTTCGAAATTTTAAATACAAATTTAAATAATTTCAAATTTATCAAGCTTAAAACCAAAGAAGATGGAGTATTAAGTCTTTTTAAAGCACAAAGTGAAGCTTTTTCTAAAGCGAATATTACCAATGAAAGCGTAGCTGCAGTGCCTAGAATTTATCTTGAAGGAATAGGTTTTTGTGTACTTGTTTTTATCGTGGTATTTTTGGTTTTGAAAAATGAAAGTGATATTTCAGGTATTTTATCCACGATTTCTATTTTTGTTTTAGCACTTTATCGCTTAATGCCAAGCGCAAATCGTATTATTACAAGTTATCATGATTTGCTTTATTATCATTCTTCTTTGGATATTATTTATCAAAATTTAAGACAAGAAGAAGAAAATTTGGGTGAGGAAAAATTAAGCTTTAATCAAGAGCTTAAAATTTGTAATCTTAGCTTTGGTTATGAGGGAAAAAAACATTTATTTAAAAATCTTAATTTAAATATTAAAAAAGGTGAAAAAATCGCTTTTATAGGGGAGAGTGGTTGTGGAAAAAGCACCTTAGTAGATCTTATCATAGGACTTTTAAAACCAAAAGAAGGGCAAATTTTAATTGATAAGCAAGAATTAAATGCAAGTAATACAAAAAATTATCGCCAAAAAATAGGCTATATCCCGCAAAATATCTATCTTTTTAATGACAGCATAGTTAAAAATATCACTTTTACAGATGCGGTTGATGAAGAAAAACTTAGTAAGGTTATCAAACAAGCAAATTTAGAGCATTTTATAAAAAATTTACCTCAAGGAGTTCAGACAAAAGTAGGTGATGGGGGGAGTAATTTAAGCGGGGGGCAAAAACAACGCATAGCCATAGCAAGAGCTTTATATTTAGAGCCTGAAATTTTAGTGCTTGATGAAGCAACTTCTGCACTTGATACTCAAAGTGAAGCAAAAATCATGGATGAAATTTATAAAATTTCTAAAGATAAAACCATGATTATTATCGCACATCGCCTTTCTACGATAACGCAATGTGATAAGGTTTATCGTTTAGAACACGGCAAGCTTAAGGAGGAGAAATAATGAAAATAAGCTTTATTATCGCAACTTTAAATTCGGGAGGCGCTGAGCGTGTTTTAGTAACCTTGGCTAATGCACTTTGTAAAGAGCATGAAGTAAGTATTATTAAATTTCATGCAGGAAAATCTTTTTATAAGCTTGAAAATGAAGTTAAAGTTACAAGTTTAGAACAATTTAGATTTGACACGCTTTATCATAAAATCGCAAGTCGTTTTAAGAAATTTTTTGCTTTAAGAAAGGCTTTAAAAGAAAGTAAGGCTGATGTTTTTATTTCTTTTTTGGATACGACTAATATTGCTTGTATTGCTGCGAAAATAGGGCTTAAAACTCCACTCATTATAAGTGAGCATAGCAATGAGGCGTATTTAAAACCTAAAATTTGGCGTTTTTTAAGAAGGGTAAGCTATCCTTTTTGTGATGCTTTAAGTGTGCTTGGAAGCAGTGATAAGGTGTATTATGAAAGATTTGTAAAAAGGGTTAAGCTTTTATTAAACCCTTGTCATTTTAGCGATGAGATTCCTTTTGATTCTAGTTTTAAAAAGGAAAATTTGGTTCTTTTTATAGGGCGTTTAGATTACAACAAAAACCCTGCAATGTTTTTAAAAGCTATAGCGCATTTGGATAAAAATTTGCAAGAAAAATATAAATTTGTTATAGCAGGAGATGGGCAGTTAAGGCAAGAACTTGAATACAAGGTAAAATCTTTAGGAATAAAAGTTGATTTTTTAGGACGCGTTGAAAATGTCAAGGCTCTTTATGAAAAAGCAAAAGTGCTTTGCCTTTGTTCTTTTGTAGAGGGTTTGCCAACGGTTTTAATTGAAAGTTTGTATTTTGAGGTTTGTAGAATTTCAAGTTCTTATTATAATGGTGCTAAGGATTTAATCAAAGATAATCATGATGGGCTTTTGGTAGGTTGTGATGATGAAATAGCACTTGCTAAAAAACTTGAACTTGTTTTAAATGATGAAAATTTTAGAAAAGAACTTGTAAATAGTGCCAAACAAAGGTGTAAAGACTTTGAAATTTCTCATATCAAAGAAGAATGGCTTAAGCTTATAGCCGAGGTTAAAAATGCCTAAACTTTCTGTTATAGTACCAACTTTTAATCGTCAAGTTTTACTAGAAAAGGCTATTAAAAGCATACAAAATCAAGATTTTAAAGATTTAGAAATTATTGTAAGCGATGATAATTCTAGTGATGATACTAAAAGCGTGGTGCAAAATTTACAAAAAGATGATGATCGCATTAAGTATTTTTTAAATCAAAATTACAAACAAGGCCCAAATGGCAATAAAAACAATGGCTTAGATCAAGCAAGTGGCGAGTTTGTAACTTTTTTAGATGATGATGATGAGCTTTTATCTGGGGCTTTAAGTACCTTGATGCAAAAAGCAAGTGAGGGTTATGCTCATGTTTTTGGAAATTGTTTGATGGAAAAAGAAGGAAATTTAAGCAAGGAATTTAGCGGCAAGGGCTTGGAAAAAGATAGTGAAATTTCTAAAAAAGATTTTTTAATGGCTAAATTTAGCGGAGAGTTTTTTTCTGTTTTTAAAAAATCTCTACTTGAAAACAAGCGTTTTAATGAAGAATTTTACGGCAATGAAGCCACGCTTTGGGTAAATTTATACAAGGAAAAAAGTTTTTATATCCATAAGGCTTTTAGGATTTATAGGATTTTTAGGCAAGATAGCGTGACTTTAGGGGCGAGTAAAAATGCTCATAGGGTGTATTTGGGATATTTAGAGCTTGCTAAAATTTTAGAAAATGAACTTAGAATGAGTAAGGATAAAGATTATAAAAAAACTTGTGCGAGTTATTATAAAATGGCAGCTTATTATGCAAAACTTGCAAAAAATTATAAAGCTCTTTATAAGTGTTTGTTTAAAAGCCTGAGTATAAAAATCAACGCTCCTGCTTTGATATTACTCATTTTAAGTATAATTCCAAATAATATGATTGAAAAATTATCAAAAATTCGGGTGGCTTTATGCAAAAATTAGGCATTTTTATTTATTCTTTAGGAAGTGGCGGTGCTGAAAGAGTTGTGGCGACTTTATTGCCTATTTTAAGTTTGAAATTTGAAGTGCATTTGATTTTGATGAATGATAAAATTTCTTATGAAATTCCAGAGTGTCAAATTCATTTTTTAGAATGTTCAAAACCTAGTGAAAATCCTATTTTGAAATTTTTAAAATTACCTTTTTTGGCTTTAAAATATAAAAAACTTTGCAGAAATTTGGGCATTGATACAGAATTTGTTTTTTTAAATCGACCTAATTATATAGCTTTAATAGCAAGAATGTTTGGAAATAAAACCCGCCTTGTGATCAATGAATGCACTACGCCAAGTGTGATGTATGCAAAAAATAATTTTAATTCTTTAGCAAATAAATTTTTAATTTCTTTACTTTACCCAAGAGCTGATTTAATCCTGCCTAATTCTAAAGGAAATTTAGAAGATTTAGTGCAAAATTTTAGTATAAATCCAAAAAAATGTGAAATTTTATACAATGCCATCGATTTAGAAAACATAGAGCAAAAAGCTCTTGAAGATATAGCTTTAAAAGATAAATTTATTTTAAGTGTAGGCAGGCTTGATAAAGGTAAAAATCATGCTTTATTAATTCGTGCTTATGCAAGATTGAAAACAGATTTAAAGCTTGTGATTTTAGGTGAAGGTGTGCTTAAAGATGAGCTTTTAGCTTTGATTAAAGAGTTAAATTTAGAAGAAAAGGTTTTGCTTTTAGGATTTGATAATAATCCTTATAAATACATGGCTAAATGCGAATTTTTTGCTTTTGCTTCTGTATTTGAAGGCTTTTCAAACGTTTTAATTGAAAGCTTAGCTTGTTCTTGTGCTGTGGTTTGCACTGATCATAAAAGTGGCGCAAGAGAGCTTTTTGGCGATGATGAATTTGGACTTTTAGTAGAAGTAGATAATGAAAACTCCATGTTTCAGGGTTTAAAGACTATGCTTGAAGACGATAAATTAAGAAAAGCGTATAAAAATAAGGCTAAAACTAGGGCTAAGGCTTTTGATAAAGTAAAAATTGCACGCGATGCTTTGAAATATTTATTAGGATAAAAGATGTTGAAAAAAGAGTATTTAAAAAACCCTTATTTAGTTTTGTTTGCGATGATTATATTAGCTTATGTTTTTAGTGTATTTTGCAGGTTTTATTGGGTTTGGTGGGCAAGTGAGTTTAACGAGTATTTTTTCAATAATCAGTTAATGATCATTTCAAATGATGGCTATGCTTTTGCTGAGGGCGCAAGAGATATGATAGCAGGTTTTCATCAGCCTAATGATTTGAGTTATTATGGATCTTCTTTATCCGCGCTTACTTATTGGCTTTATAAAATCACACCTTTTTCTTTCGAAAGTATCATTTTATATATGAGTACTTTTTTATCTTCTTTGGTGGTGATTCCTATTATTTTACTAGCTAATGAATATAAACGTCCTTTAATGGGCTTTGTAGCTGCTCTTTTAGCAAGTATAGCAAACAGTTATTATAATCGCACTATGAGTGGGTATTATGATACGGATATGCTGGTAATTGTTTTACCTATGTTTATTTTATTTTTTATGGTAAGAATGATTTTAAAAAAAGACTTTTTTTCATTGATTGCCTTGCCGTTATTTATAGGAATTTATCTTTGGTGGTATCCTTCAAGTTATACTTTAAATGTAGCTTTAATTGGACTTTTTTTAATTTATACGCTTATTTTTCATAGAAAAGAAAAGATTTTTTATATAGCTGTGATTTTATCTTCTCTTACTCTTTCAAATATAGCATGGTTTTATCAAAGTGCCATTATAGTAATACTTTTTGCTTTATTTGCTTTAGAGCAAAAACGCTTAAATTTTATGATTATAGGAATTTTAGGTAGTGCAACTTTGATATTTTTGATTTTAAGTGGTGGGGTTGATCCCATACTTTATCAGCTTAAATTTTATATTTTTAGAAGTGATGAAAGTGCGAATTTAACGCAGGGCTTTATGTATTTTAATGTCAATCAAACCATACAAGAAGTTGAAAATGTAGATCTTAGCGAATTTATGCGAAGAATTAGTGGCAGTGAAATTGTTTTTTTGTTTTCTTTATTTGGTTTTGTATGGCTTTTGAGAAAATATAAAAGTATGATTATGGCTTTACCTATATTGGTGCTTGGGTTTTTAGCCTTAAAAGGGGGGCTTAGATTTACCATTTATTCTGTACCTATAATGGCTTTAGGATTTGGTTTTTTATTGAGCGAGTTTAAGGCTATATTGGTTAAAAAATATAGCCAATTAACTTCAAATATTTGTATTATTTTTGCAACTATTTTGACTTTAACTCCAGTATTTATCCATATTTACAACTACAAAGCACCAACAGTTTTTTCTCAAAATGAAGCATCATTATTAAATCAATTAAAAAATATAGCCAATAGAGAAGATTATGTGGTAACTTGGTGGGATTATGGTTATCCTGTGCGTTATTATAGCGATGTGAAAACTTTAGTAGATGGTGGAAAGCATTTAGGCAAGGATAATTTTTTCCCTTCTTTTGCTTTAAGCAAAGATGAACAAGCTGCAGCTAATATGGCAAGGCTTAGTGTAGAATATACAGAAAAAAGCTTTTATGCTCCGCAAAATGATATTTTAAAAACAGACATTTTACAAGCTATGATGAAAGATTATAATCAAAGCAATGTGGATTTGTTTCTAGCTTCATTATCAAAACCTGATTTTAAAATCGATATACCAAAAACTCGTGATATTTATCTTTATATGCCCGCTAGAATGTCTTTGATTTTTTCTACGGTGACTAGTTTTTCTTTTATTAATTTAGATACAGGAGTTTTGGATAAACCTTTTACCTTTAGCACAGCTTATCCACTTGATGTTAAAAATGGAGAAATTTATCTTAGCAACGGAGTGGTTTTAAGCGATGATTTTAGAAGTTTTAAAATAGGTGATAATGTGGTTTCTGTAAATAGTATCGTAGAGATTAATTCTATTAAACAAGGTGAATACAAAATCACTCCAATTGATGATAAGGCTCAGTTTTATATTTTTTATTTAAAAGATAGTGCTATTCCTTACGCACAATTTATTTTAATGGATAAAACCATGTTTAATAGTGCTTATGTGCAAATGTTTTTTTTAGGAAATTATGATAAGAATTTATTTGACTTGGTGATTAATTCTAGAGATGCTAAGGTTTTTAAACTTAAAATTTAAGGGTTGAAAATGAGAATAGGATTTTTATCACATGCAGGAGCAAGTATTTATCATTTTAGAATGCCTATTATAAAAGCATTAAAAGATAGAAAAGATGAAGTTTTTGTTATAGTGCCACAAGATGAATACACACAAAAACTTAGAGATCTTGGCTTGAAAGTAATTGTTTACGAGCTTTCAAGAGCTAGTTTAAATCCTTTTGTGGTTTTAAAGAATTTTTTTTATCTTGCTAAGGTTTTGAAAAATTTAAATCTTGATCTTATTCAAAGTGCGGCACACAAAAGCAATACCTTTGGAATTTTAGCAGCAAAATGGGCAAAAATTCCTTATCGTTTTGCCTTAGTAGAAGGCTTGGGATCTTTTTATATAGATCAAGGTTTTAAGGCAAATTTAGTGCGTTTTGTTATTAATAATCTTTATAAATTAAGTTTTAAATTTGCACACCAATTTATTTTTGTCAATGAAAGTAATGCTGAGTTTATGCGGAATTTAGGGCTTAAGGAAAATAAAATTTGTGTGATAAAATCCGTAGGGATCAATTTAAAAAAATTTTTTCCTATTTATGTAGAATCGGAAAAAAAAGAGCTTTTTTGGAAAAATTTAAACATAGATAAAAAACCCATTGTGCTTATGATAGCAAGAGCTTTATGGCATAAAGGTGTAAAAGAATTTTATGAAAGTGCTGCTATGCTAAAAGACAAAGCAAATTTTGTTTTAGTTGGTGGAAGAGATGAAAATCCTTCTTGTGCAAGTTTGGAGTTTTTAAACTCGGGTGTGGTGCATTATTTGGGTGCTAGAAGTGATATAGTCGAGCTTTTACAAAATTGTAATATTTTTGTTTTGCCAAGCTATAAAGAAGGCTTTCCTGTAAGTGTTTTGGAGGCAAAAGCTTGTGGTAAGGCTATAGTGGTAAGTGACTGCGAAGGTTGTGTAGAGGCTATTTCTAATGCTTATGATGGACTTTGGGCAAAAACAAAAAATGCTAAGGATTTAAGCGAAAAAATTTCACTTTTATTAGAAGATGAAAAATTAAGATTAAATTTAGCTAAAAATGCCGCCCAAGATGCTTTACAATACGATGAAAATAATATCGCACAGCGTTATTTAAAACTTTATGATAGGGTAATTAAGAATGTATGAAAAAGTTTTTAAAAGAATTTTTGATTTTATTTTAGCTTTAGTGCTTTTAGTGCTTTTTTCTCCGGTGATTTTAATCACTGCTTTGCTTTTAAAAATCACTCAAGGAAGTGTGATTTTTATTCAAAATCGCCCTGGGTTAGATGAAAAAATTTTTAAAATTTATAAATTTAAAACCATGAGCGATGAAAGAGATGAGAAGGGTGAGTTATTAAGCGATGAACTTCGCTTAAAAGCTTTTGGAAAAATTGTTAGAAGCTTAAGTTTGGATGAGCTTTTGCAACTTTTTAATGTCTTAAAAGGGGATATGAGTTTTGTGGGGCCTAGACCTCTTTTGGTTGAGTATTTACCCCTTTACAATGAAGAGCAAAAATTGCGTCATAAAGTGCGTCCAGGTATAACAGGATGGGCGCAGGTAAATGGCAGAAATGCTATTTCTTGGCAGAAAAAATTCGAACTTGATGTGTATTATGTGAAAAATATTTCTTTTTTGCTTGATTTAAAAATCATGTTTTTAACAGCCTTAAAGGTTTTAAAACGAAGTGGGGTAAGCAAAGAAGGCCATGTTACAACAGAGAAATTTAATGGCAAGAACTGAAAAAATTTATATTTATGGTGCTAGTGGTCATGGGCTTGTTTGTGAAGATGTGGCTAAAAATATGGGTTATAAAGAATGTATTTTTTTAGATGATTTTAAAGGAATGAAATTTGAAAGCACCTTGCCTAAGTATGATTTTTTTATAGCCATAGGAAACAATGAAATTCGAAAAAAGATTTATCAAAAAATTTCAGAAAATGGCTTTAAAATCGTTAATCTTATTCATAAAAGCGCGCTTATAAGTCCTAGTGCAAGTGTGGAAGAAAATGCAGGAATTTTAATCATGCCTTATGTAGTAGTTAATGCTAAAGCCAAAATAGAAAAAGGCGTGATTTTAAATACTTCAAGTGTGATTGAACATGAATGCATGATAGGGGAATTTTCTCATGTGAGTGTGGGGGCTAAATGTGCAGGTAATGTAAAAATCGGTAAAAATTGTTTTTTAGGGATTAATTCTTGTGTTTTGCCTAATTTAAGCTTAGCAGATGATAGTATTTTGGGTGGTGGAGCAACTTTGGTTAAAAGTCAAGATGAAAAAGGTGTTTTTGTGGGAGTGCCTGCAAAAAGAAAAATATGAAATGATTATAAAAAGATTTTTGTTTGATTCTTTGTAAATTTTTTTAGGTAAAATAGAGTCAATTTATAAAAATTTTGTTTTATACAAAGGATAAATCATGAGATTTTTTCTTTCTCCTCCGCATATGGGCGGCAATGAATTAAAATACATAGAAGAAGTTTTCAAAAGTAATTATATAGCACCTTTGGGTGAATTTGTAAATCGCTTTGAACAAAGTGTAAAAGATTATAGCAAAAGTGAAAATGCCTTAGCTTTAAATTCGGCTACAGCGGCTTTGCATTTAGCTTTAAGGGTGGCGGGGGTAAAACAAGATGATATTGTTTTGGCTTCTTCTTTTACTTTTATCGCTTCAGTAGCACCTATTTGTTATCTTAAAGCAAAACCTGTATTTATAGATTGTGATGAAACTTATAATATCGATGTAGATTTGTTAAAGCTTGCTATTAAAGAATGTGAAAAAAAACCAAAAGCATTGATTTTAACTCATCTTTATGGTAATGCTGCAAAAATGGATGAAATTGTTGAAATTTGCAAAGAAAATGACATTGTTTTAATCGAAGATGCTGCCGAAGCTTTAGGAAGTTTTTATAAGAATAAAGCTTTAGGAACTTTTGGAGAATTTGGAGCTTATTCTTATAATGGTAATAAAATCATCACCACTTCAGGTGGAGGTATGCTTATAGGAAAAAATAAAGAAAAGATTGAAAAGGCAAGATTTTACAGCACTCAAGCAAGGGAAAATTGTTTGCATTATGAACATTTAGATTATGGTTATAATTACCGTTTAAGCAATGTTTTAGGAGCTATTGGTGTAGCGCAAATGGAGGTTTTAGAGCAAAGAGTGCTTAAAAAAAGAGAAATTTATGAGTGGTATAAAGAATTTTTAGGAGAGCATTTTAGCTTTTTAGATGAGTTAGAAAATTCAAGAAGTAATCGTTGGTTAAGTACAGCTTTGATTGATTTTGATAAAAATGAACTTAATGCTTGTCAAAAAGATATAAATATCAGTCAAAAAAATATTACTTTGCATCCAAAAATTTCAAAACTCATAGAAGATTTGAAAAATGAACAAATAGAAACAAGACCATTATGGAAAGCTATGCACACTCAAGAAGTATTTAAAGGAGCTAAGGCTTATCTTAATGGCAATAGTGAGTTATTTTTCCAAAAAGGAATTTGTTTGCCAAGTGGTACAGCGATGAGTAAAGATGATGTTTATGAAATTTCAAAACTGATCTTAAAGAGCATAAAGGCTTAAAATGATTTTTTATAAAAGCAAAAGATTAGCATTTTTTTTAACTTCAGATATTGTTTTAATTTTACTTAGTGTTTATCTGGCTTTTTCTTTGAGATTTAGTGGAGATATTCCGAGTATTTTTTATCATGGTATGATGGTTTCTGCTATTATTTTGCTTATTTTAAAACTTTCATTTTTGTTTATTTTTAGAATTTATAAAGTAGCTTGGAGATTTTTTTCTCTCAATGAAGCAAGAAAAATTTTTATTGCTTTGCTTTTAGCTGAGTTTTGTTTTTTTCTTATTTTTTATTTTTTTAGTGATTTTTTTAATCCTTTTCCAAGAAGTGCTATTGTGATAGATTTTGTTCTTTCTTATATGTTTATAGGTACTTTAAGAATTAGCAAAAGAATGCTTGTGGATTTTAAACCTTCTAGAATGAAAGAAGAAGAAACTCCTTGTATTGTAGTAGGGGCAACTTCTAAGGCATTGCATTTGTTAAAAGGTGCAAAAGAAGGTTCTTTGGGACTTTTTCCTGTGGGTGTGGTTGATGCGAGAAAAGAGCTTATAGGGACTTATTGTGATAAATTTGTTGTAGAAGAAAAAGAAAAAATAAAATCTTATGTAGAACAAGGGGTAAAAACTGCCATTATTGCTTTAAGACTTGAACAAGAAGAGCTTAAAAAACTTTTTGAAGAACTTGTAGCTTATGGTATTTGCGATGTAAAAATATTTTCTTTTACAAGAAACGAAGCAAGAGATATTAGTATAGAAGACTTGCTTGCTAGAAAACCAAAAGATTTAGACGATAGTGCTGTGGCAGCTTTTTTAAAAGACAAGGTAGTTTTGGTAAGTGGGGCAGGTGGAACTATAGGCAGTGAACTTTGTAAACAATGTATTAAATTTGGCGCTAAGCATCTTATTATGGTTGATCATAGTGAGTATAATCTTTATAAGATCAATGATGATTTAAATTTATATAAAGAAAAAATTACTCCTATTTTACTGAGTATTTTAGATAAGCAAAGTTTAGATGAGGTATTAAAAACTTATAAACCTGAGCTTATTTTACATGCAGCCGCCTATAAACATGTGCCTCTTTGTGAACAAAATCCACATTCAGCAGTAATTAATAATATTTTAGGAACTAAAATTTTATGTGACAGTGCTAAAGAAAATAAAGTAGCTAAATTTGTGATGATAAGTACAGATAAAGCAGTGCGACCAACAAATATTATGGGTTGCACTAAGAGAGTTTGCGAGCTTTATACTTTAAGTATGAGTGATGAAAATTTTGAAGTTGCTTGTGTGCGTTTTGGTAATGTTTTAGGTTCTAGTGGTAGTGTGATACCGAAATTTAAAGCACAAATTGCCAATAATGAGCCTTTAACTTTAACACATCCTGATATAGTGCGTTATTTTATGCTTGTGGCTGAGGCAGTGCAACTTGTTTTACAAGCTGGAGCTATCGCAAAAGGGGGAGAACTTTTTGTTTTGGATATGGGTAAGCCTGTGAAAATCATAGATTTAGCTAAAAAAATGCTTTTGCTTTCTAATCGCAATGATTTAGAAATTAAAATCACAGGCTTAAGAAAAGGTGAGAAGCTTTATGAAGAGCTTTTAATTGATGAAAATGATGCTAAAACGCAATATGAGAGTATTTTTGTAGCAAAGAATGAGAAGGTTGATCTTGATTGGCTTAATAAAGAGATAGAAAATTTACAAATATGTGAAGATATTTCAGAGGCTTTATTAAAGATTGTACCTGAATTTAAACACAATAAAGAAGGTGTATAATGTATATAAAAGATATACAAAGATTTGAAGATAATCGCTATCGTGCTAGAGCTTATATGAGTTATATTTTAACAAGAAATTTGCCTAATAAACTTCCTGATATTCACCTTGAAACGATTAAAATAGCTTTGGATAAAATAGCTCATGAAGTTGTTGTTTTTGATGCTTTGTATATTTTAGATATTTCAGGCATGCAAATAGAAAATGCGATTTCCTTAAATAAGGCTCATGAAATAGGACAGGGTGAGGATAGAAGTACTCGTTCTTATTTTTATAGAGCTGTAAAATTAAGACGATGTGTTTTGAGCGATCCTTATCCTTCAGTTTTAAACAACGAACTTTGCGTGACAGCTTCTATGCCAATTTACGATGATAAAAATAACTTACTTTTTGTTGTTTGTATTGATATCAAGCTTGAAGATATTTTAAAGATTATTCAAGCAGGAAAATTTGAGTTTGTTTTTACTCAATTTAGTCGTTTGGTATATTTTTGTTTCGCACTAGTTTTATTTGTGATTACTTGTTTTTTATTTCAAAAAGGTTTTTTTAGTCTTTTTGATAATCAAGCTATAGGTATAGAACATATGTTTGAAAGTACTATTGCTATAACTTTAGCTTTGGCCATTTTTGATTTGGCAAAAACTTTGATCGAACAAGAAGTATTAGGAAGGACAAAAAAAGAAGAAGGTGGAATTCAAAAAACTATGGTGAGATTTTTAGGTTCTATTATCATTGCTTTGGCCATAGAAGCTTTGATGTTGGTATTTAAACTTGCTATTGGTGATCTTTCTCAGATGATTTATGCGATTTATCTTATCGGTGGAGTGAGCTTGCTTCTTTTAGGTTTAAGTGTATATTTATTTACGGTTAAGTATAAAAATAATAATATTTGAGTAAAAATTTAAGTAAAAGATGATATAATGCTGTTTTTTAAAATTTTTTAGCTTGATTAATAAGGCTAAAAAGGGTAAAATAAAACTATAAAAACTTTGAAAGGACGAAATTGTGAAATTGTTAGTTGTTGATGACAGTTCTACTATGAGAAGGATTATTAAAAATACCCTAACAAGACTTGGACACGATGATGTTTTAGAAGCCGAGCATGGCGTTGAAGCTTGGGATTTATTAACTAAAAATGAAGATGTAAAAGTTTTAATTACAGATTGGAATATGCCAGAAATGAATGGCTTGGAGTTGGTAAAAAAAGTAAGAGCAGAGAAAAAATATGAAGATATGCCTATTATCATGGTTACAACTGAGGGCGGAAAAGCTGAAGTGATTACTGCTTTAAAAGCTGGCGTAAACAACTATATTGTAAAACCTTTTACTCCACAAGTTTTAAAGGAAAAACTTGAAGATGTTTTAGGAACAGGAAGTGGAGAAGGTGCAGCTGAGTAAAGGCTGATTTTTAAAATTCTAAATGCAAAAAAAATATTACGAATTGTTCTTTATTGTAGAAGAGCGGTATAAAAATTTATTTCTTGATTTTGCTTTTGATTTAGGTATAGAAGCCATAGAAGAGAAAGATAATGGTGTTTACATTAGATCCCATGAGAGTTTAGAAGAGCTTTCATGGGCACTTGAAATATTTGCTCAAAAACTTACAACTACTTTCAATTTAAACCGCAAAATTATTTCTAATTTAAGTCTTGTAGAGAAAGAAAACAAGGACTGGATACAAGAATATAAAAAAGGCATAAAACCTATTTTAGTGGATAATATTTACATCCATACTACTTGGCAAGAAGAAAAAAAGAATTGTATAAATATAAAGATTAATCCAGCCTTAGCCTTTGGCTCAGGACATCACGAAAGCACATATTCTTGTGTAAAATTTTTACAAAAATTTTCTAAAAGTAAATTAAGAGCTTTAGATCTTGGTTGTGGTAGTGGAATTTTGGGTATTATTATGGCAAAGTTTGGCTGTAATGTTGAAATTTGTGATACTGATGAGTTGGCTATTGATAGTTCTTTGGAAAATGCAAGATTAAATGGTGTCGATTTTCACAAGGCTTGGTGTGGATCTATAGATAAAGCAAATGGTTTATATAATCTAATTGTTGCAAATATCATTGCAGATGTGATTTTAATTTTAGAAAAAGATATTAAAAACCATTTAGAAGATAATGCTATACTTATTTTGTCAGGAATTTTAGATAAATATTCAACAAGAATTAAAGAAAAATTTCAAGATTTGAAACTCATTGATGAAATGCAAATCAATGAGTGGTGTAGTTTTGTATATAAAAATAATAAAAAGGATAAGCAATGAATAATAATACCCCAAATAATAAGGGTAATCCGCAGGGCAATAATTTTTTTAACAAAAATCCCATTTTTATTTTTGCGATTTTTGCAATTGTAATGATAATTATTTTTAAGGGATTTTTTGATGGCAATGGTTCTTTTGGCGGGGCATTGAATGGCAATGAAGTAAATAAAAATGTCCCTTATTCTGAGTTAAAAAAGCTTATTGAAAGTGGACAAATCAATCAAGTTAGCATAGGACAAACAACAATCAAAGCGATTTCAAGCTCTCACAATACTGTTTATACGGCAAAAAAAGTTAATGATCCTGAGCTTGTGAGTTTACTAGATAGTAAAAATATCGCTTATGGTGCGTATTCTGAAACAAATTGGTTTACAGATATACTTTTTTCATGGGTTTTGCCAGTATTTATTTTCTTTGGTATTTGGATGTTTTTGGCAAGTCGTATGCAAAAAAATATGGGAAGTTCTATATTGGGTATAGGAAGTTCTAAGAAGCTTGTAAATTCAGAAAAACCTAAAGTAAAATTTAGCGATGTAGCTGGTGTTGAAGAAGCTAAAGAAGAAGTAAAAGAAATTGTAGATTTTTTAAAGTATCCTGAAAGATATATTAAATTGGGAGCTAAAATTCCAAAAGGGCTTTTACTTGTTGGGCCTCCAGGTACAGGAAAAACTTTGCTTGCAAAAGCAGTTGCAGGTGAAGCTGATGTGCCGTTTTTTAGTGTTTCAGGTTCTTCTTTTATAGAAATGTTTGTGGGTGTAGGTGCTTCTCGTGTGAGAGATTTGTTTGAAAATGCAAAAAAAGAAGCTCCCGCTATTGTTTTTATAGATGAAATAGATGCTATTGGTAAAAGTCGTGCAGCAAGTGGCATGATGGGTGGAAACGATGAAAGAGAACAAACTTTAAATCAGCTTTTGGCTGAAATGGATGGCTTTGGGACAGAAAGTTCCCCAGTTATTGTTTTAGCAGCAACAAATCGCCCAGAAGTTTTAGATGCAGCGCTTTTAAGACCAGGAAGGTTTGATAGACAAGTTTTAGTTGATAAACCTGATTTTAAAGGTAGGTGTGATATTTTAAAAGTGCACATGAAAGATGTCAAAATTTCCCCAAAAGTTAAGGTAGAAGACATAGCACGCTTAACCGCAGGGCTTGCAGGAGCTGATCTTGCAAATATTATTAATGAAGCGGCACTTTTAGCAGGTAGGGATTCTAAAAAATATGTAGAACAAAATGATTTAGTTGAAGCTGTTGAAAGAGCTATAGCAGGACTTGAGAAGAAATCACGTCGTATTAATGAAAAAGAAAAGAAAATTGTTACTTATCATGAATGCGGTCATGCTTTAATCGCTGAAACTACCAAAGGTGCAAAACGTGTAAGTAAGGTTTCTGTGATTCCGCGTGGTCTTGCGGCTTTAGGTTATACTTTAAATACTCCTGAGGAAAATAAATTTTTAATGCAAAAACATGAACTTATCGCTGAAGTAGATGTACTTTTGGGTGGTCGTGCAGCTGAAGAAGTGTTTATAGGTGAAATTTCAACGGGTGCAAGTAATGATTTAGAAAGAGCAACCGATATTATAAAAGCTATGATTTCTATGTATGGTATGAGTGAAATTGCAGGACTTATGGTGCTTGAAAAACAAAGAAATACTTTCTTAAGTGGTGGACAAACCATAAAAGATTATTCTGAAAAGATGGCAGAATCTTTAGATGATTATGTAAAGAAAACCTTAGATGAACGCTATAAAGATGTTAAAGATACTTTAAATACTTATAAGGGAGCGATTGAGACTATGGTTGCAGCCCTTTATGAAGAAGAAACTATTGAAGGTAATAAAGTGCGTGAGATTATTAAAGAGTTTGAGGATCAAAATAGTCTACCAACTCGTTTACAAGAACTCGAAGAAGTTAAAACTGAAGTTAAAGTAGAAGAATGAAAGATTTTATTGCAAAAGATGGATATTTAAGTCTTATTATTTTAAGCTTGATTTTTATTTTTGTGTGGATTTTTTATTCTTTTTCCATCTTGCTATTAGCATTAATTGTAATTTGTATTTTTCTTTTTAGAGCGCCCAAAAGAGAACTTGTTTGTAGTGATGAAAAAGCTATTTTTGCACCTATGGATGGTAGGGTTACTAAAATAGAAAATATTCATCATAAAGATTTGGGTGAATGTGTTGAAATTACTATTAAAAATGCTCTTTATGATGCTGGGAATTTTAATACACCTTTTGCAATGTCTATAATAGATATTCGTTTACGACATGGGCTTTTTTTGTGCAGTGAATTAAAATCTGCAAAAATGATGAATGAAAGAGCTTTTATTTTGGCAAAAGTTAAAGAGAATAAAACAATAGCCTTGCGAATCTATGCAGGTTCTTTTGATAGAAAATTAAAGCTCGATAATATTTCTCATGATTTAAAAGCAGGAGATAGAATGGGTTTTTTAATCAATGGCTCTATAAGTTTACTTTTACCAAAAGATACTAGAATTCATATAGGCTTAAATGATGAAATTAAAGCAGGTTCATTGTTGGGCTATTTTGCGTAAGGAAAAATAATGAATAACAGACCGCAACTAATTTATATTTTACCCAATCTTTTTACAGCTGCTTCAGCTTTTTTAGGGGTTATTTCTATTATAGCTTCAATACATGGAAATTATTATACAGCTTTGATTTATATTATTTTATCTTTGATTTGCGATGGGCTTGATGGCCGTGTTGCAAGACTTACAAATTCTACTTCAAAATTTGGAGTAGAATTTGATTCTTTAGCTGATCTAGTAGCTTTTGGAGTTGCTCCAGCGGTTCTTTTTTATATGGCTATAGGTTATGATTTTGGAAAGCTTGGATCTTTGATTACGGCTTTTTTTGTGGTTTTTGGAGCTATTCGTTTGGCGAGATTTAATGTTACCACAGGCACTTATGAACCTTCTGTTTTTATAGGTCTTCCTATACCTACTGCAGCAGTTGTGAGTGCTATATGGACTTATGCGTTTATTAGTTATGATTTTTTAAAGCCTTATGGTGTAGTTTTTTTGGTGCTTCAAGCAATTTTAGGGCTTTTAATGGTAAGTAATATACGCTATCCTAGCTTTAAAAAGCTTGATTTTAATCGTTCTAGTGTTTTAAAAGTTTTGATTATTTTAATTATAATATTTTCATTTTTATATCTTTATCCTCTTGAAAGTTTAGTAATTTTAGCAAGCTTGTATGTGCTTTATGGAATTATTCGGGTTTTATATACCATTATTGTTTCAAAATTTAAGATAAGAAATCAAGAGTAAAATTTTTCAATGACTTCGCATTCTTCTTGAGTGAAGCCAGCTTTGATTCTTGCTTGAATGTTAAGTTTTTTTCCTGCAAGAGAGAATTGTTTAAACGTTTTACAAAGCTCGATAAAATCATACTTGTTTTGATTTGCAAATTTCCACCAAGTATCTCCTTTTTTAACGTGTTTTATTTCATCATTAAGTATAATTTCAAGATATTCCATTAAAAGATTTTTAATGGAATGATTGGAACTTTGAAGTTTTTGAACAACAAAGGGGTTGGCATCAAGCCCTTTAGCTTCTAAACCTCTATGAACTATTCCCATTCTAAAGCTTAAAGAGTCTTTTGTAGCTTCTAGAGCAGATTCTAAATTATCATGCACTGGAAAATCTCCATATTTGTAACCAAGTTCTTCAAGTGCTGAATTTAAAAGTTTGAAATGTTTAATTTCCTCATCTGCCACCTCCAGCCAATCGTAATAAAATTGCAAAGGTAGATTTTTAAAGCGATAACTCGCATCTAAAGCCAGGTTAATTGCATTAAATTCTATATGAGCGACTGAATGAATTATTTTAGCAAGCGCATGAGTTGAATTGAGAAATTTAGGCCTTCTTATACGCGTAGGATGAAGCAAGGTAATTTGTTGCGATGTATTTTTTTTGAAAATGCTTTGATGCTCGTGATTAAAAATAAATTTGTGGCTTTTAAAGTCTTCATAAAAATTTTGAAAAGAGTGAAATTTTATAGTTATATTTTTTTCATATAAAATATCTTGAAGTTCTTGAAAAAATTCTTTTTGCATTTAAAACTTTCTTGAAAATTATAAAAATTTATCATTTAAAATTGAAATTTTAATTATATAATATAAAAATTATTTTACAAGGGCAGATCATGAAAGAATTAAATGAAGAAGAAAAAAAAGTAATTTTAAATAAAGGAACAGAAGCTCCTTTTAGTGGGAAATATAATGATTTTTATGAAAAAGGAATCTATCAATGCAAGCAATGTGGAGCTTCGCTTTATAAATCCGAAGATAAATTTAAATCAGGTTGCGGATGGCCTAGCTTTGATGATGAAATAAAAGGGGCTATTAAAAGAATTCCTGATAAAGATGGGATTAGAACCGAGATTGTATGTGCAAACTGCAATGGACATTTAGGTCATGTTTTTGAAGGAGAAGGATTTTCTGCTAAAAATGTAAGACATTGTGTAAATTCTATTTCTTTGGAATTTGTAAAAACTAAGGATTGATAGTGTTTTCTAGTATGGGTTCTGAGCTTTATTTGATGTTTTTTGCTGCAATTACTTTACTTGCCATATTAAATCCTTTTGGTAATTTAACTCAATTTTTGGCTATGAGTGATGGATTGCCTTTAATGCTTCGAAAAAAACTTTTTAGAACTATTCTCTATACAGCTTTTACTATAGTTTTGGTATTTTTATTATCAGGACCTTTATTTATGAACTATATTTTTAGAGTTTCATTAGATGATTTAAGGGTTTCTGGTGGTTTGGTTCTTATTATAATGGCTATTAAAAATTTACTTTTTTCAACAAAAATTGCAACTAAGGATTTTAGTTCTTATCAGGATATGGATGATAAGGAAATTTTAAGACAGAGTTTAATACCTATGGCATTTCCTATGCTTGTTGGGCCTGGAACTTTAGCTAGTATTATCGTTATAGCCGAAGATGGTGGGCTTGATGTTGCTCTTGGCGGAGTAATGATAGCTTTTATTTTTATGTTTATACTTTTTCATTTTGCAGCTACTATAGAAAAAATAGTTGGAAAATTGATTTTGCATGTTTTTTCTCGTATAGCACAAGTATTTATTGCTGCTATGGGGTTTAAGATGATTATTGTAGGTTTAAAAGATATATTTAACTTATAAATTAATATAATTTTAAGTAAATAATACTATATAAATATGATATAATTTTAAAATAATTTATTATTAAAAAGGTGAGTTTTATGTTTGGTGCTAAGAAAAACAATACTGAAATAATTGAACAACTTGAAAAAAAGTGTAATGGTTTAGGAGATATTTTAAGATCTATTGGGAATACTATGGCGGTAATTGAATTTACCACCGATGGCGTTATTTTAGAGGCAAATCAAAATTTTTTAACAACTATGAAATACTCCCTTTCAGAGATTAAGGGTAAGCATCATAGTATGTTTTGTTTGCCTGAAGTTGTTAATTCTTCAGCATATAGTGATTTTTGGAAAGATTTAAGAGATGGAAAAGCTAGAACTGGTCTTTTTAGACGTATAGCTAAGGGAGGGATAGATGTTTATTTAGAAGCAAATTATCTTCCAATTAGTGATAATAATGGTCATGTTTATAAAATTATTAAATTTGCCAATGATATAACTCAAAGACATTATGAAATGCTTGATCTTAGAAATACTATTGCTGCTGCTAATCGTTCTATGGCTATTATTGAATTTAAACCTGATGGGACTATTATTACGGCTAATGAAAATTTTTTAAGAACTATGGATTTTAATATTGATGAGATTAAAGGAAAGCATCATAGTATGTTCTGTGATTCTAATTATAGACACTCTAAGGACTATGTTCAATTTTGGGAAGATTTAAGAGAGGGTAAATTTCAATCAGGTAAATATATAAGATACGGAAGAAATAATAAAAAAGTATACCTTGAAGCAAGTTATAATCCGGTTAAAAATGATGATGGAAAAATTTACAAGGTTATTAAATTTGCTACAGATATAAGCGAACAAGTTAAAAAAGATCAAGAAAAACTTCGCCTCATAAGCGAACTTGCAGAAAAAAATGATAATCTTACTCAAGATGGAGATCGTGTAATTGAAAACACTGTTTCAAATGTTCAGAATATTGCTGATATGATGTCTCAAAGTTCAAATCTTGTTTCCTCATTAAATCAACAATCAGATGAAATTAAATCTATTATTCAGACTATTAGTGATATTGCTGATCAGACTAATCTGCTTGCTTTAAATGCTGCTATTGAGGCAGCACGTGCTGGTGAACATGGTAGAGGTTTTGCTGTTGTTGCTGATGAAGTAAGAAATTTAGCTGAAAGAACAGGGCATTCAGTTAATGAAATTACCACTACGATTAATTCTATTCGTAATGTTACATCACAAGTGGTTGAGAGTATTAAAAGCGGTTTAGAGGATGTTAATCAGAGTGTTGAACTTGCAAAAGAAGCAAGAGAATGTATGGAGAAAATTCGTGAAAGCTCTGCTGAAGTTGCTAAAGCAATGTCATAAGCGTGATTTTCACGCTTATTTTTTAAGTCATTAAATCTTTAAAATTTTTAAAACCACTTTCTTGATTGCATTTTTCTTTTAAAATATTTAAAAATTCTTTCCTAGAAATATTATGAGCACCCATGAATTCTAAATGTTGGTTATAAACTTGACAATCTATGATAAAATCATAAGGTTTTAATAAATCACAAAGTTTAATCATGGCAACTTTAGATGCATTTTTTTTAATGCTTACCATACTTTCACCAAAGAAAACCTTTCCTAAAATTAAACCATAAATTCCACCTATAAGTTCATTATTTTCATAAAGTTCAAGGCTATGCGCATAGCCTTGGGTAAATAACTTATAATAAGTGGTAATAAATTCATCATCTATCCAGCTTTGAGAGCGTGTATCGCGACATAATGTAATTAATTTTAAAAAATCATAATCAAGTTTAATTTGATAGAGATTAATAAATTTTTTCATATTTTTTTGGATGTGAATTTGATTTGGAATTAAAATGCATCTAGGATCTGGACACCACCAAGTTACAGGTTTACTTGTCCATGGGAATAGACCAAAAGTATAAGCTTTTACAATAAAATCAGCTTCTAAATTTTGACTTAAAAATACAGGAGCATTTTTAGGTGCATTGAGTAATTTAGAATATAAATTCGAGCTTTCCATTTTTACCAAGTTTGATTTTAGCTATACCGCCTTTTTTAAGCTTTCCGAATAAAATTTCATCACTGATTTTTTCTCCTATCTCCTCAGAAATTATGCGTTTTAAAAGCCTTACTCCAAATTCTTTATTATAGGCTTTTTTAGCTAAATAAATTTTAGCTTTATCATCCGCTGATAATTTTATATTATTTAAATTTTTAGAAATTTCATCAAGTTCTTTTTCGATAATTTTAACAAGTATAGCATCGTTTAAATCATTAAAATGTAAAATTTTATCAATGCGATTAATAAATTCTGGAGCAAAAAAGTCTTTGATAGCACGATTACTTTTTTCTTCATTTTTACTTAAAAAACCAAGCTCATTGCTTTCTTTAAGTCCTAGATTAGATGTCATAATAATGATTGTATTTTTAAAATCTACTTTAAGACCGCTATTGTCGGTGAGCTCGGCATTGTCAAAAATCTGTAAAAAGGTATTGCTTAAATCAGGATGAGCCTTTTCTATTTCGTCAAAAAGAACAAGACTGAAAGGATTTTTGCGAATAGCATTGCTTAAAAGTCCACCCTCTTCAAAACCTATATATCCAGCTGGAGATCCTATTAGTTTACTTATAGCATGTTTTTCTGCATATTCACTCATATCAAAGCGTTCTAAATTTAAACCTAAAAATTCAGCTAAAGCTTTGCAAAGTTCTGTTTTTCCAACTCCACTTGATCCAGTAAACAAAAACACTCCGCGTGGTGTATTGGAATTTTTAAATCCTGCGAAACTTTGCTTAAGTGATGAAACAAGGCTATCTATAACTTCATCTTGGCCAAAAATTTTTGCTTTTAAATTTGTTTTTAAATTCATTAAAGCTTTATTTTGATCGAATTCAAACATTTTGTGATGGTGGGTCATTTTTGCTAAAACATTTTCTAAATCTTTTAAATTGGCATTTTTTCTAGCTTTTGGATTTAAAGCAAAAGAAGCACCAAGTTCATCGATCAGATCTATAGCACAATCAGGTAAAAATTTATCATTAAAAAATTTTTTACCCCAAATTACAGCATATTGAAGAATTTCATCGTTTAATTTTATATGATGAAATTCTTCATATTTGTTTTTTAATCCTTTCAGAATTTGCAAGCTTTCTTCTTGGCTTGGTTCATCTACATTTATTTTAGCAAAACGGCGACTTAGGGGTTTATTTTTATCAAAAGTATTTTTATATTCCATAAAAGTTGTTGCACCTATGCATTTTAAAGTTCCATTGCTTAAAGCTGGTTTTAAAAGATTGGAAAAATCAGTATGAGATTCTCCTGTGCCTCCAGCTCCTACTATAGTGTGAATTTCATCAATAAATAAAATAGCATTCGGTATTTTCTCAAGTTCATTTAAAATTTCTTTAATTCGTTTCTCAAAATCTCCACGGTATTTTGTTCCCGCAAGTATACTAGCCATATCAAGACTAAAAATTTTTGCATTTTGTAAGTTTTTAGGCACCTTTTTTTCCGCAATAGCCAATGCTAATCCTTCTACAATGGCCGTTTTGCCAACTCCTGCTTCTCCTACTAAAATAGGATTATTTTTCTTGCGACGTGAAAGAATTTGCATCATTCTTTCAAGTTCAAATTTTCTTCCTATTAAAGGATCAATCTTGCCATTTTGAGCTAAAAGTGTTAAATCACTTGTGTGGTTGCTTAAATTTTGTATATTTTCATGATTTTGAAGTTCTTGAATTTTGTTAAGATTTATGTTGTGTTTTTTTAAGAGATAGCTAGAATAACTTCTTGAATCCTGTATGAGCTTTTCTAAAAAATCTATAATTTTAATTTCATTATTTTTATTTTTAGATGAAAGTAAGATTTCATCTAAAACAACAGATATTGTAGGTTCTATTTCTTGTTTAATAACTTGATTGTTTTGAGAAATGTAATTTTTTAATTCGGTTTCTAGAAGCTCAAGATCTCCATCTGAAAATTCTTCAAATATATCCTTAAAATCAGTGCTTAGTTTTAGTAATGCAAACAGTACATGCTCACAGGTAACAAATTCATGATGGTTTATTAAGCTTAGATTTTTGGCATTATCAAGATATTTTTGTAAATTTTCTTGGTATTTCATTCTTCTTCTACCTTTGCTTGTAGTGGAAAATTAGCAAGTTTAGCCGCATCTATAACTTTTTTTTGTTTTGAAAGAGCTATTTCTTGAGTGTAAATGCCACAAATTCCAGAACCATTGTGATGAATTTCTAACATTGTTTGACTTGCTTTTTCAAGGTTTTGATGAAAAATATTCATCAAAATTTCTATGACAAAATCCATGGTTGTTACATCATCATTTAAGAGTATAACTTTATACATTTTTGGTTCACTAAGTTTTGTCTGCTCTAGAGTTTGGGTTTTTGGCATTATTTTCCTTTGTAGATTTTATTTAAATCTTCTTGCATGAGTTCTGTTGGAATTTTGCCAAGATAAAAATTTGTTGGAGCATTATTATTCCAGTAATCGCTTATTTTTTGATAAATTCCATTTTTTAAAACAACTTTAAAAGGAAGTTGCTCCATATTTTGATAGTCTATATCTTTTAAAATTTGAGCAATAATACGATCATTAGAACTGTCATTGCTTAGAAAATAGTAAGCACCATAATCATCCGCGAATTTTTTAACTGTTTCATCGCTAACATCTTCAAAATGTGTAAGTCCTATAATGATAAATTTGCTAGAATTATTTTTCCAAAGTTTGCTAAGATCTAAAGCTTCTTCTTTGCATGGGGTGCAAAAAGTGCCAAAAAAATCAAACATTAGAACTTTTCCTTCCTCTCCTTCTACCACAAAACCTTTATCTGTTCTTATTAAAGTTTTGCTTCCACCATTTACACTATTTAATACTATTTTATCTCCTTTGTGATACTCTTCAAACATAAAATCATTTTGAATTTCCTCTTCTTTGGAGCAAGCATTAAGAAAAAATGCTAAACTTATTAAAAATAGGGTTAAAATTTTTTTCATTTAATTTCCTTTATTTATAATTTTTCATAGCAGCTCTAGCTTCTAAATCGGCTTGCTTTTTCTTTAAAGTTTCACGCTTGTCGTGCAAATTTTTCCCTTTAGCTAAAGCAAGAGTGGCTTTTACTTTATTTTTTGTGTTAAAATAAAGATCTAATGCAACGATAGTATATCCTTCTATACTTACTTTACCTAATAATTTATCAATTTGCTTTCTATGCATTAAAAGCTTTCTAGCACCTCTTTCTTCGTGTTTATAGAAAGAATGTGTAGTGTGAAGCAATGAAATATGAGAATTAAGTAAAAAAATCTCATTTTTTATAATGCGAACAAAAGAGTCTTTAAGATTTGCTCTTCCTGCCCTTAAGGCTACAACTTCACTTCCCTTAAGGACAATTCCGGCTTCAAAGCGTTCTATGATGCTATAATCAAATAAAGCTTTTTTATTTCTCGCAATAATTTTCATCGATCAACCTTAAAAACACTACTACCGCTACCGCTTAGAAAAAAATCTTCTTGTAAGTAAAACTTCATTTTAGGATATAAAGTTGCACAAGGAGTAAATAAATCATTTAATTCTTTGTTTTTAAAGTTTTGTAACAACTCTTTTGTGCTGAGTTTTTTGTAGATTTGCGCTTGATTATTGTTTTTTTGAAAGTCAAATATTTTTCTATCAAATTCATCATAAACAGCTTTAGTTTGGCAAGATATTTGTGGAAAAGTCCATTTTAAATTAGGTATGTCATCTTCAAATTCTTTTATAATTTCACCACAGCCACTTACATTAGCAGAGTGAAAGCCACTTAAAAAAAAGGCAATATCACTTCCTAGTTGCATGCTTAAATTTATAAGTTCTTGCAGGTTTAATTTTAAATTTAGGGTTTCATTCATTAGCAGTAAAAAACTCGCACAATCGCTACTTCCACCGCCAAGTCCAGCACATACTGGGATATTTTTTGTGAGTTTTAGGCTTTTTTTGCTAAATAATTCTTTTAATTCGTTATTATATCTTTTAGAAAGTAGCAAATAAGCCTTTTGAATAATATTATTTTCGCATTTAAAATTACTAATGATTTCAAATTCTTTTTTAGAATCTGATTCTTTATCAATAAGCTCAAGCTCATCAAAAAGATCTTTTAAAAGTATAAATCGTGATTCTAAAAGATGATATTTTCTTGAGTCAAAACCGGTAAGTTTTAAAAAAATATTTGCTTTAGCGTAAGCTTTCATTTGATTAGTTTTTTGCTTAAGTCATCAAGTTTAATATCATTCTGAACAACAGAATGCAAATTTTCATCCTTTACTTGTTGAACAAGTTCTTTTCTAAGTATCATAAGGGATTTTGGAGCTTCTATACCTATTTTGGCATATCCTTTCCCTGTTTGAACGACTTTGATTTCTATACCTTCTCCGATAATTATACTTTCATTTTCTTTTCTTGATAATATTAACATTTTTCAACCTTATTTAGAAGATATTTTACTGTATTTTCTTTAATATTAATTATGCTAAAATATTTTTCTGTTTCAATATAATAATCTCCTTCATCATGAAATTCTAATTCTTCGACAAAAATTTTAGCACCATTTTCGAGTTTATTTAAATCCTTGATAAAATTTGGCTTTAGGTTAATGTATTTTAACACATTTAAGCTTTTCTCATTATTATAAACAAATTTGCCTTCTTTAATGCGCTCTAAAGAGCTTAAAGTCGCATTAATACCTAGTTTTCTAGCAAAAAGTTCACAATAAGATCTTATATAAGCACCTTCACTGACTGTGATTTCGATATTTAAAAAAGGATGATTATAGCTTAAAATCTTGCAATCAAATACTTCCATTTGGCAAGGTTTTAAATTTGCTTCTATACCTTTTTTTGCAAGTTCATAGGCGCGAGTTCCATTGATTCTTTTGGCACTAAATTGCGGTGGTGTATAGGAGATAATTCCTTGCATTTGATCAATGATTTGTTGTAAATTTGCAAGATCAAATTCTTTTATATTTTTAATTTCTTTTATATTTTGATCATCAAGACTTAAGGAGTAAACTCCAAGCCATAAAGTAGCTTTATAGGTTTTTGGAGTTTTTTTTAAAAAACGGAAAAGTTTTGTGTATTGTCCAAATGCAACGATTAAAACCCCTTTGGCGAAAGGATCAAGAGTGCCAGAATATCCTGCTTTTTTATTTTTATATTTTTTCTTTAAAGTACTTAAAAAGGCATTAGAACTCAAACCCCTTGGTTTAAAGGCTGTAAAGATCTTGTTCATACTGCTTTTTCCACAAAGCTTGCCATGATTACACGTATTATACCACCAAAATTAATATTAAGCTTTTCCTCTTTTCCGCTTTTATTAACTTCAACAACCCTGCCAATGCCAAAAATTTTATGTTTAACTAGATCTCCTTTGCAAAAACTAGTTTTTTGTATATTTTGATTTTTTGATTTTTCATTGATTAATTTACTTTCTTCTAAGAAGCGGCTAGGATTGATGCTTGCTCTTGAACCATGATAAAAACGAGAATTTGCAACACTTATTGTGAGAAATTTCTTGGCGCGAGTGATGGCAACATAAGCAAGACGGCGTTCTTCTTCGAGATTTTCTTCGCTATTTAAAGGAAAAAATCCTTCATCAAAGCCTATTATAAAAACATAATCAAATTCCAAACCTTTGCTAGCATGAATACTCATCAAGCAAACACATTCTTCATCTAAATTATCTTGATCACTTAATAAAGAAATTTCACTAAGTAGATCTTCTAAAGAAGCTTCGGGATCTTCTTTGAGTTTTTCTCTTAGATTAGCATAAAACTCATCAAGATTTCTGATTCTTTCATCTCCATCATCTTGCTCTGAAAAATAATCTTTGATTTTAAATAATTCTTCCATATTGTCAAAAACTTTTTTTGCATTATCGTAGCTTTTTAGAGTGTGAATATTTTGTATAAAAATATTTGCTTCATTTTGCGCTTTTTTTGTTGTTAAAATTCCTATACCGCCATCGCTTTCACATAAGGCATCAAAAAGTGAAATTTGACGTTTTTTTGCATATTCTTCTAAATTTTTTAAGGCTTTTTCCCCTATGGATCTTTTAGGGCGATTAATAATACGCCTAAATGACAAATCATCATTTGGATTTAAGATAAGTCTAAGATACGAGATTAAATCTTTTATTTCTAATCTCTCATAAAAACGCATACCGCTAAGCAGTTTATAAGAAATTTTTTCCTTCATAAATGCTTCTTCTATTGCTCTTGATAGTGCATTAACTCGAAATAAAACGGCGATCTCTTTAGCTTCTACTCCAGAATTTAGCAATTTTTTCACTTCTTGAGCGATATATAAACCTTCATGTTTTTCGTTTTCGTTTTTTAATATTTTAATATTTTCCCCAGTATCTTTAGTGCAGATTAAAGTTTTTCCAAGTCGTTGCTCATTGTGAGATATGAGATTATTTGCTGCTTGTAAAATAGTCCCTACTGAACGATAGTTTTGTTCAAGTTTTATAAGTTTAACATTTTTAAAATCGTTTTGAAAATTTAAAATATTTTCAATTTTTGCTCCACGCCAACTATAAATACTTTGATCATCATCACCAACAACTGTGATATTTTCATGCATACAACATAGATTTTTTAGAATTTTATATTGCAAGGTATTAGTATCTTGATACTCATCAACTGTAATGTAATTATAAAGTAAGCTTTGTTCTTTGGCAAAATTTATATCATTTTCTAAAATGAGATTGCTTAGCAATAAAAGATCATCAAAATCTACAAAATTTTGCTTTAATAAGTATTCTTCATAAGCACGGTAATAGTTGGCAAATTTGTATTCATTTTGATATTTTTCAAAATTATGTTCTTTTAGTAAATTTAAATCTTCAAAGACATTGCTTACTCTTTTGCCTTCATTTTTGCAATAAGATATGTATTTGATAATATCATAGACATTATCTTTGTTTTTATCATGGATTAAGTCTTTAATTATTTTTTTTGTATCATCTGTATCGATAACAATAAAACTATTTTTACGCTCCAATCTTTCAAAATGGAGTTTTAAAAATAAAAGTCCAAATTTATGAAAGGTGCAAAGCAAAGGATTGTGATTGCCTTGTAGAAAATTTAACGCTCTATGACGCATAACACTAGCTGCTTTATTTGTAAAAGTAAGAGTAAGAGTGTTATGCGAGGGGATGCCTACTTCACCGATAAGATAAGCAAGACGAGTGGTGATAGTTTTGGTTTTTCCACTACCTGCACCCGCTAGGATAAGCATAGCTCCATCAATGTGGCTTACTGCCTGTTTTTGACTATCATTTAAATCTTCAAATAGATTCATTTTTTGAAAATATCTTTATTTTTTGGATTATTTAAAAATATATTTTTAGATTTTTGTAAATTTTTACTATCTTCGCGTTTATAAAGGCTAAAATTAACAAATAAAATGCTATTTTCTATTTGAATTTGCGTGATAGCTCCTAAATCAACCTTTACAAAACTATCAAAATCATCATTTCCAAAACCTGCGTGAAATTGAATGGAATCTTTATTTAGTTGTATGGATTCAAAGGTGTATCCTCCAAGAGCAAAAAGAGCATAAGGATTTTGTTTAACATCAAGCTCTTTGGGAAGTTCAGGGTTAAAATCTATGAAATTTGTATTTGCAACTATGGAAAATTCTATATTTTCTTCTATAAGGTGTGAAATAACTTCATAGCAATGCTTTTGCATGGTATGGATAAAATTTTCATTTTTTAAGATTGTTTCTAGCATGATTGTAACTCCATAAATTCATTGATGAGTTTTTGAATTTCTTTTATGCCTATTTCCCAAAAATTTTCATCTTCTATATCAAAGCCAAACATTCCTACTAGTTCTTTTGGACTCACGCTTCCACCTAAAGAAAGCATTTTGATATAAAGTTCTTTAAAATTTTCACATTTTTTACTTTTGTAAAGTCCATAAAGAGCTAAAACTAAAAGTTGCGCATAAGCATAAGCATAGCAGTAAAAAGGAGAATGGATAAAATGAGGAATATAACTCCACCAAGAAGCATAATTTTTTGTAAGTTTTACGCTGTCTTGAAACATCTTTTGAGATTCTTCCATCCAAATTTTATTGATTTCTTCGGTGCTAAGTTCATTTTCTTGAGCATGTAAGCGTCTTTCAAAACAAGTAAAATTAATTTGTCTATAAAAAGTTGCAAAAATATCTTCGATTTTATTTGCATATAAAGATAGGAGTTCTTCTTTTTTTAACTTATCTTTAATAAAATCAAATACGAGCATTTCAGCAAAAACTGAAGCTGTTTCTGCGGTGGTTAAAGGCGTGTTTTGATTTAAATAGCTTACATTATAAGAAAGTTTTTGATGGATAGTGTGTCCTAATTCATGTGCAAGTGTAAAAAGATCGCGTCTTTTATTGGTGTAGTTTAATAAAACAAAAGGATGTGCATCAGAAGTTGCAGAGTGCGAAAAAGCACCCCCTTGTTTATTTTCTTGCGGATAAACATCAATCCAACCTTGATCAAAAGCATTTTTTGCTATATCATAAAATTGTGGAGAAAAAGCTTGAAATGCCTCTAAAACAATATTTTTACTTGTTTTAAAATCAAAACTTGCTTCTTTTCCTATGGGTGCATATCTGTCATAGTCTTTAAGCTCATCGTAGCCTAAAATTTGTTTTTTTCTTTTGTAAAATTGCGATACTAAGTTAAAATGTTTTTGCGCACTTGCTATTAAAGAATCAACGCTTTTTTGCGAAATTTGATTGCTGATATGTCTTGAAATTTCAGCATTTTCATAACCTCTTAATAAACTTATGTTTTTTCTTTCTGTTTTTATCATATTGATAATAAAACTTAAAAGTCTGCTATTTTTTTGCAAAACTTTACTGAATTTTTTAGCAGATTTTTTGCGTATTTTTCTATCTTCATCATACATTTTGCTTAGAATTTCTTCTTCGCTAAGTTTTTTACCTTCAAAAGAGATTTTTAAAGCGCTCATACTTTCATCAAAAAGTCTACTAAAAGCATTTGCACCTGTATTTGAAAGATAGAGTATAATGCGTTCTTCGTTTTTGCTAAGATTATAGCGTTTGTTTTGCAATAAATTAGAAAGATAAAAATCATAATCTTTGCAAAAAGTTGTAAATTCTTGACTTTTTTCAGGAGCTAACTCACAAAATTCAAGCTCGAAAAAGAGTAAATTTTCTTCTATTTTTTTGCATTCTTCTTCGTATTGTGCATAAAAAGAACCATTTTGAGTGTTTTTAGCAAAAAGCAAATAAGCATAAGTCATGATTTTGCCAAGAGCTTGATTTAAATTTTCATAATCTTTTAAAGCTTGCAAAAACTCATTAGCATTTAATGTATAAAGTTTATTTTCATAGTTTTTTTTGAAATTTAAACTTTGTTGGATTTGATCTTGTGTAAAATTTTTCAACGCTTCTTTATCAAGAAATAAAGCACTTAAGTCCCATTCTAACATTTTTTATCCTTCATTTTCTAATATGAGTTTTTTAAGAACAGCCATTCTAATGGCCACTCCATTTTTAACTTGTTTTAAAACTAAAGTTCTTTCATCGCTCATCATTTCATCGCTTATGTCAATATTGCGATTTACAGGGCCTGGATGTAGTAAAATAAGCTTTTTATCTTTTACTAAGCTTTTTTGAATGCAAAAATCATTTGCATAGTCTTTAAGTGAAGCGTAAACGGTTTTATTATGTCTTTCTGTTTGTGTTCTAAGACTCATGATGATATCTGAATTTGCTATGATATTCTCATCAAGCTTATAATGTTTTTTAAGATGAGTATTAGGCATAAAATGTGGTGGAGCTACTAGGGTAATATCAAGATTAAATCTGCTTAAAAGTTCTATATTGGACGCTGCAACGCGGGAATTTTTGATATCACCTACGATGCAAATTTTCTTACCTTCGACATCGGCTTGAAAATGATTATAAATAGTGAATAAATCTAGCAAAGCTTGGGTAGGATGGGCGTGTTTTCCATCTCCTCCATTAACAACTGGACAATGCATATGCTTTGCTAATATCAAAGGAACTCCTGAGTTTGCGTGTCTTACAACAATAGCATTAGGACTCATGGCATCTAAATTAGCAGCAGTATCATAAAGAGTTTCTCCTTTGCTAGAGCTTGATCTTGAAACATCAAGGCGTAAAACCCTAGCACCCAATCTTCTTGCAGCGCTTTCAAAAGATGAAAGGGTGCGTGTAGAATTTTCAAAAAAAATTGTCGTGATACTTTTTCCTTTAAGAAAAGTTCTAGGTTTTTCATCTAAGAAATCACTTGCTTCTTTAAAAAGCTCCATAATTTCGACTTTATTAAAATCCTTTGTAGTGATGAGATGACGCATGTTTTTACCTTATTTGATATTGTAATTTAATTCATTTTTAGAACAAATTGCTGTAAAAAGAACATCTGTAGAACTATTTAAAGCAGTTTCAACACTATCTTGAATAACCCCTATAATAAAACCTATGGCAACTACCTTCATAGCAATATCATAGTCTATATTAAATAAAGAACAAGCCAAAGGTATAAGCAGTAAAGATCCGCCCGCAACTCCGCTAGCCCCACAAGCTGCAAAGGTAGCAATAATGCTTAATAAAAAGGCTTGCAAAAGACTGATTTCTATACCAACGGTATTGGCTGCAGTAAGACTTAAAATAGCTATAGTAACTGCCGCTCCTGCCATGTTGATAGTAGCTCCTAAAGGTATAGAAATGCCATAAAATTCTTTATCTATGCCAAGTTTGGCGCAAAGTGCCATATTTACAGGAATATTTGCTGCCGAACTTCTTGTAAAAAAAGCAAAAAATGCACTGTGCCTTAAGCAGATAAAAATTAAAGGAAAAGGATTTTTTCTTGTATAAAAAAAGACTATTAAAGCATTGATAACAAAAGTAACAAAAAGCATAGTAGTTACAAGTAAAATTAAGAGTTTTGCATAGCTTATCAAACCTTGCGCTCCTGTTTGTGCTACAGAATTAGCTACAAGTCCAAAAATTCCAAAAGGAGCAAGTTTTACTACAAATTTAACAATTTTCAAAACCCCTTCGTTAATATCTATAAAAACTTGTTTTGCTTCGTTAGAACAGTGTTTTAATGCTATACCTCCAGCTATTGCCCAGGTTAAAATTCCTAAATAATTTCCGCTTGAAAGAGCATTTATAGGATTATCGACAATTTTAAATAAAAGATCTTTAAAAATCTCACTCATGTGGGTTGGAGATGAGTTTGTAGCGGTTTGAATTCCATCTAAAACAAGCTTTACGGGGAAGAAAAAATTAGCAAGAACCGCACAAGCTGAAGCAAGAAAGGTGCCTACTATATACAAAATGATAATATTTTTGATCTTAGTACCACTTTGAGAAAAATCTTTAGTGCAAATTGAGATTAAAATTAAAATAAAAACAAGCATAGGAGCGATAGCTTTTAAGGCACTTGTAAAAAGTATTCCGAGTAAATTTGCAATTTCAGATATTTCTTTAGAACTAATGCCTATAAGTATTCCTAGTACTATACCTATGCAAATTTGAACTATGAGGTTGCCTTTAGCGTAGCCTTGAATGATTTTAGAAAACATAAAAACCTTTTAAATATTTTTTATATTAGAAGTTGATTTTAACTAACTTTTGCTTAATTTTAGAGAATTTTTAATTTATCAAGCTTTGATAAGTTTATTTGGATACAATTGTGGTTCATTTTAAATGAAAGGACTTTTTATGTATCTATTCACTTCAGAAGTCGTAAGTGCAGGTCATCCAGACAAGTGCGCTGATATAATCGCTGATACGATAGTGGATATACTCTTGAAAAATGACAAAAATTCAAGGGTGGCGAGTGAGGTTTTTGTCGCAGGAAATAAGGTTGTGATAGGAGGCGAAGTTAAATCAAATCACAAGCTTAGTAAAGCTGATTACGATAATTTAGTTAAAGATGTTTTAAAAAATATTGGTTATGACGGAGCAGGGCATTTTAGCAAAGAGCAGTGTTTGCATCCTGATGAGGTTGATGTTATGGTGTTTTTAAATGAACAAAGCCCCGATATCAACCAAGGCGTCGATCAAGAAGATGGTGAAACAGGAGCAGGTGATCAAGGCATTATGTTTGGTTTTGCAAGTTGTGAAGCTGAGGAATATATGCCAGCAGCTATTAGTTATGCAAGAATGCTATGTGATAGAGTTTATGCTTATGCAAAAGCAAATCCACATGAACTTGGAGTGGATATTAAAACTCAAGTAACTATTGATTATGGCACTAAGGCAAATTTTGAAAATTGCAAACCGCAAAGTATTCATACTATAGTGGTTTCTGCGCCTTGTGTTGAAAGTATGAAAATAGAAGATTTAAGATCTTTGGTAATGAAACTTATTTTGGATAGTAATTTACCAAAAGAGCTTTTTGATCCGAATAAAACTAGAATTTTAATCAATCCAACTGGTAAATATATCAATCACTCTTCTTTGCATGATAGTGGTTTAACAGGAAGAAAACTTATAGTAGATAGTTTTGGAGGTTATTCTCCAATAGGTGGTGGTGCGCAATCGAGCAAAGATTATACTAAAGTTGATAGAAGTGGGCTTTATGCAGGTAGATGGCTAGCTAAAAACATAGTTGCAGCAGGACTTGCTAAAAAATGTATCGTTCAACTTAGTTATGCTATAGGTGTTGCAAAACCTACTTCGGTAAGCGTGGATTGTATGGGCACAAATACTAGTGTAAATGACGATGTTTTAAGTGGTTTTGTAATGCAAAATTTCTCTTTAACGCCAAATTGGATCCGTGATAAATTTCATCTGGATAAACCAAGTAAAGAAACTTTTCTTTATGCGGATGTAGCAGCTCGTGGGCAAGTAGGACAAAAGGACTATCCTTGGGAAAAACTTGATGCCCTAGAACAGTTTAAAAAGCTACTTTAAAAAATTAACAATATTATACAAGCTTAAATAAGGCTTGTATAATTATAAAGAATTAATGAAGTTATATTAATTTTTGACTTAGAGGGATATTTTTCAATATCCCCCATAAATATAAAAGTTAGGAAGGAAGCTAAATTAATTTAGCTTTGGGGTAAAAACCCCTCTAAGTCAAAATATTATTTGATAGAATTATAATATAAAATAACTTAAATTACTTTAAAATTAAAATTTTAATATTATTTTTTATCATTAAATATTTCTTTGGATAAATTTGTCCAATCTTTACTTAAAAGTTTTTTAGGGAGTATAACTATATTCTCTTTGCCATTTGTAGCATGATAAACACTAACCCCATATTTACTCGCATAAAATTTCATTAAGAGTTGTTGGAGTTTGTATTCGCTGCTATTATTAAACCAAGCATTGTTGCTTAGAGCTATAATAATTTGTGAATTTTGATAGTTTTGTTCTTTGGTAGCTTCATAACAAATTGCATTTGTAATAATTTGATTGTCTAATTTATATTTGCTTTGTATAGGACCTTGGGAAAATTCTTCAATATTTTTAAGAAAATATTTTTTTATTAAGTCTTTAAAAAATGGAATTTCTTCACCAAAGGGAACTAAAAAATGCTTATTTAAAATATAGACATTACCTTTTTTAAAGATATAAGTGCTATTGTAAGTATGTTTTTTTTCAACATGAAATGCTCCCGTAATAATGGTAATTTTATAAGATAATTCTTTAAGTATAAGTTCATATTTGGTATTTTTTAAATCAAAAGCAAAAGCGGTTTCAGGCAAGATTACAAGTTCTTTTTTTTCATTTATAGCTTGAAATATATCTTGAATTAGGATATCAGAATTTGATTTTAAATTTTCTTGTAAAAATTTTTGATCTTGAGAAATATTAGTATTGATGAGTTTGTAGTTTAAATTAAGAGTTTGAGCTTGTTTTTCATTATATTGAAATCCACTAAAGAATAAAATAAGAACAATCGCTATTTTATAATATCTTGATATATAACCCTCATAGATGAAATATGCTATTAAAAATATGCAAATAATGCCACGATAACTTGGGTCAAAAAAACCATAAACTGTAAAAATTCCCCAATTAAGCCAATCAAATCCTAAAGGATGGATAAAACTTATGCAAAAAATTCCACAAAGTCTTAAAAAATCAAATTTTAATAAATAACATAATCTAAAAAGTAGTCCATAAATAAAACCAATGATAATTGGTATAATTGGCACTAAATAGTTTAGATTAAAATAAATTGAAGATAAACCAATCCACCAAAACCAAAGAATCCCTACAAAAAAACCTATCCAAAAATATTGTTTAGAATTTTTACTTTTTAGAAGTAAAACTAACCCCCAAATAGCTAAAAATGGGCTAATAGTTTGTGTAAAAATATTTTCAAAAAATGATAGATAAATAGAATTTGAAAGTAAAATTGCAATAAAAAAGACTTTTATTATTTTAAAAATGATAGAATTAGTGTTTAATTTTTTTGGAATAAAGGAAAAATATGGCAGAAAATTCAATTTTAACTTCATTGTTACCTCTTGTAGTGTTATTTGCAATTTTTTATTTCTTGGTGATCAGACCGCAACAAAAACAAGCAAAAGCACATAAACAAATGCTTGAGTCTTTGCAAAAAGGAGATAAAATCATCACTAATGGCGGACTTATTTGTGAAGTCGTAAAACCAGAGGAGGATTTTATCAAAGTTAAGCTTAATGAAGACAATGTTACTGCAAAAATTTCAAGAGAATTTATAGCAAAGAAAATTGATGCGTAATTCTAAAATCAATTATCGCTTGATTATTTTTATAGCGGTATTTATTTTTGGAGTGGCTTTTTCACTCCCTTCTTTTTTGCAGTCAGAACGTGGTGCGAAGATTAATTTAGGGCTTGATTTGCAAGGCGGGCTTTATATGCTCTTAGGTGTAGATAATGAAGAAGCTGTAAAATCTAAAATAAAATCAATTGCATCTTCATTGAGTTATTCTTTTAATAAAGAAAATATTTTAAATAATGGCTTAAATACCCATGATGATATTTTAGAATTTACTTTGCTTGATAATGCAGATATTGCAAAAGTTGAAAATTTGCTTAAAGAAATAAAAGGAATTAATATACAAAGTGAAAATATGCACTATAAAATTTCTTTTACCTCAGAAGAAGTAAAAAATATAGAAAATTTTGCACTTTTGCAAGCAGTTGAAACCATAAGAAATAGGCTTGATCAATTTGGTTTAGCAGAGCCAACAGTTGCTAAACAAGGTGATGATAAGATTTTGGTTGAACTTGCAGGGATTAAAACCAAAGAAGATGAACTAAGAGCAAAAGAACGCATCACAAAAGCAGCACATTTGCAACTTATGGAAGTTGATGATTCTAAAATGGGTCAAGCTTCTACAATGAGTGATGCTGAGGCTGCGAGTTATGGACTGATTTTAGTGTCTGATTCTAGAAATCCAAATTTAAAATATACCTTAAAAAGCATACCTATTTTAGATGGATCTATGCTTACTGATGCTAGAGTAGGGATTAGTGATAAGAGTAATTATCCTGTAATTAATTTTACTTTAAATGCCGAGGGTTCTAAAAAATTTGCTGATTATACAGGAGCAAATGTTGGAAAGCGTCTTGCTATTGTACTTGATAATAAAGTGTATTCTGCTCCATCTATCAATGAACGCATAGGTGGAGGTAGTGGGCAAATCAGTGGAGCTTTTACCCAAGAAGAAGCGCGTGATGTGGCGGTAGCTTTAAGAAGTGGAGCTTTGCTTGCGCCTGTAAAATTACTTGAACAAAGAAGTATAGGACCATCTTTAGGTGCTGATAGTATTAAAATGAGTATGATAGCCTTAATCGGTGCATCGGTTTTTATTGTAATATTTATGATGATGTATTACGGTGTGGCAGGAATTTTTGCAAATATTGCAATGTTGGTTAATGTTTTGGTAGTAGTGGCTGTTATGGCTATGTTTGGAGCAACTTTAACTTTACCAGGGATGGCAGGACTTGTTTTAACTGTGGGTATGGCGGTAGATGCAAATGTGATTATCAATGAGCGCATACGAGAACTCTTGCGAGATGGAGTAAATATAAGAGCTAGTATAGAACAAGGTTATAAAAATGCTATGAGTGCGATTATAGATTCAAATATCACTTCTTTAGTTACTTCGGTAGCACTTTATGCCTATGGAACAGGAGCAGTTAAAGGTTTTGCTGTGACTTTGGGAATTGGTATTGTCGTTTCTATGATTACAGCTATTTTAGGAACTCACGGAATGTTTGATTATTTTATGCAACGCATAGAAAAAAGTAATAATACAAGATTTTGGTTTGGTTACAGGAGAAGATAATGCAGTTTTTTAGCGAAAAGAAAATTTATGATTTTATGAGAATGCGTTTTGCTGCTATTTCTCTTTCTTTTATTTTGTTTTTTGGTTCTATTTATTTGCTTTGGGATAGGGGTTTGCAATATGGTATTGATTTTAGCGGAGGAACTTTAGTTCAGCTTAAATATGAAAATGCAGCTCCTATAACACAAATCCGAGAAATTTTAGAAAAACAAGGAACTTTTCAAAATTTATCTGTAACTGAATTTGGAAGCAATGAAGAAGTAACCATACGCTTTTTAGGAAGCAACGATAATGTAAGCAATGATATAGGCGAGCATATAAGCACTCTTTTAAAGGATACGGGAAAATTTGAAGTGCGTCGTGCTGATGTGGTAGGTCCAAAAGTAGGTGATGAACTTAGAAATAAAGGACTTATGGCTATAGCTGTATCTTTGATAGCAATTTTAATTTATATAGCGTTGCGTTTTGAGTGGCGTTTTGCTCTTGCGGCTATAATCAGTGAAATTCATGATGTTGTGATTACTTTAGGGGCAATTTCTTTATTTAAAATTGATGTTAATTTAGATACTTTGGCTGCTGTTTTAACTGTGCTTGGGTACTCTTTGAATGATACAATTATTATTTTTGATAGAATCAGAGAAGGCATTAAAACAAGTAAAAAAACCGAACTTGCACCTATTATCAATGAAAGTGTTTCAGCAACTTTATCAAGAACGGTTTTAACTTCAGGGTTAACTTTAGCAACCGTTGTGATACTTTATTTCTTTGGCGGGGAAATGATACAAGGATTTTCTTTGACTTTAATTATAGGTATTATAGCGGGAACTTTAAGCTCTATTTTTGTTGCAAGTCCGACATTATTATGGTTTAAATTTAGTGTGCTTGAGTTTAGAAATAAAGAAATTGAAAAAGCAAAAAGAAAACAAGATAAAGAACGCAATCGTGCAATGTATGAAAAAGGAACAGTGTAAGGAGAATTTATGGCTTATGAAGCAAGTTTAATAGAAAAAAAATGGCAAAAAATTTGGGATGAAAATGAATATTTTGAGCCAAAAGATGATTTAAATTTGCCTAAAAAATATATTTTATCGATGTTTCCTTATCCTAGCGGACGCATTCACATGGGGCATGTAAGAAATTATACTATAGGTGATGCTTTAGCAAGATATTATCGCAAGATAGGATTTAATGTTTTACATCCTATAGGTTTTGATAGCTTTGGTATGCCTGCTGAAAACGCAGCTATTAAACATAAAATTCATCCTAAGTCATGGACTTATGAAAATATAGCTTATATGAAAAAAGAACTTTTTTCTTTAGGTTTTTCTTTTTCTAAAAAAAGAATGCTTGCTACTTCAGATCCACTTTATACAAAATTTGAGCAAGAATTTTTTATTAAGATGTTTGAAAAAGGTTTGATTTACACTAAAGAAGCAAATGTGAATTGGTGTGAGCAAGATCAAACGGTTTTGGCTAATGAGCAAGTTGAAGACGGAAAATGTTGGCGTTGTGGTCATGAAGTGGTGCAGAAAAAAATGCCAGGTTATTATGTAAAAATCACTGCTTATGCTGAGGAACTTTTAAAAGATTTAGAAGAATTAAAAGATAAATGGCCTAATCAAGTTTTAACTATGCAAGAAAATTGGATTGGTAAAAGCGAAGGTTTGGAATTTTCTTTAAATTTAGACGAAGAAAGCAAGCAAAAAACTAAAGAAAGTTCTTTAGAAGTTTTTACTACAAGAGCAGATACAATTTATGGAGTTTCGTATATCGCTTTAGCTCCAGAACATAAAATTGTTCAAAATTTGCTTTCGCAAAATTTATTAAATCAAGATGTATTAAATAAAATCAAAGCTATTCAAAATCAAAGCCCAAGAGAAAGACAAAGTTCTGAAAAAGAAGGTTATTTTTTAGGAATTTATGCCATTCATCCTTTAAGCGGAGAAAAAATTCCTTTATGGGTGGCTAATTTTGTCTTGGCTGATTATGGTAGTGGAGCGGTTATGGCTGTTCCAGCTCATGATGAAAGAGATTTTGAATTTGCAACAAAATATAATCTTGCCATCAAACAAGTTATTCAAACTCAAGAAAATTTACCTTATACGCAAAAATCAGGAAAATTAATCCATAGTCAAGAATTTGATAATCTTGATTGTAATGAGGGAAGATTAAAAATTATTTCTCAGTTTGAAGCTAAAAATATAGGAAAAAGGGTTGTAAATTTTAAAATTCGTGATTGGGGTGTTTCGCGTCAAAGATATTGGGGTGCGCCTATTCCTATGATTAAATGTCAAAGCTGTGGTATAGTACCTCAAAAACTAGAAAATTTACCTATTACTCTGCCTGAAGATGTGCAAATTACAGGAGAGGGCAATCCACTTGATAAACATCCAACTTGGAAAAATTGTATTTGTCCCAAATGTGGCAAAGAGGCTCAAAAAGAAAGCGATACTTTAGATACTTTTTTTGAAAGTTCTTGGTATTTTGCACGTTTTGCAAGTGATGAGAAAACTTGGCAGGAAAAAGCTTTAGATGAAAAAAGTGTGAAGTATTGGATGAGTGTGGATCAGTATATAGGTGGTATTGAACATGCAATCTTGCATTTACTTTATGCGAGATTTTTCCAAAAAGCTTTAAGAGACTTGGGTTATTTAACGCAAAATGAACCTTTTGATAGACTTTTAACTCAAGGTATGGTGTTAAAAGATGGTGCTAAAATGTCAAAATCAAAAGGCAATGTTGTAGATCCTGATGAGATTATAGAAAAATACGGTGCTGATACCGCAAGACTTTTTATACTTTTTGCTGCGCCTCCGGCTAAAGAGCTTGAATGGAATGATGATGCTGTTGAAGGGGCTTATAGATTTATTTGCAAACTTTATGATAGGGCGCAAAATGTTAAAAAAGGTGAGCTTGTAGAATTAAAACAAGAAAATTTAAACAAAGAAGAAAAATATGCAAGATTAAAGGTATATGAAGCTTTGAAAAAATCTTTTGAAGTTTATCATCAAAGTTTTGCTTTTAATACTTTAATTGCAGCTTGCATGGAAGCTTTAAACGCTTTAGCGCTTTGTAAAAATGAAGCTTTGGAGCAAGAGGCTTTTTATATTATTTTAAATATTTTAGAGCCTATTATTCCTCATGTTTGTTTTGAGCTTAGCGAGGAGCTTTTTAAATGTAAAAATTTCAAAAAATTAGAACTTAAAGAAGAGGTTTTTGTAAAAGATACTTTAAATTTAGCTGTAAGTATTAATGGTAAAAAAAGGGCTGAATTTGAAATTTCAAGTAGTGCGAGCAAAGAAGAAATTTTAGCTTTTGCAAAAGAAAATACTGCTAAATGGCTTGAAGGTAAGAGTATAGTTAAAGAAATTTATGTGGAAGGAAAGCTAGTTAATCTAGTGATTAAATGAAAAAGATTTTAATTTTTTGTATAGGTTTATTTTTAGGTGCTTGTGGATATGTTCCTACATCAAAAATCGCTAATAATATTTTCGATGAGAAAGTTTATGTTAATGTTGAATTAAGTCAACAAGACCCAAAAAATAGTATCTATGTTGCCGATACTTTAAAAGAAATGGTAATTTCAAAATTAGGGCGTAAACTTGCTTTAAAACACGAGGCAGATGATGTAATTAATGTTAAAATGAATAATTTAGAATTTATTCCTTTAGCTTATGATAAAAATGGCTATGTTATTAGTTATAAAGCTAAATTAAATTTAGATTTTAATGTTGTCTTTAAAGATGGTTCAAGTCAGGCTTTTAGTACAAGTGGAAGTTATAATTTTGAAATTTCTCCAAATAGTATTATTAGTGATTCTGCAAGGTATGAGGCTATTCGAGCAGCTTCAAGCGAGGCATTTGATGAGTTTATTTCCGTAATTGCTATTAAAGGGCAAAAACGTGATTCCAAATACTAATGAAATAGCAAAGCAAACTTTAATTGCATTAAAAGAAAGAAAACTAAAACCAACTCCTGAAAATTATACGGAAATTTTTGAAGAATTATCTTTAAAATATGGTATCACAAGCTCAAATAAAGCTAAACTTGACAAATACAAAACCTTGCTTTTACCGATTTATCAACAAGAATTAAATTCTAAAACTATAAGAAGTTTAGAAGAACTAATTAGTTTTTTAATTTCTGTTTTAAATAGACAAAGCGGAAAACAATTTAGTGAATTTTTTGATTTTTTATATACCATATCTAAAACTTTGCAAATAAGTAAGGATAAAAAGATAAGAGATTTGGCTAAGGTGACTTCGATTAGAATTTCTAAAACTATGGATAGTGAAAGTATTTACTTGCTTACTAAAAAATGGAAAGAGCTTGAAAGAAATTACGATGAAAATGACTTAGAAGAACAAGCTCGTAAATATGGCATTAGTAAATATGATGATTATGATAGCGTGATTAAAAAACTCTTAGTTAAACTTGAAGAGCGCAGTTATGAGCACTTTAGTGAATTATTATGCTTGGGTTTAAATCCTTCATTGGTAGAAGATTTAAAAATTCAAGGTTTTATACAAAATTTAACACAAAAGCCTTTTGTAATAGGCGAAGAAAATTTTAAAAATGAACTAATGGAATTTATAAATCATCGTATAATGGTTGATAATATGTATGTCCAAAAAAATTTAAATTTTTTTAATGATAATCTAAAAAAAATCTATGAATTGCTTGTCTTGCTTAATAAATCGAATGAAAAAAATATGGATTTTATCAATACTTTAAAACCAGATGAAAATGGGGAAGTAAAACTTAGTTTTGAGGATTTAAAACTAAAATTTAAAAAACTTGGAGAAAAAATTACATCTTTAAATAATCAAATTGAATTCACGCAAAGCTTGGAGGAGAGAGAGGCTTGGAGTGTTCTTAAAGAGCTTGATAAAATGGATGAAAATTTTAATAAGTATAAAGTTAATTATTCTTTAGCTTTATTTTCTATAGTAAATTACCGTTTCATTATGGAAAAATATGGTATGGGAAGTTTGAATGAAATTTTTGTTCGATTTAAAAAAATTTTAAAAGATTCTTGTAGCGAATTTGATGAGCTGTGGATGATAGATGAAAAGAGTTATTTGATTGTTTCACCGGGAAAAAGTAAAGAAGAAATCATTCAACTTGTAAATACAAATCTTAAAACTATAGAAAATTTTAGATTTATTTATAAGCAAGATATCATAACACCTAAAATTCATGTGGCTTATCTTGATAAACAAAGTAAGCCAAATATTAATATTTTGGATGAGTTGATACAGCAGATTTCAACAGTTGATGAACAAATATAATGAAAGTTGAGAATTTTTTAGCTCAAAAAAGTATAAATTACGATAAAATTGATCGTTTTTTGATGTTTAGAATGTATGAAAAATATAAGAAATATTTTAAAAATATTCCTATAATTCAACTTGTAGGCACAAATGGTAAAGGTAGTACGGGTAGATATTTAACCCAACTTTTAGAAAATTTAAATTATAAAATAGGGCATTATACTAGCCCCCACATTTTCAGTTTTAATGAAAGATTTTATCTTGATGGTAAGATTGCAAATGATGAAGAATTAGAACAAGCTCATATAAGACTTGAAGAAATTTTTAAACAAGACTTGCAAAAATTAAGTTATTTCGAATATGCTACTTTTTTAGCTATGATTTTATTTCAAAAATGCGATTTCATTGTTTTAGAAGCAGGAGTGGGTGGAGAATATGATGCTACTTCTGTTTTTGAAAGAAGAATGAATATTTTTACAAGAATTGGATTTGACCATATTCAAATTTTGGGCAATTCTTTAGAAGATATTGCAAGAACCAAGCTTAAAGTTATGGCTCCTATAGCACTTATAAGTGATGAGCAAGAGCAAAATGTTTTAAATTTAGCAAAAAAAATTGCTTTTTTAAAAAAAGCTAATTTGCAAGTTTCTTCCTTAAATCCTTTTTTGAAAGAAAAATTTGAGATTTATTGTAAAAAGTTTGTTTTACCTTGTTTTTTAAAGCATAATTTAAAGCTTGCATTAAAGGCTTGTGAAATTTTAACTTCGCAAGAAAAAACCTTAGAAGCTTTAAAAAAGTTACAAGAGTTAAATTTACAAGGAAGATGCCAAGAAATTTCTCCAAATTTTTTTGTTGATGTGGGTCATAATCCCATGGCTGCTAAGGCTATGCTTGATAAATTTCAAGGAGAAAAAATAAATCTTATTTATAATGCTTATTTGGATAAGGATATTTTTCAAATTTTAAATACATTAAAGCCTATTATTGATACAATACAAATATATAAATATAAAAGTGCAGAACGAAAGCTGGCCGATGATGAAATTTATAGTATTGCATCAAAGCTAGGCATACAATGCAAAGAATTTGTAAAATTAGAAGAGAATAAAAAAAATCTAGTTTTTGGTTCTTTTATGCTGGTAGAAAATTTTTTAAAGGAGTGGTGTGGTAAAAAATAAATTCACTATTACCATTACAGATATTAACGGTTCAAGACATTTTTATTTAAATCAAATAATCAAAAAAATAGTTTTTTATACTATTGCTTTTATTGTTTTATTTTTAGTTTTTAGTGGTTTTTATATCAAATATCTCGATAGCAAACTTAGCGATATCAGTGAAAAGCGTGAGGAGCTTTTGAAAAAAAGCAAAGAATTGGAATTATCTAATTCGCAAATGCAAAAAAGCATAGAAGAAAAAACTCAGCAGTATGCAGCTATAGAAGATAAAATAGCTTCTTTTGAAGAGGCTTTGGGCTTAGAAGCAGAAAATAATCTTACAATTAGTGCAAGACTTGATAATCTTCAGCTTACCAATGAGCAGCAACTTGGAATTTTGGGACAAATTCCTAATGGATGGCCTATTGAAAATAAAGGTATTACAGGAAATTTTGGCTGGAGAGAGCATCCGCTTTTAAAAAGAAGGGAATTTCATCCTGGTATTGATTTAAGAGCGGAAATTGGTACTCCTATTTATGCACCAGCAAGTGGAGTAGTGGAATTTTCAGGTTATAGTGATAACGGCTATGGTTATAATGTAATTTTATTGCATAATTTTGGTTTTAAAACAGTATTTGCTCATATGATGCGCAAAGAAGTAGTCAAAGCAGGTCAATTTGTTAGCAAGGGGCAGTTGATAGGTTATAGTGGCAATACAGGTCTTTCTACGGGGCCGCATTTGCACTATGAGGTAAGGTTTATTAATAAAACTTTAGAACCTTTGTATTTTTTAAATTTGCAAAGAAAAAATATGAATGATTTTTTTAATCAAGAAAGGAGAGTTCCATGGCAATCTTTAATAAAGGCGGTATCAGCCCAACATCCAGCTCTAGCTCAGAAACAACAGTAATTTCTTCAGGTGCGAGAATTGAGGGTAAATTTTATTTTGCTTCTATGCTTCATGTTGATGGAGAGTTAAGTGGTATTATTCATTCTGAAAGCATTGTGGTTATCGGAAAAAATGGAAATTTAAAAGGTGAATTACAAGCAGATAAAATTGTAGTAAATGGGTATTTTGAAGGGCAACTTGAGGCCAATAGTTTAGAAATTTTAGCAGGCGGAGTTGTTAATGGCGATATTTCAACGCAAAAAATTTCTATAGAAAATGGCGGTCGTTTTAATGGAACTAGTAAAATTAAAGAAGATACTATCAAACTTATTGAAAATAATAACGAAGAATAATGCAAGCTTCATTTTATGAATACCTACAAAATCCAAAAATTTGTGAACTTTTGCTTTGTAAAGATGAAAAACAAGCAGATTTACTTGCTCAAGTTTCACGATTTAAGGGTTTAAAAACCTTTGTTTTACCTGATTTTAGAGCGCAGTTTGGAGATGATTTAAGGGCTTTTTCTAAAGAACTTTTTGATCTTTGCAAGATTTTAAATGCTTATCATAAAGAAGAAGAAAAAAAAATCCTTATTTCTCCTTTAAATACTGTTTTAAAAAAACTTCCTTCAAAAAAACATTTACAAAATTATCATATCGATAAAAAACAAAATTTTGATTTGAAATGTTTTGAAGATGAAATTTCAAGATTGGGATACGAATTTGTAGATATAGTTCAGGATAAAGGTGAAATTTCAATTCGTGCGGATATTATTGATATTTTTTGTATCAATGAAGAAAATCCTATTAGAATTTTGCTTTTTGGCGAAGAGATTGAAAGTATAAGATATTTTGATTTGCAAAGTCAAAAGTCTATTCCTAACGAACTAGAACATTTTGAAATTTGTCCTTTTTTAAAATATTTTGACAAAGAAAATTATGAAATTTTTAAGGACAAATTAGAAGATTTTCAAAGTGATACTTTAATACATGATATCAATTCTTTAGGGTTTTGGTGTATTGATGATTTTTTTGATTATTTAGAACTTGATTTTTTAGCTTGTGAAAAGTTTGATATTAACGAATATGAAAAAGATATAAGTTTTGTGAATGCAAAAATTTTACCTCAAGCTAAAAAATTTAAAGAATTGCAAAGTTCTTACAATAAAGATTTTTTTGAATTTCATAAAAATAAAAAAATCACACTTTTAGCTAAAAACGAAGCTTTATTTAAAGCTTTAGAGCTTGAAGATACTCAAAATATCTATTTTGTAAAAAGTGATTTAAGGCTTAATCTTATTAGTCCTGAAGAGCTAATCATTTCTTTAAATCAAAAAGAAAAACAAAAAACAAGAAAAAAAGCTAGTTTGATTATAGATGAGCTTAAAAATGGGGATTATATAGTACACGAAGATTACGGAGTGGGTAAATTTTTAGGTCTTGAGATGATAGTGATAAGCGGAGCAAAAAAAGAGTTTGTTGCTATAGAGTATCAAAATTCTGATAAGCTTTTATTACCAGTGGAAAATCTTTATTTGATTGATAAATATTTGGGCGTGAGTGGATCTATTCCAAGTTTAGACAAACTAGGTAAAACAAGCTTTATTAAACTTAAAGAAAAATTAAAAACTAAACTTTTAGCCATAGCTTCTGAAATTGTTATTATGGCAGCTAAAAGATCTTTAGTGCAAGCAAAAAAAATCACAGTGGATTTAAGTAGACAAGCTGATTTTATAGCTAGTGCGGGTTTTGTTTATACAAGTGATCAAGATAAAGCCTGCCATGAAATTTTGCAAGATTTTCAAAGTGGAAAAGTCATGGATAGGCTTTTAAGCGGTGATGTGGGTTTTGGAAAAACAGAAGTTGCTATGAATGCTATTTATCCAGTAGTTAAAAGCGGATTTTGCGCATTTTTATTTGCACCTACAACTTTGCTTTCTCATCAGCATTATAAAACCTTAAAAAAGCGTTTTGATCCTTTTGATATAGAGGTTTTTAAACTTGATCGCTTTACAAGTAGTGCAGAAAAAAAACAGGTTTTACAAAATTTAAAAGAAAATAAAGCTTGTGTAGTTGTAGGAACTCATGCACTTTTAAGTGTAGAATGTGAAAATTTAGCTCTTGTTATTATTGATGAAGAGCATAAATTTGGAGTGAAACAAAAAGAAAAGCTTAAGGAAATCACTCAAAATTCACATATTTTATCCATGTCAGCAACCCCTATACCAAGAAGCTTAAATCAAGCTTTAAGTTCTATAAAATCTTATAGTGTTTTACAAACTCCACCAGAAGATAGAATAGATGTAAGAACTTTTGTTAAAGAAAATGATGACGCACTTTTAAAAGAAGTTATAGCAAGAGAGTTAAGACGCAGTGGGCAAATTTTTTATATTCATAATCATATTGCAAGTATAGAGCAGTGTAAAAAGCATTTATTAGAACTTTTTTCTACTTTGCGTATTTTGATTTTACATTCTAAAATTGATGCTAAGGTGCAAGAAGAAGAAATGTTGAAATTTGAAAACAAAGAATATGATTTGCTTTTAAGTACCTCTATCGTAGAAAGTGGTATTGATTTACCTAATGCAAATACTATTATAGTAGAAAAAAGCGATCGTTTTGGTATGGCTGATTTACACCAATTGCGTGGGCGCGTGGGAAGAAGTGACAAGCAAGGCTATTGTTATTTTTTAATCGAAGATAAAAATATTATCACAAAAGATGCTTTAAAGCGCCTTGTTTCCTTAGAAAGTAATTCTTTTTTAGGTGCAGGATCTGTTTTGGCTTATCATGATCTTGAAATTCGTGGCGGTGGAAATTTATTAGGCGTGGATCAAAGCGGACATATCGAGCAAATTGGATATAGTCTATATCTTAAAATGTTAGAAGATGAACTTAATGCTTTAAGTAAAAATGAAGTGGATCAAAAAGAAAATAAACTTGATTTAAAACTCAATGTTAATGCCTTTTTAAACAGCGAACTTATCAGCGAAGATCGCTTAAGATTAGAACTTTATAGAAGGCTTAGTAAGTGTGAGCAAGTTCATGAGGTTTATGAGATTGAAGGTGAAATTGAAGATCGTTTTGGAAAACTTGATGTTTGTACTAAACAATTTTTATCTTTGATTATTATTAAAATTTTAGCTTTAAATAAATTTAAAAGTATTAGCAACTATGAGCAAAATATTCAATTTACTGCTTTAAATGATGAAAAAGAATTTATCAAGGCAAAAAGTAAAGACGATGATGATATTTTAGAGGCAATTTTAATGCATTTAAGAAAGGCTTAAAATGGATTGGAATAAAATTTATGCAGCAATTTATAGAGCAAGAAAAGACTATTTAAAGCCTATTTTTGAAATCGATCCTATCACTTTAAAAGATTTAGTAGGTATGGAAAGTCAAAAAAAAGCACTTTATGACAATACTTTAAATTTCATTCAAAATAAAGGGGCAAATCACGCACTTTTATGGGGATCTAAGGGCGCTGGAAAATCAAGTTTGATTAAGGCTATATTTAATGAATTTAAAGAACAGGGCTTAAGACTTGTCGAATTAAATAAAGAAGATTTATTTGCCTTAGCAGATATCATCGATGAAATCAGATTAGAAAATTTTAAATTCATACTTTTTTGTGATGATTTTTCTTTTGAGAAGGGAGATGATAGTTATAAATTTTTAAAACCTTTGCTCGAAGGAAGCATAGAAAAAGCCCCAAATAATGTAATTATTTATGCGAGTTCAAATCGTAGGCATTTATTAAGTGAAAGCATTGCTGATAATCTTGATACGCAAATCACACATACAGAACTTCATTTAAGCGATGCTGCCGAAGAAAGATTAAGCTTGAGTGATAGATTTGGTTTGTGGTTAAGTTTTTATCAAGGAAATTTAGAAGAGTATTTAAAGATGATAGATTTTTATTTTAAAGATTATTCTTGCAATAAAGAGCTTTTACACGCTAAAGCTAAAGAATTTGCCACCTTAAGAGCAAGTAGAAGTGGTCGTACTGCAAAGCAATTTTATTTGGCTTTTAAGGAGAATTTTAAATGACTGGAGCGCAAATTTTTATCAAGCTTTTAAATTTAGATTTAAATTATCATGATTTTGATTGGCTTGAAAATCAAGGATTGAGTGAATTTGAGCTTTTAATTTCTGTCATTTTAACTCAAAATACAAATTGGAAAAATGTCTTAAAAGCTTTAGAAAATTTAAAAAAAGAAAATATTGCAAGCTTAGAACAAATCAATACTTTATCCAATTTAGAATTTGCAACTTTAATCAAGCCTAGCGGATTTTATAATACCAAAGCCAAGCGTTTAAAAGGCTTAGTAGAAAGTATCATAAACACTTATGAAAATTTAGAAAATTTTAAAACAAATGTAAGCAGAGAATGGCTTTTAAATATCAAAGGTTTGGGTTTTGAAAGTGTTGATGGGATATTAAATTATCTTTGCAAAAGAGAGATTTTGGTTGTAGATAGTTATAGTTTGCGTTTGGCTTTTCACTTAGGCTATGAGTTTGAAAATTATGAAGAATTAAGAGAATTTTTTCAAAGTGGTATAGAGAGTAAGCAAGAAAATTTGTGTAAAATTTTAGGGAGAAAATGTGAACTTTACGAACTTTATCAAATTTTTCATGCTTTGATTGTAGCTTTTGCAAAACAGAGTTTTAAAGGACAAAAATTAAGCCCTAAGGGTGAAGAATGGATCAAAATTTTAAAGGAAGAATTATGAAAGCAAAAGGAAGCGAACTTATACCTGTTTTAACTATAGCAGGAAGTGATTGTAGTGGTGGAGCAGGGATACAAGCCGATCTTAAAACCTTTAGTGCGCACAATCTTTTTGGTATGAGTGTGGTTTTAAGTGTGGTAGCTGAAAATACCGCAAGGGTGATTTCTGTACACGATATACCTACTCAAAGCGTAGATGAACAAATGCTTGCCGTGTTTGAAGATATAGTGCCAAAGGCAACTAAAATCGGAATGATAGGTTCTTGTGAATTAATGAGCTGTGTAGCTAAAAATTTAAGCGAGTTTAAACCTCAAAATATAGTGATTGATCCTGTAATGTTTGCTAAAAATGGTTATGCTTTAATGCCGCAAGAAAATTGTGATTTTTTCAAACAAACCATAGTAAAATTTGCAGACATTCTTACGCCTAATATTCCTGAAGCAGAGTTTTTATGCGGTTTTAAGATCGCTAATGAAGAGCAGATGATAAAGGCAGCTAAACATTTATGCAGCTTGGGGGCTAAGGCAGTTTTACTTAAAGGCGGACATAGTGAAGAAAATGCCAATGATGTGCTTTATGATGGAAAAGAAATTTATATTTTAAAAGGCGAACGCATAGAAACTAAAAATACTCACGGTACAGGTTGTACGCTTTCTTCGGCTATTGCTAGTAATTTAGCTAAAGGCAAGGATTTATTTTATGCTGTTAGTGAGGCTAAAGAATATGTAAGAAATGCGATTTATTATTCACTCAATCTTGGAAAAGGTTGTGGTCCTACAAATCATTTTTTCAAGTTTTTAGATGAAAAATAAATTAGATCTTAGCCTTTATTTAGTTGCTTCTCAGGGAAATAAAAGCGAGGAGTGTTTTTTAAATACTTTAGAAAATGCTATAAAAGGTGGAGTAAGTATCATACAACTTCGTGAAAAAGAGCTTAATGCAAGAGAATTTTATAAACTAGGTTTAAAGGTGCAAAAACTTTGCAAGGCCTATAAAATACCTTTTTTGATTAACGATAGAGTGGACATAGCTTTAGCCTTAGATGCTGATGGGGTGCATTTAGGGCAGGAAGATTTAGAAGTAAAACTAGCTAGAAAGCTTTTAGGAGATGAAAAAATCATAGGCTTAAGCCTTAAAAAACTAGAACAACTTGAGTTCATACAAGGAGTAAATTATCTAGGTTGTGGAGCCATTAAGGCAACGCCTACTAAAGAAAGTTCGCTTTTAAGCCTTGAGTTTTTAAGCCAAATTTGTGATAAAAGCCCTATAGGGGTTGTAGCCATAGGAGGGATTGATAAAGAAGTGCTTGATGAGTTAAAGGGTATAAATTTAAGCGGTGTGGCTGTGGTTAGGGCGATCATGGATGCTAAAGATGCTTTTTTGGCAGCTAAAGAGCTAAAGCGTAAAATCTATGAAAATTTACCTCTTAAATGAAACTCCTTTTGAAGGGGTGGAAAATCTTATTTTAAATGAGATTATTTTTTACGATTTTAGTGTGGATTTAAGTTTATATGATGCTTTAATCTGCACCTCAAAAAATGCTTTAAAAGCCTTACAAAATGCAAAAATCACTTTAAATTTTAAACTCAATTTATACGCTGTAGGACAAAGTACAGCTCAATACGCTAAAAATTTAGGTTTTAAAAAGATTAAAATTCCATCAAAGGCTTATGGAAAAGATCTTTTTCTTGAATTTAAAGAGGAATTAAAAACGCAAAAATGTTTATATTTAAGGGCTAAAAATATTGTTTCAACTTTAAATTTGGATCTTAAAAATGCAGGTGTGGATTTAGATGAAATGATTGTTTATGAAAATGTTTTTAAAAAAGGTGACAAAAAACTTACTCATCCTGCTATTTTTATATTTACCTCTCCTTTAAGTGTAGAAAATTTTTTAAAATTTTATAGCTTAAAAGAAGAAGATAAGGTTGTAGTTATAGGGCAAAGCACAGCAAAGAAGCTTTTAAATTTTAAAAATCTTTATATATGCGAAAATCAAAGTCTTTTAGAGTGTGTTAAGCTTGCTAAGACTTTGGTTTAATTTTTTAAATTCCAAAAATTTTCTTTGGGATAAATGATAATGCTTTTTGTGAGTAAAATTTCATCATTGACATTTTTATCACGATTTAAAGTAATGCTAATGTGGGCTATAATAACACCATCTTTGCTTAAATTTGCATCGGGATTGAAGTTGGAAAATTTAAAATTAACACATTGTACAATAGGATAAAAGTATTTTATTTTAATCAAAGCTTTTGCGTAATTAAAATATATATTATCTAAACATTCTTTATTTTCTTGCTTTGCTTGATATAAAAAATATTTAGAAAATTGTGTTGCATTGTGACTTAAAATTTGAGCTTGAAGGTAGTAATAACTATCTTGGATTATTTTTGGAGTGTAGCTAGATATGTTTAAGGTCAAGCTCATCCATAGACTTATTAGTAGTATTAAAAAAATTGTCCAAATTAAAACATAAGCTTTTTTCATAGTAAAATTCTTTTTTCAAGGCAATATTTTGTTTGTCTTTTTAGGCAAATTTTTAATTTATTGTTTTGCAGGTTAAATGAGCTTATGTTTTTAGAAATTAATCCTTGTTGGTTTAATTGTTCATTAAATTTTGGCTTTATTTCATATATAAGTTCTTCATTTTGCAATTTGATAACTAATTGAGCTTGCAAAGGAATAAAACTACCTGTAAAATTTGTAGATATACCATTTTCTAAGATGGATATTTTTTCAATCTTATTAATTTTATAAGCATAGCTAATATGCTCATTGTCATTATATAAATCTTTTCTATTTTGGAGTTGTGTTTTAAAATCAGAATGAGGTGAATAAAGTGTATGATTATTTTCTAAAATAAGAGCAGAATTAATAAGATAAAGTTTATTATCTTTTAGGCTAATTAACTCATCTTTTAAAAGACATTTTAATGTATTTTGTGAAAATGTAATATTAATACAATTTTGTATTAATTTTTCTATTTTAAGCAAGTTTAAATGTGCTTGAGTGATAAGATTGTTTGTATGTAAAGCAGTGAAATTTAAATGATAAAAATCCATTAAAGGTTTTGAAAGTAAGCTAGTTATAAAAGTAAAAAGTATTAGTGATATTATAAGTTCAAAAAGTGTAAAAGCTTTGCTCATTCTTTAAAATAAACGCTATAATTTTGATCTTGAAAGTATAATTTTTGAAATTGAAATATACCATCATTAACAAACTGTTCTTGTAAAACTATAGGTTTTAAGGCTGAAGTTTGAAGTATGATGGTTTTAAAAATGGGCTTTTCATATAATTCTTCTTGAAGTTTATAGAGTCTTTCAAAAATATTTAAATTTTCATAGTTTTTGTAAAGTTGAGTATAGTAATAAAAAATGCCAATGAAAATTAAAGATATGATCGTTATAGCACTAATACTTTCTATAAGTATGAAAGCCTTTTTCATTTAGCACTGCTAGCATTTATGGCTTCAAAAAAACTTCCGCGAATTCCTTTTTGTTCGAGTATTTTTATGCCTTTTATTGTAACTCCGCCAGGGGAGCAAATATTTTCTTTGATAATAGCTGGATGTTCATGTTCTAGTAAAGCACTAGAGCTTTTAAATAAAGAGCGCGTAAGATTGAGACTAAGTTCTTTTGACAAACCTTCATAAACTCCAGCATTAGCAATACTTTCTGCTATAAGTGCTAAAAAAGCAGGAGCGCAGCCGCTAATCGCCATAGCTGCATTCATTTGTATTTCATTATCTAATTTATAAGCTGAACCAAAAGTTTTTAAAATGTCTAAAATTTCATTTTCAAAATGAGAGTTTTTAAGTATATATGGTGTAGTTGAAGCCTTATATTTAGCTGCTGTATTAGGCATTATTCTAACATAATTTTGAGCTTTGATGGTTTGTAGTTTTTCAAAATCAACATTGGCTAAAACAGAGATTAAGATGCGTGCTCGTCCTTTTAGTATTTGGGCAATATTTTCTAAAGCATAAGGTTTGAAAGCCAAAATAACATCTTTACCTTCTATGTTAAAATCTTTGTAAAGTAAGGTTTTAAAGCCTTCTTTGGTGAGGGCTTGAAGTTTTTCTATACTTCTTCCTACTATACAAATTTCATAATCATCTTTTAATCCATAGGCTAAGGCTGTTGCCATAGCTCCATTTGCAAGTATATAGAGCATTATTTTTTAATATAATTAGCAATTTGATCAGCTTGAAAAAAGTCCGGATAATTAACTGTATCTAGTATCACTTGTACCATAGTATTATTATCAAGATTAATGACTACTGGAGCTAGAAAATTCACTGTCGATTCTTCAATGCTTTTTGCTATGGCTACTATATTAAAAATTTTCATATTAGATTCAGGTGTTAAAGAAAGAAGCTCTTGATAATAAGTTGGTATATCAAATTCATAATCAGGTCTAATCAAATAAGGATTAATTAAAACAAAAGAAAAGTCTTTACCATCAAGACTTTTAAGTCTTACAAATACTTCATCGATAGTTGAAAATTCCATATTTTTGGTTTCTTCAAAACCTAAGATAGGGCATTTAACAGCTAGGGTCATGTTTTCTCCTCAAGTTATAATGTTTAATATTTTAACATAAAATAAGCAATAATCATTCCAAAATTTTAAATTATTTAATTAATTTTATTATAATTTTAGAAGAACATAATTATAAAATCGTTAAAATATAGATTTTTGAGAATATAAATCAAGGTGAAGTATGAAAAAAGGTATTTTTTTATTGGTTTTTTTAAGTGTTTTTTTTAATGCGTGTAGTACGAAAAATGATGAAGGTTTATACAATCTTAGTGCTAGTGAGTGGTATAAGCAAATTATTAAAGATTTACAGGACAAGGATTTGGAAAAAGCCGATGATCATTATAATGGTATGGCAAGTGAGCACGTTGCCGATCCTTTATTGGAAACTACTTTAATTATTTTAGCACAAGCTCATATGGATGAAGAGGAATATAAGTTAGCTGAATTTTATTTAGATGAATATAATAAAAAATTTGGAAATTCACGCAATGCTGATTATATTCGTTATCTTAAAATTAAAGCAAAATTTGATGCATTTGCAGTGCCAAATCGTAATCAGGCTTTAATGCTTGAAAGCCAAAAAGAAATAGATACTTTTTTGAAAGATTATCCTTATACAGAATATGAACCTTTGGTTCAAACAATGCTTACAAAATTTAATTTAGCGGTTTTTTATCTTAATAGTACTATAGAAAATCTATACCAGCGCATAGGGCATGATGAAAGTGCGCAAATTTATAAACAAAGACTTCAAGAAAGTGAATTTTATCAGCAAAGTATTATCAAACCTGAGCTTCCTTGGTATAGAAGTATATTTGAAAGATTTTAATAAACAAGGAAAATAAATGCAGATTGAAGAGATACAAAATTATCCAGCAAATTTACCAGTATTGGTTGAAGATGAATTATTTTTATATCCTTTTATGATAACTCCTATTTTTATTAACGATTCATCCAATATGAAAGCTTTAGATCTTGCGATTAAAAATGATAGTATGCTTTTTGTTGCGCCTTCAAGGTTGGAAAATGGAAGAAATTTTGATGAAATTTATAATTGTGGAGTGATTGGGGCTATCATGCGAAAAGTTCCTTTACCTGATGGAAGGGTGAAAATACTTTTTCAAGGATATGCTAAGGGTAAAATTATAGAGCAAATTTCTAATAAACCTTTAGAAGCCAAGATAGAACTTATAAAAGAAGACTTTTTAGAAGGAACTAAAAAAGAAGCGCTTCTTGAAGTTTTAAAAGAGAAGGTAAAAAATTTGGCAAATATTAGTCATTATTTTTCTCCGGATCTTTTAAGAACAATTGAAGAAGGTTTTGATGCGTCTAGGATTTGTGATTTGATTTTAAATACTGTGCGTATTAAAAAACAAGTTGCTTATGAGTTTTTTGTTTTAACAGATCTTGAGCAAAAATTAGTAAAATTAATAGATTTAATTGCCCAAGAAATAGAAGCCAATAAAATTCAAAAAGAAATTAAAAATAAAGTACATTCTCGTATTGATAAGGTAAATAAAGAATATTTTTTAAAAGAACAATTAAGACAAATTCAAAAAGAGCTTGGTTCTGACACACAAAAAGAAGATGAGGTTAGAGAGTATCAAAAGCGTCTGGAGTTAAAGAAGAAATTTATGCACGAAGACGCTTATAAAGAAATCAAAAAACAAATTGAAAAATTCGAACGCATTCATCAAGATAATTCCGAAGCATCGATGATTCAAACTTACATAGAAACAGCATTAGATATTCCTTTTGAAAAAATTTCTAAGAAAAAACTTGATATTAAAGAAGTTTCAAAACAGCTCAACCATGATCATTATGCATTAAATAAACCAAAAGAACGCATAGAAGAATATTTTGCAGTTAGGGAACTTTTAGAAAAAAGAAAAATAGCAGAAAAAGATGGTGCTAAAGTTATACTTTGTCTTTATGGACCTCCTGGCGTGGGTAAAACTTCACTGGCAAATTCTGTTTCAAAAGCTTTAAAAAGAGAGCTTATTCGCATAGCCTTAGGCGGACTTGAAGATGTTAATGAGCTACGTGGTCATCGTAGAACTTATATAGGCGCTATGCCTGGACGTATTACCCAAGGACTCATAGAGGCAAAACAAATTAATCCTGTAATTGTATTGGATGAAATTGATAAATTAAATCGCAGTTTTAGAGGCGATCCAAGTGCGGTGCTTTTAGAAATTTTAGATCCAGAGCAAAATTCTAAATTTAGGGATTATTATTTAAATTTTAATATTGATTTAAGTAAAGTCATTTTTATAGCAACGGCAAATGATATTAGCAATATTCCTGCACCTTTAAGAGATAGAATGGAATTTATAGAACTTAGCTCTTATACTCCAAGTGAAAAATTTCATATAATGAAAAAATATTTAATTCCAGATGAGCTTAAAAAACATGGCTTAAAATCCAATGAATTATCTATTGATGATGAAACTATAGAGTTAATCATTAGTGATTATACTCGTGAATCAGGAGTTAGAAATTTGCGTCGCAAAGTGGCAGAGTTGTGTCGTAAGAGTGCTAAAAAACTACTTTTAGAAAATATTAAAAAAGTCATTATTAATACAAAAAATTTGAATGAATTTTTAGATAAAAAAATTTTTGAAATAGAAAAAAATAATGGAGAAAATCAAGTAGGTCAGGTTAATGGTTTGGCTTGGACAAGTGTAGGTGGAGATGTTTTAAAAGTAGAGGCTGTAAAAATTAAAGGTAAAGGAGAATTAACGCTCACGGGAAGTTTGGGTGATGTAATGAAAGAATCAGCTAGAATTGCTTTTAGCATGATAAAAGTTTTAATCGATGAAGGAAAAATAAAAATACCTAAAAAAATAATTATCGATCCTAAAGTTAATGTTTATGATAGTTATAATATTCATATCCATGTGCCAGATGGAGCTACTCCAAAAGATGGCCCAAGTGCAGGCATTACGATAAGCACAGCTATTGCTTCTATTTTTAGTGATAAAAAGGTTAAAGCAGATGTTGCAATGACAGGTGAAATAGATTTAAAAGGAAAAGTTTTACCAATAGGTGGATTAAAAGAAAAATTAATTGCAGCTTATAAAGCAGATATAAAAACAGCTTTAATCCCAAGAAAAAATTACGAAAGGGATTTAAAAGATATTCCTAGTGAGGTTAGAGACAATATGGAAATCATTGCTGTTGATACTTTTAGTGATGTCTTAGAATATACTTTGGTTTAATTTTATTTTGAGAATAAATGTATAAGAAAGCAAACTTTTTACAAGTTTGCTTTTAAAAGATTATAGTCCTTCAAAAGGATTATTGACTACTTCTTTTCTATCCACTATATAAGGGATAAGAGCTACATGTCTTGCACGTTTGATTGCAACTTCTACCATTTCTTGGTATTTTTTGCTTGTACCTGTTAAACGGCGTGGCATGATTTTAAATCTTTCAGATAAAGCATGTTTTAACATTGCTGTATCTTTATAATCAATAAATTCAACTTTTGCTTCAGTGTATTTGCAATATTTGCGAGAGTATTTTCTTTTTTCTGCCATAGTTTATCCTTTAAAATGGTAAATTAGTATCATCGCTATCATAAGCATCGATATCAATTTCTTTTAATTTTTCTTCGTGTTGTGGGTTTTGGTTTCTTTGTGGAGCAGGGTTTGCTTTTGCTTTATTAAAATTTTGATTTTCACTCATATAAGGATCATAGCTTTGATTTTCATAGTTTCCACTATAATTGTTGTTTGAAAAGCTATTATTACCAATTCCACCTTGTTGTGGAGCATTGGAATTGCCGCCAAGCATTTCCATATTTTCAACTTGAATGCTATGTTTAGAGCGATTTTGTCCATTTTGATCACTCCATTGTTCAAATCTCAAACGTCCTTCTATGAGTACTTTTGAACCTTTTGTAAGGTATTGGTTTGCAACTTCTGCGGTGCGACCATAAAAGCTTATATCAATAAAGCAAGTTTCCTCTCTTTTTTCTCCATTTGTGGTAAATCTTCTTGTTACTGCGATAGCAGAAGTTCCAATAGCACTACCGCTTTGTGCATAACGCATTTCTATATCGCGTGTAAGATTTCCAACCAAAACAACTTTGTTAAACATCTTTTTCCTTATTGAATTTCAGGAGCATCTAAAGGTTTGATTTCTTTTTTAGATTGCTTAATCCCGTGGCTTAGTTTTTCCCAAGCTGCAATTTCTTTTTTGTTTTCATATTTTACGATTAAAAATCTTATTACTTCTTCAGTGATTCTTAACACCCTTTCAAGCTCAGCGATCAAGTTTGTAGGAGCTTTGAAATAAATCACAAAATAAGTTCCTCTTTCGTATTTTTTGATTTTATACGCTAATTTTCTAGTGCCCATTGGAACAACAGTTTCAATTTCTGCACCATTTTTGGTTAGGACTTCTTTAACGAATTCCAACTTCGCATTCACTTCCTCTTCGGTAAGTGTTGGTTTTAAGATAAATAAAACCTCATAATGTTTCATCTTTTCTCCTTATGGATATTAAAGCCCATTTTCATGAGCAAGGATTTTGCATAAAGCAAGGCTAAATTATATCAAAATATACTTAATTTATACTTCAATAAGTGTTGTAACTTTTTGTAATTACCTGTTTATAATTTAAAGGTGAAATTTTAACCTTTTATCTTAATCCGTGATATAATTAATTTAAGTTGCGAATTGTTAAAAAAGGAGGGTGGATATGAATAGTACGAAACCTATTCGTTGGTTTACTTTTATCGTTTTAGTTATTGGCGGAGGAACTGTTTTTAAACTTTCCTCTTTAAAAGATGCCTTTTATGTGCCTATGCAAGAATTTATGAATCTTAGCAATACACAAATTGGACTCGCGCTCTCAGTTTATGGCATAGTGCAAACGGTGGGAAATTTTGCATCCATTTATATAGCAGATAGATTTTCTAAAAAAATACTCATTCCTTTTTCATTGGTTTGTGTGGGTTTGGTTGGAATTTATATTTCTACTTTTCCTTCTTTTTATGGAATTTTAATAGCTTGGGGTTTGCTTTCTTTATTTGGAGAAGTTGTGTATTGGCCTGTTTTGCTTAAAGCCATTCGCTTGCTTGGAGATTCTACTCAACAAGGAAGACTTTTTGGATTTTTAGAAGCAGGACGTGGTGTTATAGATACTATAGTTGCTTTTGGTGCTTTGGGAATTTTTTTACTTTTAGGGTCTGGCGCAGGTGGACTTAAGGCTGCTATATTATTTTATAGTGCTTGTGTGATTATAGCAGGTATTTTGGCATATTTTCTACTTGAAGATGACAAAATTAATACCCAAGATGAGCAAGGAAATGAAATCAGTAAAAACAAAGCCGCTTGGAATGGAGTTATCAAAGCGATTAAAACTCCTGAAATTTGGGTGGTATCTTTGACCATTTTTACTATTTATTCTGTGTATTGTGGTTTGACTTATTTTATTCCATTTTTAAAAGATATTTATGGTATGCCTGTGGCTTTGGTCGGTGCTTATGGTATTATCAATCAATACACTTTAAAATTAGTAGGTGGGCCAATTGGGGGATATTTAGCAGATAAAACCTTTAAATCTTCAACAAGATATTTGCGTTTTGCTTTGATTTTAGGAGCCTTGGCCATATTAATTTTTGTTTTTATGCCTCATGAGAAATTAAATATTTATTTTGGTATGAGTTTAACCTTAGGTTTTGCCGCTCTTGTTTTTACTATGCGTGCGACATTTTTTGCGCCTGTGGATGAGATAGAAGTACCTAGAGAAATTAGCGGAGCTGCTATGAGTATAGCTTGTATTTTTGGTTATTCTCCACAACTTTTTTGTTTTGCACTTTATGGTTTTATGATCGATCATTTTAAAGGTTTATTAGGCTATCAAATTGTTTTTGCGTTAATGGGGATTTTTGCTATTTGTGGTGTGATTGTAACTACGATTTTACTTAAGATGATAGCTAGAAAAAAAGCATTAAAAGGAGTGGTATCATGAAAATAGGTTTAGAAACTGAAAGCATGCATTTATGGTTTCAAAATGGTAGGATGGATATATTTTCTTATATAGATTTTGCTAAAAATTTGGGCTGTGAGGGTGTGATTATAAATATCATTAAAGATTTTGGTTTAGATGAAGAATGGGGATGCTTAGGAAGCGATGACGAAAATCATCTTAAAAAAATTAAAGCCAAATTGGATGAATACAATATGTATTGTGAGATCGACTCTAAGGGTTTTAATAAAGATAAATTTGAAAAAATTGCTAAAGTAGCTTCTATTTTAGGCGCTAAAATTATACGCTCTTATGTGCCCTTAACCGATAAAAATAAAAAGGTTAAACATGCTAGCGATGGGGCTTATGATGATTCTAAAATTACTACTAGATTCGATAAAGAAGATTTTTTAGCTACAAAGGATGAAATAAAAGCTTTGATACCGATTTTGGAAAAATATGATTTAAAACTTGCTATAGAAAATCATGAGTATCAAACTTCAGAGGATTTGCTTGATTTGTTGAAATTGATCAATCATCCTAAAATAGGATTTTTATATGATTTTGGAAATTCCATGATGGCCTATGAAGATCCTATAAAAGCTTGCAAAGACATGGCTAAATATACTTTTAGCACGCATTGTAAGGATCATATAGTTTTCATTGAAGAGGGTGTAGAATATGTTTGCGGCGTTCCTTTGGGAGAAGGAAATTTAGACATTAAAACTTGTGTAGAAATTCTTAAAAAAGAAGGACTTGACCGTATTAATGTAGAGCAATGTTATCCTTATTGTGCGACTTTTAAAAGAGAAAAAGGAACAGGTGGGGTTAAAGAATTAGGTAAAGGGGCTTTTAAGATAGAAAAAGCTTTATTTGAAGATTTAAAAGCTATGCAGTATTATTATCCTCAAGAAGTATCTCAAGAATGCTTAGAGAGGCTTTTAAAACTTCAAAAAAAAGGTTGCGAGAAAAGTGTAGAATATTTAAAAAGTATTATTTAGATAAAATTTGGAATAAATTTTGTTTAATATTTTCAAGCATAGCAAAACGTTTTTTATACATGGAGCGTTTTTGCGAAGGGATTTCTTCTAGGTTTTTTTGAGAGTGGTGGAGTTTATAGTATTTGTGTTTATTGATTTTTATTAATTCTCCACCATTTTCTAGCCAAATTTTTTGATAATCTACAAAATATCCTTTTTCTTTTCCTTTTTGAGAACGGATTTGATTTTTTTCATGTACACCTAAAGTAGCTTGAAGTTTTAAAATTTCACAAAGCATCTTAGAGCATTCTATAAGTAAAGCAACAGGGCGCAAACCATGACATTTTTTAGTTAAAATTTTATTAATTTCTAAAAGATTAAAATCTTTGTATTTATATCCTTGTATGCAAGAAAGTAGAAGATTATTTTCTAAAGTAAAGCAAAAATTACATTGTGAAATAGTGTATTTTTTAAATTTTAAAGAAAAAGCCCAAAAACCTTCTTCGTAAACATTATGGTTATATCCTAAAAAAAGCTCAAAATCTTCATCAAAAGAAAAAATCAATTGTTCTTCGGGAAGAAATTTAAAACAAGTAAGTCCCTTATCAACATCATAAATAAGTGTTTTAACGCGTTCATTTGCTTTAAAACTTTTATCGCAAAATCTTCTTATAGCATTGTAGCAAGCATAGGGTCTTTGAGAGAAAAAGTCTTTTAAATGTTTATTTTTTTCTTCATTAAGCGTTTTTTCTAGAAGCCTTACTTGAGGAAAATATAGAATTTTTCTTGCTTGAAAACGCAAATAGCGCCAAAAGATGATACTTTTTCTTCTATCAGTAAAATTTGGAATAGGGTAGGAAAATTTTTTATTCACCTGTAATCCTTGATATATCGTTATAAGTTGCAAAGAGCATTAAGCTTAAAAGTATTGCCATGCCTGCGTAACTTAAGTATTCAAAAGCACGCTGTGGAACCTTGCGTCTAAAAATCATTTCATAAATATTAAAAAGTATATGTCCTCCATCAAGCATAGGAATAGGTAAAAGATTTAAAATGCCTAAATTTATAGAAATTAAAGCAGTGATAAATAAAAGCAAAGTAAAGCTATTTTGTGCAGCCTTTGAGGTAATTTCAGTCATGGTGATAATACCGCCTAAATTTTTTGCTTCAACTTCACCACTTATGAGTTTTACTATACCCTTGATGATGAGTGTAGAAGCTTGAAAACTTTCTTGTGCGGCATATTTAAAACTTTCTAAACCTTGATGTTTTGCAAGAGTGCTTGTACCATTTGGACTGATTCCAAGTTGAGGTTTTTCAATAATTTGCCCAAAGTCATTATATCCTTGTCCTATTTTTGGAGTTAAAATAAATTCTAAATTTTTTCCTTCTCTATTGATTAATATTTTCAAAGGCTCTAAACTTAAATGTTTTGAAATTTCATCAAAGCTTTGAATTTTTACACCGTTGATTTCTAAGATAGTATCATTTTTTTGAAGTCCTATGTCTTGTGCAGCAGAGTTTGGCGCTATGTTTCCTATTTGTGGAGCAAGTTTTTCTAAGCCTAAATTTCCTATGATAATATAAAGAAAAAAAGCTAAAATCAGGTTGAAAAATGGTCCAGCGAAAAGAATATAAATCTTTTTTAAGGGGCTTAAAATGCTATAGCTATCTTTGTCTAGATTTTCAAAACCAGGACGCATATCATCTTGTCCTTTAAGTTTAACATATCCTCCAAGTGGTAAAGCGCTTAAGCGATAGTTTGTGCCTTTAAATTCACGTTCTATAAGACTTTTTCCAAATCCTATGCTAAAGACTTCAACTTTTACACCCAAAGATCTTGCAGCTAAAAAATGTCCTAATTCGTGAAAGAAAATTAAAAATGAGATGACTAAAACAGTTGCTAAAAATTCAATAGAATAAAATTTAATTCCTAAAATCAAAATAATAATTAAAAACAATAAAGATCTCATTTTTCTCCTTTTTTTTGAGCTTTTGTATAAGTATAGATGTATTCGAATCCAGAATAAAGAGTTAAAATCAAAGCTATGTAAAGTAGAATTTCTCCGCCTATCCACTCCATGATTAAAAATCCTATCGCAGTCATTTGAAAAGCGGTTTTAAGTTTGCCTGCAAAAGAAGCATTGACATTTAAATTTTCACTGATCATTACAACTCTAAAACCTGTGATAAAAAATTCCCTTACTAGTATAATATAAATTACCCATTCATTAGCTTTTCCTGTAAGTAAAAGCCCTAAAAAAGCTGCTAAAACAAGCATTTTATCGGCTAATGGATCTAAGATTCCGCCCAGTTTTGTAGTTTGTTTCCAAGTTCTTGCGATGTATCCATCAAAAAAATCACTTAAAGCCGCTAATGAAAAAGTTAAAGCAGCAAAATAGTTAATCCAACTTTGATGAATGTTTTCAAATTTATGAACTAACAAAAAAAATAATAAAGGTGCTAAAACCATTCTAAAAATCGCCAAGATATTAGGTAAATTCATAACAAGCCTTGTGAAATTAAATGTAAAATTATAATTAAAATTGTATAAAATTTAAGCAAAGACTTAGTAAAAATACAAAAAAGAATCAGTTTATTTTTATTTAAATTTTGCTTAAAAGCAAAATTTAAATAAATTTTACAACTTCATCAAAACTAAAACGATTTTTTTGAGAATTTTTTTCATCGTTGCAATATCCTAAAGCTACTACCAAACTTGATCTTTCTTTTTGAATATCAAGTGATAAATAAGAATCAAGCTTTTCTTTATCAAAACCACCTATAGTGCAGCTTGCTATATTTAAAGCATTAGCACTGTAAAGTATGCTAGCTAGAGCTATATGAGCTTGTTCTCTTGCATAAGATATTTTTTGTTCTTGATTTAGAGATTTTAAAAAAGGCATATAAGTATCTAAGCGTTTTTGAATTTCTGTTTCACTCATATCTCTTTTTCTAAGTTTTTCTTCAAAATAATCCAAAAAATCAAGTCTTGAAATGATGATAATTAATGCAGCACAATCTTTTACATGTTTTTGTTGATTGCAAATTTTAGAAAGTTCTTCTTTTCTTTTCTCATCTTGTGCTACTATAAATTTCCAAGGTTCCAGTCCTAAGGAGCTGGGGCTTAATCTTGCTATTTCTAAAATAGAATTTAAATCCTCTTTTTTGAGTTTTTCATTTTTAAAATTTCTACAAGAATATCTTGTGCTAAAAATTTCAAGTTCTTTTTTCATTATTTTTCCTTGTAAAATTCGACGACTTCATTAAAATTTAAGCGTTGAGTAGAATATTTTGGTTCATGGGCTTTATATCCTAAGGATAAAATTACAGCAGTTTCAAAAGGATAAGTTAAATTAAGAAAATTATCAACCCTAGCTTTTTCAAAGCCACCTATCATACAAGAATCAATACCTAAGCTCATTGCAGCTAGCGACATTTGCATCATAGCAAGATAGCATTGAAGTTGTGCATAATGATAGAGTTCATTATCATTCATTGCATTGGTTTTATGGGTGTAAATTTCTAAAATTTTTTGAAAATTTTCTTCACTAGAACCTGAGAAGCGACGCACTTGTTTTTGTGCAAATTCATCTTTGCTTTGAAGGTCTTTTCTTGCTAGAAAAATGATATTATGACTCGCACTTGCTACATTTTGTTGATTGTAACATAGAGTTGAGAGTTTAAGATTATGTTCTTTTTGTTCCAATACTACAAATTTCCAAGGCTCAAATCCATGTGAGCTTGGGGCTAAGACTCCGCTTTCTAAGATAAAATGCAAATCCTTTTCATTGATTTTTTTATCATTAAAAAGTTTACAAGCTCTGCGTTTTGAAATTAGTTCTTTAAAATTCATTTTATTCCTTAAAATCAAAAATAATAATATTAATTATAAAATGCAAAGCTTAATCAAAAATATTATAGTTTGATATTTTTCTTAAAAACAAAACCGGATTTTTCAAAACCCATTTTTTGGATATAAAATTCATGAGCTTGTGTTCTAAAAAAACTTGAACTTAGTTCTAATTCTTCATATCCTTGATTTTTTGCCCAAATTTGGATTTTTTTCAAAAAAGCTTGACCTATACCTTTTCCTCTTAAGGTTTCATCTACGACAAAATCACAAATATAAAGACAATGATTATGATAAAGTACATTAAAGGGCATGACTCCACAAGCTGCTTTGTAGCTTCCCTCATTTTCATAGGCAAAAAGTTTATAATGTTGAGTTTGTGTAGCAAGTTGGAATTTATCTAAAAAATCTTTCAAAGATAGGTTATTTCTTAATTGTTTTATCAAGGGATAAATTTTTTCCAAGTCTTCTTTTAGCTTAATTTCTTTCATTGTTTAAATCCCTTAAATTTCAAAAATCTCAGGTTTTAATTTTAAAAGTAGGCAAAAAGTTGCCAAAACAGCTTGTTCTTGCATAAATTCACGATCTCCATCTAAATAAAGCGTTTCTTGGATAAAAGTTCCATCTCTAAACATTGCACCTATATAAATAGTGCCTGATTTTATTTTTCCCTCATCTTTTTCGCCAACTACTCCGCTAATAGCTAAGGCAAAATCAGGATTAGCTGTTTTAAAAATACCTTTTAGCATAAAATAAACACAACGTTCACTGTATTCGCCATTATTTTCTAAGACGCTTTCGCTAATTCCAAGCCATTCGTGTTTGATGCGGTTGGAATAACTTATAATAGATCCTTCAAAAATTTCACTTACACCTGAAATTTTGGTTAAGGTACTTGCACAAAGTCCACCTGTGCAACTTTCAGCAAAAGAAATTTTTAATTTTTTTTCTAAAAGTTTAGAGCTTATAAAATGTATAGGATCTTTACCTAAAAACACCTTTTGTCCAAAAAGATTTTTTACGCTATTTAAAAAACCATCAAGTTTTCCAAAATTAGCGCAAGTGGCCTTAATAAGCACGAGATTATCTAAAAGCTTGGTTGATTTTATACTTATCTCATAAGATTTTGTTAGGGTTTGCAGTAGCAATATAACGCTTTCATCATCCATGCCAAAAATGCAAAAATATGCAAAATTTAATTTTATATGCCCAAGAAGATCAGGTAATTTTTCGCTTGGATTTATTTTAACGACATTGATTTTTGAATTTGAAAAATTACACACAAAGCTATTTTTACTAAATTCTGCTTTATCTGGAACCAAGGTACCATCTTTTAAGATAAGATTATCATCATTTAAAGTTGCTAAAATTTTAGCAACAGTCGCATAATGCAAAGGGCTTGTAAATAAAGTGATAAAATCATACTGATTTAAGAGATTTTCAAGTAAAAAAGGTAAATCTTTATCGGTTTTATTTTGTATGCGAATTTCGTTAATTTCTTTAAATTTTTCTTCATAAGTTCTATAAATATAATTTTTGAATTTTTCGTTTATAGTAAGCTCATCTCCTATAAGATAAAGCAAATGTTTCATAAATTTTCCTTTTTTTCTTATAATTATAGCCAAAAACAAAGTAGAAATTAAAGCTAATTTGAGTAGAATTTAAGATTATTAAAAATTAGGTGGAAAAAATGGACTACAAAGAAACTCTACTTTTGCCCAGTACTAGTTTTGCTATGCGGGCGAATTTAGCGGAACTTGAACCGCAAAGATTTAAAAAATGGTTTGAGCAAAATTATGCTTATGAAAAAATGAAAGAAAATCGCAAAAATGCGAAAAAAAGTTTTACTTTACACGATGGCCCCCCTTATGCTAACGGACATATCCATATAGGACATGCTTTAAATAAAATTTTAAAAGAAACTATTATCAAAACACATTATTTTAAAGGTGAGAGTGTGCGTTTTACTCCAGGGTGGGATTGTCATGGTTTACCTATAGAACAACAAGTAGAAGTAAAGCTTGGAGAAAAGAAAAAAAGCTTAAGCAAAAAAGAAATTCGTGAGTTTTGCAGACAACATGCGAGTGAATTTGTAGATATCCAAAGAGAAGAATTTAAAAATTTAGGCATTATTGCGGATTGGGATAAGCCTTATTTGACTATGAAATTTGAGTTTGAAGCAGCGATTTATAGAACTTTATGTGAGATTGCTAAAAAAGGCTTACTTTGCGAGCGTTCTAAACCTGTTTTTTGGAGTTGGGCGGCAAAGTCAGCTTTAGCGGAAGCTGAAGTAGAGTATCAGGATAAAGAGGATTATTCTATCTTTGTGGCTTTTGATTTGGATGTAAAAGCTTGCGAAAAATTAGGCGTATCAAAAGCAAGTGCAGTGATATGGACAACTACACCTTGGACTTTGGTGGCTAATCAAGCTATAGCCTTAAATCCTAATGAAAATTATGTGATCACTAAAGAAGGTTTGATTTTTGCTAGTGCTTTACTTAAAAGTATGGTAGAAAAAGGACTTACAAGTGGAGAAATTCAAAAAGAATTAAACGCAAAAGAATTTGAAAAACTTGAAGCTATCAATCCTTTAAATGGAAGAAAATCTGTTTTAATCATGGGTGAACATGTATTGATGGATGGTGGAAGTGGGCTTGTGCATACTGCACCAGGACATGGCGAAGATGATTATTATGCATGTTTGAAATACGGTATTGAAGTTTTAATGCCTGTTGATGATGGTGGATGTTATGATGAAACTTTAAGAGCTAAAGAGCTTTTGCCTTCTCATTTGCTTGAAGAGTTTATAGGTCTTCATATTTTTAAGGCCAATGAAAAAATTTTAGAACTTTTAGGCGAAAAACTTTTACATTCTTCTAAATTTATACACTCTTATCCGTTTTGCTGGAGAACACACAAGCCTGTGATTTATAGAGCTACTAAACAATGGTTTATTTTAATGGATGAACCAAAACTTCAAGGAAAAACTTTAAGAGAGTGTGCAAAAGAACAACTTTTAAAAACAACTTTTTATCCGCAAAGTGGGGTAAAAAGAATAGGTTCTATGGTGGAAAATCGCCCAGATTGGTGTATTTCAAGACAAAGGGACTGGGGAACGCCTATAGCCTTTTTTAGAGATAAAAATACTAAAGAAGTGATTTTTGATGATGAACTTTTTGACTTTGTAGCAGCTATTTTTGAAAAATACGGCGCTGATGTGTGGTGGGAGTTTGAAATCAAAGATTTAATTCCTACAAATTCAAAATACAAAGCTGAAAATTTAGAAAAAGTATATGATATTTTAGATGTTTGGTTTGATAGTGGAAGTACTTTTAATGCGGTTTTAAATAGTGGACTTTATGACGCAGGAGAAAAAAGAGCAAGTATGTATTTAGAAGGAAGCGATCAACATCGGGGTTGGTTTCAAAGCTCTTTGCTTGTAGGTACAGCGATCAATGAAAGCGCACCTTATGAAAGCATTTTAACTCATGGTTTTACCACCGATGAAAAAGGGCAAAAAATGTCTAAATCTAAAGGCAATGTGATCGCTCCTGAATATGTAGCAAAAACCTATGGAGTTGAAATTTTAAGACTTTGGATACTTTTAAGTGATTATTCAAGTGATTTAAAAATTTCAGACAATATCTTAAAACAAGTAGGCGAACAATACCGCAAAATAAGAAATACTATAAGATTTTTACTTGCCAATACAAATGACTTAAAAGATTTAGAAGTTAAAGAATTTAGTTTTATTGATAAATGGATATTAAGCCGTGCAACCAAAGTTTTTAAAGCAAGTAAAGAGGCATTTTTTGCTTATGAATTTGCTAAAGGTTTTAGTTTGCTTTTAAATTTTTTAAGTGCGGATTTAAGTGGGATTTATCTTGATATCAGTAAAGATAGGCTTTATTGCGATAGTGAAAATGCCCAAAGAAGAAAATCTGCTCAAGTGGCTATGGCTTTGATAGCAAAAGAGCTTTTAAATTTACTTGCTCCGAATTTAAGCTATAGTGTAGATGAGGCTCTAGAACATGCTAATGTTTTAATTAAAGGTGATGCAAAAGATGTATTTGATCTAAGTTTAACTCAAGATTTTGATTATGATTTTGGTATAGATGATACATTTTTAATGAGTGCTAGAGAGAAATTTTTTGAACAAATTGATATACTTAAAAAAGATAAAATCATTAAATCTACTTTGGAATTAAATTTAAACATCAGTTTTAATAAATTCCCAAATGAGGAATTAGCCGATTGGTTTATGGTAAGTCAAATCAGCAATGAAAATGAAGAAATTTTGGCTGAATTTGAAGTAGAGAATGAGAAATTTAAAATCACCAAAGCTTCACTTTGTAAATGCCCAAGATGTTGGAAACTTCAAAGTAAAAATGAAGAAACACCTTGTTTAAGATGTGAAGAAGTTTTAAAAGGAGTTCAATGCTAGAAAATCCGATTCCAAATAGTATTATCATCACAACTATAGCGGTGGTTTTGGCTTTTAGTGCTTTAGCAGTATTTTTGATCAAAAAAACAAAGGAAAATAAATGATAACTTTAAAAGAAGCTTTAAAATACTCCAAAGAAGAACTTGAAAATTTAAAAAAAGAACTCAATGAAAAAGCAAAAAAAGAAAAAAAATTAGGTGCTTATATCGAACAATTTTTAGATAAAGACTTAAGTGTTTCAGGTGAAGGTGTGCCTGTAGCTATAAAAGATAATATCAGTGTAAAGGGCTGGGAACTTACCAGTGCAAGTAACATTTTACAAGGTTACATTGCTCCTTATGATGCAAGTGCGATTGTTAATTTAAAAGCTAATGGTTTTTCTCCTTTTGGGCGTTGTAATATGGATGAATTTGCTATGGGAAGTTCAACAGCGAGTTCTTGTTATGGAAAAACTTTAAATCCTTTAAATTTTGAGCGTGTTCCAGGTGGATCAAGTGGTGGAAGTGCTGCTGCGGTAGCGGGTGGCTTGGCTTTGGCAAGTTTGGGTTCTGATACAGGAGGATCTGTACGCCAACCTGCGGCTTTTTGTGGTTGTGTAGGATTTAAACCGAGTTATGGAAGAGTGAGTCGCTATGGTTTGGCTTCTTATTCTTCAAGTTTGGATCAAATTGGGGTTTTAACGCAAAATGTAGAAGATGCGGCAATTTTATATGATGCGATTGCAGGATATGACAAAATGGATAGCACGAGTGCAAATATCGAGTTTATCAAAACTGCTCCAAATTTAAATGCAAATAAAAAATTAAAAATCGCAGTGATTGAAAATTATGTCAATGATGCAGATAGTGAAGTAAAAAACGCACTTTTAAAAACCATAGATATGTTAAAAGCTAATGGACATGAGATTGTATATAAAAATTTGCTTGATTCTAAATTTGATATCGCAGCGTATTATATCATCGCAACAGCTGAAGCAAGTGCAAATTTAAGTCGTTATGATGGGGTGCGTTATGGCAAGCGTTCTGAAAATATCCAAAATTTAAAAGAAATGTATGTAAATACACGCAGCGAAGGTTTTGGCGAAGAAGTGAAAAGAAGAATTTTGTTAGGAACTTTTGTTTTAAGCAGTGGATATTATGATGCGTATTATATCAAAGCACAAAAAGCTAGAGCTTTTATCAAGGCAAAATATGAAGAAATTTTGCAAGACTGTGATCTTATTTTTATGCCTGTAACTCCTACAACGGCTTTTAAATTTGATACTCAAAAAAGCCCTATGCAAACTTATTTAGAAGATGTTTATACTATCTCTGTAAATTTAGCAGGACTTGGAGGCATTAGTGTGCCTGTTGCAAAAGATAAAGAAGGGCTTAATATATCAGCACAACTGATTTGCAAAGCTTATGATGAACAAACCTTGTTAGACGGGGCTTTAAGTTTAGAACAAATGATTGAAAATTAAGGATGAAAGATGAAAATTGTAAAAAGAGCTTTAACTTTTGAAGATGTATTATTGCGTCCTGGGTATTCTGAAGTTCTACCTAAGGAAGTAAAAATTCACACTAAACTAACAAAAAATATCACTTTAAATATGCCTTTAATCTCTGCGGCTATGGATACAGTTACTGAACACAGAGCTGCTATCATGATGGCAAGACTTGGAGGACTTGGAGTGATTCATAAAAATATGGATATAGCCTCGCAGGTTAGAGAGGTAAAAAGAGTGAAAAAAAGCGAAAGCGGAGTGATTATCGATCCTATTTTTGTAAGTCCTAAAGCAAGTGTTGCGGAAGCTTTAGAAATTATGGCAGAGTATAGAATTTCAGGTGTTCCTGTAGTAGATGAAGATAAGAAACTAATAGGCATACTTACCAATCGTGATTTAAGATTTGAGAGCGATTTTTCAAATTTGGTTGAAAATGTTATGACTAAAATGCCTTTAATCACTGCTCCAAAGGGTTGTACTTTAGATGATGCGGAAAAAATTTTCAGTACCAACAAAGTAGAAAAACTTCCTATAGTTGATGAACAAGGACGCTTGGAAGGACTTATCACTATAAAAGATCTTAAAAAACGCAAAGAATATCCTGATGCCAATAAAGATAATTTTGGAAGATTACGCGTGGGTGCGGCTATAGGAGTAGGGCAAATGGATCGTGTAGATGCTTTAGTTGAGGCAGGCGTTGATGTTGTTGTGCTTGATTCTGCGCATGGACATTCTAAGGGTATTATTGATACAGTAAAAGCGATTAAAACCAAATATCCAAATTTAGATCTTATCGCAGGAAATATCGCTACTGCAGCCGCAGCAAAAGCACTTTGTGAAGTAGGAGTAGATGCGGTTAAAGTAGGCATTGGGCCAGGAAGTATTTGTACTACGCGTATTGTTTCAGGTGTGGGTGTGCCTCAAATTTCAGCCATTGATGAGTGCGTGGAAGAAGCAAATAAATTTGGCGTTCCTGTGATAGCTGATGGCGGGATTAAATATTCAGGTGATATCGCAAAAGCTTTAGCCGTAGGTGCAAGTTCTGTTATGATAGGATCGCTTTTAGCTGGAACAGATGAGAGTCCAGGAGAGCTTTTTACTTATCAAGGAAGACAATATAAGTCTTATCGTGGTATGGGCTCACTTGGGGCTATGCAAAAGGGAAGTTCAGATAGATATTTTCAGCAAGGTACTGCTCAAGATAAACTCGTTCCTGAAGGTATAGAAGGGCGTGTTCCTTATGTGGGAAGTATAAGAAGCGTGGTGCATCAACTTTTAGGAGGTTTGCGTTCTTCTATGGGTTATGTTGGGGCTAAAGATATAGAAGATTTTCAAAAAAGAGCTGAATTTGTTGAAATTACTACTGCAGGGCTTAAAGAAAGTCATGTGCATGATGTTATTATCACTCATGAAGCACCAAATTACAAGGTCAATCATCAATGAGTTTTGAAGAAAATTTAAAACACGCTAATGAATCTTTGGAAAAATTAAACAATCAAGAGCTTGCCTTAGATGAAAGTGTAAAAATTTATAAAGAAGGTTTAGAGAGTATCAAAAAAGCAAGACTTGAGCTTGAAAAAGCAAAATTAGAAGTGGAGCAAATCGATGAGTAAAATAGCGGCTTTACAGTTTCCAACTTTAGCTTTAAGTGAATCAAGGCTTGATTATTATCTCAAAGCTTCAAAAGACAATGGGGCAAATTTGGTAGTTTTGGGCGAATATGTGATCAATAGTTTTTTTACAGAACTTTTACACATGCCAAAAAATATGATAAAAGAACAAAGCGAGGCTAAAAAAGAAAGCTTGATTAAACTTGCTAAAAAATACGAATTAGAAATCATCGCTCCTTATGTTAGCGTTGAAGCTAAAAGTTATAAAAAACTTTGCTTAAAAGTTACTCCAAATGGTGTTAAAAGTTATGAACAGCAAATTTTAATGCCTTATGAACATTGGAATGAAGAAAAATTTTTCAGCAACAAAACTCCATCGGAATTAAAAATTTTTACTTTTAATTATGAAAAATTAAAATGTACTTTGCTTTTTGGTTTTGAGACGCATTTTGATATTTTTTGGCAACAGATTATGGCGAAAAAAATTGATTTGGTTATCGTTCCTAGTGCTTGTACCTTTGAAAGTAAACAAAGATGGGAAGAACTTTTAAAAACAAGAGCTTTTTTAAATTCTACAAGCATTTTAAGAGTAAATCGCATAGGTAAAACAAAAGATGAATGGAATTTTTACGGCGATACTCTGTTTATCAATGCTTTTGGCGAGATAGAAAGTAAATTAGGTTCTGAAGAAGAAATGCTTATTATAGAGCCTAAAAAAAGTGATGAAGCAAGAAAACTTTGGGGTTTTGATAAGATAATAAAAGAATTTAAAAATTAAATTTATACTTATAGATTTATAAGTTTATAAAAGTTATCTAGAGCTGATAGAAGCTAAGGTTTATATTTTCTTTTTAGTAAAAAAGTGCTAAAATTTAGCCTTTAAAGTATAAAGGTTTAAATGATGCAAAATATCCATTTTATCGGCATAGGCGGTATAGGAATTTCCGCTTTAGCAAGATTTTTAAAAGAAAAAGGTTTTAAGATTAGCGGAAGTGATCTTAAAGAGAGTAAAATCACTAAAGAACTAGAAAAAGAAGGGGTTAAGGTCAGCATCCCTCATCATAAAGACAATATTTTAAACAAAGATTTAGTTATTTATTCTGCTGCTATCAAAGAAGAAAATCCTGAATTTAAACATGCTAAAGAATTAGGCATTAAATGCCTTTCACGCAAGGAGGCCTTACCTCTTATCTTAGAAGATAAGCGTGTTTTTGCAATTGCAGGAGCACATGGAAAAAGCACGACTTCAAGTATTTTAGCTTCTTTACTTGATGATGCTTCTGTGATCATCGGAGCGATTTTAAAAGAATTTGGTTCAAATATGATTTATAAAGAAAGTCAAAACCTTGTTTTTGAAGCTGATGAGAGCGATAGTTCTTTTTTAAATTCAAATCCTTATTTGGCTATAGTTACCAATGCGGAAGCAGAGCATTTAGATCATTATGGTAATGAAGTTTCAAAACTTCATCATGCTTATACCCAGTTTTTAGATGTGGCTAAAATTCGCGTGATTAATGCTGAAGATGAGTTTTTGAAAAATTATAAAAATGAGTCAATCAAGCTTTATCCAAGCAAAGATATCAAAAACTGCACCATGTGTATAGAAAATTTCAAACCTTTTACAAGCTTTGAGTTAAAAGATTTAGGTGAGTTTAAAGTTTTTGGTATGGGATATCATTTAGCCCTTGATGCGTCTTTGGCGATTTTGGCGGCTCTAAATTTTTTAGATATAGAAACGATAAGAACTAGGCTTAAAAATTATCAAGGTATTAAAAAGCGTTTTGATATTTTACATGCTGATGAAAATTTGGTTTTAATTGATGATTATGGTCATCATCCTACTGAAATAAAAGCGACTTTAAGTGCAGCACAAGAATACGCAAAATTAGGTGGATATAAAAAAATCACAGCTATCTTTGAACCTCACCGCTATACGCGTTTGGCTGCAAATTTAAAGGAATTTGCAAAGGCTTTTGAAGGTGTTGATGAGCTTGTAATTTTACCTGTTTATGCTGCAGGAGAAGAGCCTATAGAGCTTGATTTAAAAGCAGTTTTTCCTAAGGCTTTATTTGTAGAAGATATCAAAAGAGAGGGTAAATTTTTAGTAGCTTCTAAGGGGCAGGTTTTTGAAGAAGGGCTTATTATAGGTTTTGGTGCAGGAGATATCAGCAACAAATTAAGGCAAAAGAATGAGTAGGGTTTTTTTATATTTTTTAATTATTTTAATTTTAGCCTTAATCACTTTTGCTTTGCGTGAAAAATTAGGCAAAAAAACCAAACCTTTTTTTGGTATTTTACTTGTGATTTTTATTGTTTTAGCAGTATTTTTTGAATTTGAAAATACGCAAAAAAGTCATTTAAGAACAGATATTATCGTAGCTTTTAATCAAAATAAAAATATTTTATGTAAAGATATTAATGTTTCTAAGGCGTATTTTAATTATGAATTTGGAACAGGAAGTTTTATTTCAAAGGATAATAATCAAAGTTTTAATTCTTTAATCATAGATATTAAAGATTGTAGGTTAAATGATGAATGATGCAAAAGAAGAATTGATCTCAAAGCTTGATTTAAACAGCTATTTAGAAGAGTTTAAGGCCCTTTTTGCAAGAGATAAAGAGATTTTTTTACAAGGAGATTCTAACCTTCATTTTAAACGCATACATGAGCTTTGTGAGGTGGAATTTCCTACTATGCCAGAGCTTAGCAATCTTGATAAAGCCTTAGTGCATTTAAGCAAGCAAGGAATTTTACATTTAGATGAAATTTTTGAATTTGTAAAAATTTTTCGTTATTTTGAAAAGTTAAAAAAAATAAAACTAGGAACAAATTTAGACTCTTGGTTACAAAAGATAGAATTTGTTAGCGGGGCTTTGGAGCTTTGTTTGAATTTCGATGAAAAAGGGGAATTAAAAGAAAGTTTAGACGAAAGACTTGTAAATCTTAATGCCGCTTTAAGATTGAAAAACGAAAGCATAATAGCTGAGTTTAAGAAATTTTGCTATACAAAAGCTTTAATGCCTTATCTTATCGATACACAAATCCATCTTATAAACAATCTTGAAGCCTTGCTTGTAAGAGGCGGGTTTAATCACGCTATTAAAGCAAAAATCATAGGTAGAAGTAGTGGCGGTGGCTTTTATATCGTGCCTTTAAGTGTTGAAAATTTGCAAAATGATATAGAAAAAATCAAAAATCAAAAAGAAGAAATTTATTATGAATACGCTAAAAATTTCTCAGCTTTTTTAGCAAAAAACCTACCTTTTTTAAAATTTATCAATACAGTCTTTGATCTTTTTGATCATTATAGTGCTAGGGTTTTGCTTGCTAAAAAAAGGGATTTTGAATTTGTTTTGTGTGATCAAAGTACGGATTTAGTGCTTAAAAATTTCGCTCATCCTGCCTTAAAAAATCCAAAAAGCGTGAGTTTGGAATTTAAAAAACAAGTTTTAATCATCACAGGGGTAAATGCAGGTGGAAAATCCATGCTTTTAAAATCCATGCTAAGCGCAGCATTTTTAGCTAAACATCTTTTGCCTATGCATATAAAAGCAAGTGAAAGTAAAATCGGTACTTTTAAAGAATTTGATGCCATCATAGAAGATCCGCAAAATGTTAAAAACGACATTTCAACTTTTGCAGGAAGAATGTTGCATTTTTCTAGGCTTTTTTCTAAGAAAAATTTGCTTTTAGGTATCGATGAAATAGAGCTTGGAACAGATTTTGAAGAAGCGGCTTGTTTGTATAGTGTGTTAATTTCAAAACTCATAGCTAATAATCTTAAAATCATTATCACCACACACCACAAACGCCTTGCCATGCTTTTAGCAAAGAATGAGCAAGTTGAACTCATCGCTGCTTTATATGATGAAGAACTTTCACGCCCAAAATATGAGTTTTTAAAAGGTACTATAGGAAAATCTTATGCCTTTGAAACCGCTTTGCGTTATCAGATTCCGCCGAATTTAGTTAGCGAGGCTAAAAAGCTTTATGGCGAGGATAAAGAAAATTTAGAGGAACTTGTAGGTAAAAATATCAATCTTGAATTAGAACTAAAAGCTAAGCTTGAAAATGTTGAGAAAAAAGAGCAAAAAGTCGATGAAATTTTACTTTCTTTAAAAGATCAAAAAGAAAAAAATGAACAAGAATTTCGTACGAGTTTGAGAAATTTAGAATTTAAATTTCACAAAGCCATAGAAGAAGCTAAAAAAACTATACAGCTTAAAGACACAAAAGATAAGCAAAGAAGTCTTAATAAAGCCAATGAGCTTAAAAAAGAAATCATTTTGCCAAGTATGGAGCAAAATGAAGAATTGCGTGTGGGGGATTTTGTAAAATATGAAAAAATTAAGGGTAAAATCATAAGCATTTCTAAAAACGATGCTATGGTTGAAAGCGATGGGATCAAACTTCGTGTGCCTTTAAAACTACTTAAAAAAAGTGGTGCAATGCCAAAAAAAGTAGCAAAAACAAGTATAAGCGTAAGTAAACCAAGCAATTTAAGTGTAACTTTGGATTTGCATGGACTTAGGAGTGATGAGGCTATTTCAAGGCTTGATAAATTTATTTCAGATGCTTTGATAGCGGGATTTGATGAGGTTTTGATCTATCATGGCATAGGAACAGGAAAGCTTGCCTTTGCTGTAAGAGAGTTTTTAAAAACCCATAAAAGTGTCAAGGGTTTTAATGACGCACCGATCAATCAAGGTGGCTTTGGTGCTAAGGTGGTAAAATTATAAGGAAATAAATGATTACAAAAGATAATTTAAAATATGTTTTAGAAAACTTAGGCTTTAAAAATAAAAATGAAAATTATGTAAAAACAATCAATAATTGCACACTTTTAATAGATTATAAAAACCAAAGTATTAATTACCCAAAAGAAATAAAAATTCACGATAAAACTACTTCTAATTTTTCACACCCTGAAAATTTTGTAGTTTTTGAATGTGTGCATAGACTTTTAGAAAAAGGCTACAAGGCTCAACATTTAGAGTTAGAGCCAAAATGGAATCTTGGCAGGGATAAAAAAGGTGGTAAGGCTGATATTTTAGTAAAGGATAATGAAAACAATCCTTATTTAATTATAGAATGTAAAACCACAGATTTTAAAAATAGTGAATTTATAAAAGAATGGAATAGAATGCAAGAAGATGGTGGGCAGCTTTTTTCTTATTTTCAGCAAGAAAAAGGTGTAAAATATCTTTGTCTTTATACAAGTGATTTTAGCGATAAGTTAGAATATAAAAATTACATCATACAAGCTTACGATAACGAAGAATATCTAAAAGAAAAAGAATTACAAAATTCTTATAAAAAATCTAATAACAATATAGAACTTTTTAAAACTTGGAAAGAAAGTTATGAACTGCAATATTTCGAGCAAGGTATTTTTGAAGCAAATGTCAATGCTTATAAAATTTTAGAAATTACTCCAACTTTTGATAATCTTAAAGAACTTAAAGAAGAAGGCAAATATCACGAATTTGCAAAAATTTTACGTAAGCATAATATATCAGGCAAGGAAAATGCATTTGATAAACTTGTAAATATTTTTCTTTGTAAAATTTATGATGAAACTTTTAATAAAAACAATCTCAAATTTGGATATTTTGGTGTAATGGCAGATACTTATGCAAATATGCAAGATAGATTAATGTGGCTTTATAAAGAAGCTATGAAAGAATTCTTAGGAGAAAAAATTACCTTTGTATCTAATGAAGATATAGAAAAAGACTTTAAGCAATTAAAGATAAAAACTTTAAAAGAAGTAATGCAAAATTACATCAAAGAATTAAAATTTTATTCAAATAATGATTTTGCATTTTTAGAAGTGCATAATAAAGAATTATTCTTAAAAAATGCACTTGTATTAAAAGAAATAGTAGAGCTTTTTGCAAATTACAAGCTTACCCAAAACTCTACAAATCAATTTTTAGGCAATCTTTTTGAACTTTTTTTGCAAAAAGGTATGAAGCAAGATGAAGGGCAGTTTTTTACCCCTATTCAAATTTGTGAATTTATTATGTATTCTTTACCGCTTCAAGAAATGTTAAGCAAAAACTCTAAAGCTTTAAGGGTGATTGATTATGCTTGTGGTGCTGGACATTTTTTAAACACCTATGCCAATGAGCTTAAGCGTTATCTAACAAAAGATGAGCTTAAAGAGCATTATAAAAATATTTATGGTATTGAAAAAGAGTATCGCTTAAGTAAGGTTTCTAAGGTATCAAGTGCAATGTATGGGCAAAATGAAATCAATATTTTATACGCTGATGCACTTGCTTCTTTTGAATTAGCAAATACAAATAATTTAGAAGGAGAAAAAGCAAAACCACAAATAGAATCAAATAGTTTTGATTTGCTTATAGCAAATCCACCTTATTCTGTAAAAGGATTTTTAGAAACTTTAAGTGATAAATCTAAAAATACCTATAAACTTTTTAACGATGATATAAACATAGAAACAAATAATTCTATCGAATGCTTTTTTTGTGAGCGAGCAAATCAAATTTTAAATGATAATGCTAAAGCTGCTATTATCTTGCCAAGTTCTATTTTAAATAAAGATTCTATTTATAAAAATACAAGAGAAATATTGTTTCAAAATTTTGATTTTATTGCCATTGTAGAGCTAGGTAATCAAACATTTGGAGCAACAGGGACAAATACGATTATTTTATTTTTACGCAAAAAAGAAACTTTTAAACAAGAAAATCATCTTATTTCTCAAGATTATAGTTTGATTAAAGAACGCATAGAAGCTGAAAATTTAAAAGACAATGAAAACTTTTATCAAAATTATCTAAGTGCGTATTGTGATTTTAGAAAATTTGATAAAGAGCTTTATAGCAATTTTTTAAATGGAAACTTAGATTCTAATCTTGCAGAGCTAGAAGCCTTTAAAGATTATCGCAATGCATTTAGGCAAACAAGTGATTATAAAAAACTTAAAGAATCTAAAATTTATAAAGAAAGTAAAGATAAGCAAGATTTAGAAGATAAAGCCTTTTTAGCTTATGCTCAGGCAATAGAAAAGGATAAATTGCTTTATTTTTGTCTAAGTCTTAATCAAGAAGTTTTAATCATAAAATCCCCAAGTGATATAAAAGAACAAAAGAAATTTTTAGGTTATGAGTGGAGCAATAGAAAAGGTGATGAAGGTTTAAAAGAATTGCACGAACCTTATTTGAGCCCACTTTTTGAAAGAGGCAATCCGCAAAATGAAACTAAGCTTAATACTTTAATCTACAAATCTTTTTTAAATACGCTTGATGTTATCCCGCAAGAATTACAGACTTATGCTACAAAAGCAAGGCTTGTTGATATGATAGATTTTGAAAAAGTGGAATTTAATAAAGCTATAAGTTTAAATCCAAAAACTCAAAGAGAAGAAATAAAGTCTCAATACCCATTGGTTAAATTGAAAATTTGTGGAGATTTTTTCATGGGAGGAACACCATCAAGAAAAAATATAAATTATTGGAATGGGGATATTAAGTGGCTAACAATTAGCGATTACTCTAATCGTCAAGTTATTATGGATACTAAAGAAAAAATTACAAGAGAGGGTTTTAAGAATTCTAATGCAAAAATGATACAAAAAGGTGCTGTTGTTGTTTCAATTTATGCAACTATTGGTAGAGTTGGAATATTAGGCGAAGATATGACAACAAATCAAGCTATAGTAGCTATTATTCCAAATGAAGAATTTATAAATAAATATCTTATGTATGCTATTGATTATTTTAAATTTCAATTATATAACGAAGTTATTACAACTTCGCAACAAAATATAAATTTAGGAATCTTGCAAAATATGGTTATTCCAAAACCACCGCTTGAAATTCAAAAACAAATCGTAGCAGAGTGTGAAGAAGTAGAAGAGCAGTATAATACTTTAAGTTTGAGTATAAAAGAGTATCAAAACCTAATCAAGGCAATGCTTCAAAAATGCGGCATCATAGAGGACAATCAAGAATATGAACTAAATTCTATTTTAGATAAAATTAATAATTTGTGTAAAATAAATTTGGATAGTGAATTTTTATCATCATTTAATAAAACAATTAAAGAATATGCTTTATCAAATCCAATTTTTAAACTAAGTATTGGAAAAAGAGTTTTAAATAATGAGCTGCTTGAAAATGGACAAATTCCTGTTTATAGTGCAAATGTATTGGAAGTATTTGGATTTGTTAATAAAGAAATTTTGCAAGATTATGATAATGATTCTGTTTTGTGGGGTATAGATGGAGATTGGATGGTGGGATTTATGCCAAAAAATAAAAAGTTTTATCCAACTGATCATTGTGGGGTATTAAGGGTTGATGATACAAAAATAAATGCTAAATACATAAGTTTTATTTTAAATGAAGCTGGTAAAAAACAAGGATTTTCAAGAAAACTTAGAGCTTCAATAGATAGAATAAAAGCATTAAGGGTTAAACTTCCTTCTTTAGAATTTCAAGATCAAATAGCAGATATAACTGACAAGATTGAGAAAAAAATCAATGAATATAAAATAGAACTTGATAGATTAGAAAAAGAAAAAGAAAAAATCTTGCAAAAATATTTATTTTCTTAAAGCATTTTTCGCTAAACTTTGTAAATTTTATAAGGTTTAGCTATGAAAAACATTATGATATTAAGCGGAGCGGGTTTGTCTGCTCCAAGCGGGCTTAAAACTTTTAGAGACAATGACGGGCTTTGGGAAGAATACGATGTGATGGAGGTTTGCTCTGCAACAGGTTTTAGAAAAAATCCTAAAAAAGTACTTGATTTTTACGATGCAAGAAGGGCGCAACTTCAAAATGTAAAGCCAAATCATGCTCATGAAAAAATCGCACAATTAAAAGAAAAATGGGGTAAAAATCTTTTTGTTATCACGCAAAATGTAGATGATTTGCTAGAGCGTGCAGGGTGTAAAGATGTAGTACATTTGCATGGCTTTTTGCCCGAACTTCGCTGCTTAAAATGCGAAGAAATTTTTAATATAGGTTATGAAAAAATCACAGATAAACAATGCCCAAAATGCAAAAGTAAGGATTTAAGACACAATATAGTCATGTTTGAAGAGCAAGCTCCTGCTTATGCTACGCTTTATTCTTTGCTAAATCAAACTTCGCTTTTTATCAGCATAGGCACAAGTGGGGCGGTTTTGCCTGTAGGGTGTTATGCTTCAATGTGCGAAAAAAGTATTTTAAATATCTACGAAAAAGATGCGAATTTAGAGCGGTATTTTGATAAAATCTATATAGAAGATATTATAAGCACTATTGATAAAATCGCACTTGATATAGAAAATTTTATGAAAGATGGTAATGTTTGATTCTTTTTTAAGTGGAGTTTTTTTGGGCTTTGGAGTGAGTGTTCCTTTTGGACCTGTAAATATTTTGATTTTAACTTATGCACTAAAAGCTTTTAAAAATTCCATAGTTGTAGGACTTGGAGCATTTAGTATAGATATGCTTTATCTTTTTTTGCTTCAATTTGGGCTTTTAAATTTCTTAGACAATGTTATTTTTATGCGTTCTTTGGCGATTTTTGGTTTTTGTTTTTTAACTTATATGGCGTACTTGATGCTAAGAAAAAAGAAAGAAAGCTTAAATTTAGAGCATAAAGAATTTAAAGAAAGTCTTTTGAAAAGTTATATTAAAGGAGCTTTTTTAAATGGTTCAAATCCTTTTGTGATAGGATTTTGGCTTAGTGCTGCAAGCGTGGTTTTAAGTAGTGATCATGCTTATTTGATGACTTTAGGGCTTGTTGTGGCTATACTTTTTTGGGTAAGTGCTTTAGCCTTTGTGGTGGCAAGATATAGTCATGTTTTTAGTGCAAAAGTTGTTTTTATAATCAATATAATTTCAGCTATAATTATAGAGTATTTTGCTCTTAATTTATTATATAAAACTTTCTTAGGATAAAAAATGAATGCAAAAGAATTTTTAATCGAACTTTTAAAATTTAAATCTGTTACGCCAAATGATGATGGAGCTTTAAATTTCATCGCTATGGAACTGAGTGATTTTGAAGCTTTTTTTATAGAAAAAGAAGGCATTAAAAACCTTTTACTCACTAAAAAATTTAAAGATGAGGGTGAGCATTTAGCTTTTGGTGGGCATGTAGACGTGGTGCCTGCAGGCGAGGGTTGGAGTAGCGATGCTTTCGTGCCTATGGAAAAAGAAGGCTTTATCTATGCAAGAGGTGCTCAAGATATGAAAAGCGGAGTAGCAGCCTTTGTAGATGCGGCAAAGAATGCGGATTTTAAAGGAGCAAGACTGAGTCTTATTTTAACAAGTGATGAAGAAGGCGAAGCTATATATGGAACTAAGGCTGTTTTAGAATGGATGCAAGAAAGAGATATGCTACCTGATTATGCCGTGGTTGCCGAGCCAACCTGTGTTAAAAAAATCGGCGATAGTATCAAAATAGGGCGTCGTGGTTCTATCAATGGAAAACTTTTAATCCGCGGAAAACAAGGGCATGTTGCTTATCCTGAAAAATGTATCAATCCTGTGCATGATTTTGCACCGGTTTTAAAGCTTTTAGCGGGTTTTGATCTTGATCCTGGAAGTGCTGAATTTAGTCCTTCAAAAATCGTTATTACCGATATTCGCGGAGGTATGGGGGTGTGTAATGTTACGCCAAATGATTTAAAACTTATGTTTAATGTTCGCAATTCCCCTGATACAAGTTTAGAAGATGTAAAAAGTTATGTAGAAAAAATTTGTCATGGTTTAAACTATGAGTTAGAGCTAAAACAATCAAGCGAAGCTTTTTTGACAAATATCGATAATAAAATCGTTCAAAAAATGAATGAAAGCGTTCAAAAAATCACTCATGAAGTGCCAGAGCTTAATACCAAAGGCGGTACAAGTGATGCAAGGTATTTTGCAAAATACGGTGTAAAGGTAGTGGAATTTGGAGTTTGTAATGATAGAATTCACGCTATTGATGAAAGAGTAAGTATAGAAGAATTTGAAAAACTTTGCCTTGTTTTTAAAGACTTGATAGAAAATTTTTAAAGGTTTAAAATGATTATCAATGGAGAAAAATTTGAGCTTAAAGAGCTTAGATTTATGGATTTTATTAAAGAAAAAGGTTTTAAAATCGAACTTATCGCTTTAGAATTAAATGGAGAGATTATACCAAAAAGCGAATTTGAAAATTTGATTTTAAAAGAAAACGATAAAGCTGAAATCGTAAGTTTTGTAGGAGGCGGTTGATGAGAGTGAAATTTAATGGTAAAGAACTTGATACAGACTTTAAAACAAGTTTGGAATTTTTTGAAAATATCAGCAAAAATGAAAATGATGTATGGATTATCAATGGTTTTGCAACAAAAGAGAATATCGCTTTAAACGAAGATGATGAGCTTTTTTGCATAGAAAGAAATACTTTACCTCCAAAAGATGCACTAGATGCTATGATGAGAGCAAGACACACTCCAAAGCTTCACGATAAACTTAAAAATGGGCGCGTGGCAGTTTGTGGTTTAGGTGGGCTTGGCTCACATATAGCGATAAATTTGGCAAGAAGTGGAGTGGGGTATTTAAAGCTGATTGATTTTGATGTGATTGAACCTAGTAATTTGAATCGTCAAGCTTACCGTGTAAGTGATTTGGGTAAATTTAAAACCGAAGCTTTAAAAGAGCAAATTAGCGAGATTAACCCTTATATTAGCGTTGAAATTTGCACTTTAAAAATCGATGAGGATAATTTAAAGTCTTTGTTTAAAGATATAGATATAGTTTGTGAAGCCTTTGATAGTGCTATCGCAAAAGCGATGATGGCGCAAAATTTTCATAGATTTTACAAAGATAGTATTTTAATCTGTGCTTCAGGGCTTGCGGGCTATGGTGATAGCAACAGCATACAAACAAGAAAAATTGCTAAAAATTTCTATGTATGTGGGGATTTGGTAAATGGTGCTAAGCTAGGAAATGGACTTATGGCACCAAGGGTAAATATTTGCGCAGGACATCAAAGCAATCTTGTTTTAGAGCTTTTAGCAAATAAGGAGTAAAAATGCAAGAAAATTTAAAAAATGATAAATTAAAAATAGGTAAATACGAGTTTGATTCAAGATTTATTTTAGGTTCTGGAAAATATTCGCTAGAGCTTATAAAATCAGCCATAGAAGAAGCTAAAGCACAGATTATCACTCTAGCCTTACGCCGTGCAAATACAGGGGAAATTGCTAATATACTTGATTATATCCCTAAAAATATCACACTTTTACCCAACACTTCAGGTGCAAGAAACGCCGATGAAGCCTTACGTATTGCAAGGCTTTCAAGAGAGCTTGGTTGTGGAGAACTTATCAAGATAGAAGTGATAAGCGATAGTAGGTATTTGCTGCCTGATAATTATGAAACGATTAAAGCTTGCGAGCTTTTAGCTAAAGAGGGCTTTACGCCTTTACCTTACATGCATGCTGATCTTTACGCAGCTAGAGCTATGCGTGATGCAGGAGCTGCGGCTATCATGCCTTTGGCAGCACCTATTGGGAGCAATAAAGGCTTATGTGCTAAGGAATTTATACAAATTTTGCTTAATGAAATTGATTTGCCTATCATTGTAGATGCGGGTATTGGAAGTCCTGCGCAAGCTTGTGAAGCTATGCAAATGGGAGTAAGTGCGGTGATGGTAAATACAGCTATAGCTGAAGCTAAAGATATAGCCTTGATGGCTAGAGCTTTTTCTTTGGCGGTAAATGCAGGAAGAGCGGCTTTTTTAGCAGGTTTAGCAAGTGTGAGCGAGGCTAAAGCAAGTTCTCCATTAACAGGCTTTTTAAGGGATTAATCATGCAAGATTATATGCAGTATTTACCTCATATGCAGGAAATAAAAAGCGAAATTTTAAACAAGGTTTTAACTCAAGTTCAAAGCTATGATGAGAGTCAATTTAGCGCCAAAGATGTTAAAAATGCTTTAAATCAAACACATTTAAACATAGAGCATTTAAAAGCCTTGCTTTCAAGTGCGGCAGAAGATTTCATAGAAGAATTAGCCTTTAAATCCGCTAAAGTCAAGCAAAAATATTTTGGAAATTCTATCTCTCTTTTTACCCCACTTTATTTGTCAAATTATTGTAATTCTAAATGTGTTTATTGTGGTTTTCAAAAAGGTAATAAAATCGCAAGAGCTAAGCTAAGTGAAGCTGAAATTCATGAAGAAATGCAAGCTATTGCTAAAAGTGGTTTAGAGGAAATTTTAATGCTAACAGGTGAGGGTAGGGAGTTTGCAAGTGTAGAATATATAGCAAATGCTTGCAAGATTGCTAGAGAGTATTTTAAGGTTGTAGGCGTTGAAATTTATCCTATGAATGAAGAAGAATATAAAATTTTGCATGAAAAGGGTTGTGATTATGTGACTGTTTTTCAAGAAACTTACAATCCTTTAAAATATTCTAAAATTCATTTAGGTGGTGAAAAACGCATTTTTCCTTATCGCTTTAATGCTCAAGAAAGAGCTTTAAAAGCAGGTATGCGTGGAGTGGCTTTTGCGGCACTTTTAGGTATAGATGATTTTAGAAAAGATGCCCTTGCTACGGCACTTCATGCGCATTTTTTACAACAAGCTTATCCGCATGCTGAAATTTCTATTTCAGTACCACGTTTAAGACCTATTATCAATAATGCTAAAATCCATCCTAAAGATGTGAGTGAAAAACGCCTTTTGCAAGTACTTTGTGCTTATAGACTCTTTTTGCCTTTTGCGGGTATTACCATTTCAAGTCGTGAAAGAATAGGTTTTAGAGATGAGGTTATCAAGCTTGGCGCTACTAAAATGAGTGCAGGAGTGAGTGTGGGTATAGGTGAGCATAAGGGCGAGAAAAAGGGCGATGAGCAGTTTGAAATTTCAGATGATAGGAGTGTAGATGAAATTTTAGCTATGCTTAAAAGATCAAATTTACAAGCTGTGATGAGTGATAGCATTTATGTGGGATAAAAAAATCATCGCTATAAGCGATAGAAAATGTGTAGAAATAGACTTCTTAAAGCAGATTGAAAAACTTGCTAAGGCTAAGGTAGATGCTATAGTTTTAAGAGAAAAAGATTTAAGCGAGTTTGAGTATTATGATTTAGCAAAAGAAGTTTTAAGCATTTGCACAAAGCAAAAAGTGACTTGTTTTTTGCATTCTTTTGATAAGGTTTGTTTAAAATTAGGGCATCGTTATTTTCACGCACCGCTTTCTTTGCTAAGAAAAGAGCCTAAATTAATAAAATATTTTCATATACTTGGTACTTCAGTCCATAGCAAAGAAGAGCTTTTAGAGGCGATGAGTTATAAGGTAAATTATGCTTTTGTAGGGCATATTTTTGAAAGTTCTTGTAAGGCGGGTTTAGAACCTAAAGGGCTTGATTTTTTAAAATCTCTGCTTGAATTTAGTCAAATTCCACTTTATGCTATAGGCGGTATCAATGCTCAAAATATAGAAAATTTTAAAGATATGAATATAGCAGGTATTTGTATGCGTGAAATTTTAATGAAAGAAAAAGACTTAAAAACATATATCCAAGTTTGCAAAGAAAGATTATCTTATGAGTAGTATTCAAAAAAAGATTTTTTGGCTTAATTTTTTCATCGTTGTGATTGTAGCTTTTAATCTGCGTGCTCCTATTACCGCTATAGGGCCTATAATAGATGTGATTAAAGATGCGTATGGGTTAAATTCTACTTTTGCAGGAGTGCTTACAAGTTTACCTTTGATAGCCTTTGGAAGTATTTCTTTTATAGTGGGATATTTTTCACCTATTAGGGCTATTATCGTGGGGATTTTTTTGATCTTTATTGGCGAAATTTTGCGTTCTTATACAGGGATATATGGCTTATTTTTGGGTATGTTAGGCATAGGTTGTGGTATAGCAATCGCTAATGTTTTATTGCCTAGTTTTATTAAAGAAAAATTTCCTAAAAAAATAGCAAGTATGATGGGGGTTTATAGTCTTATTTTAAGTATTTCTTCTATAGCAGGGGTAGCTTTAGCTATACCTTTACTTAGCGTGTTTGATTTAGCAGGTGCTATGTTTTTTTGGGCGATTTTTTCTTTTGTAGCTTTGGTGGTTTATTATCCTCAAGCTAAAAATGGTAGATTTTTTCGTGCTAAGAAAAAAAGTTCTAAAAAAATCAATCTTTTTACAAATGCAACCACTTGGAAGATTACCCTTTTTATGGGATTTCAAAGTTTTTTAGCTTATTCTTTGTTTTTTTGGTATGTTCAAATCGTTGTAGAAAAAGGTTTTGATAAAGAATTTGCTACAAATATGGTTCTTTTTGCTCAACTTGTTGCAGCTCCAGTGTCCCTTTTTGGCCCATTGCTTTTAGGAAAATTAAGGCAAAATTTACATACTCCTTATATAGCAAGTTTGTGTAGTATGTATGTAATTGCTTTTGCCATGCTTTTTGTTTTTGATAGTAAAACTTCTATTATCATTAGTGCTTTTATCATGGGCTTTCCATGGGGTGGGGTTTTTGGTATTGCACTACTTTTTATCGCTCAAAAAAGTTCAAATACTCAAGTAGCAGCAAAGCTTTCTGCTTTAGCTCAAGGTTTTGGATATTTAATCGCAGCACAAGGGCAGTGGATTATAGGTTTTTTACACGATAAATTTGAGAATTTTTCACTTGCTATTTTGATGTTGATTTTTGTAGGGGTTTTGGTAAATATCTTTGGATATTTATCTTATAAAAGCCAAGTTATCAGATAGTGCTTTTTCTAGTAAAATATCCCCACCATTTTTTTGTGCTATATTTTGCAATCTTGTAGAAATATCTTCTAAGTTAAGTTTTAACATTGCTTTTAAAAAATCATCAAGATTGATCGAGTCTTGCGTGAAAATTTGACATAAAGCTTGATCTTGTAAAAATTTAGCATTAAAGTATTGATGATTTTTAGCTGCATAAGGATAAGGTATGAAAATAGCAGGCAAGGTGTTAGCGCAAAGTTCAAAAAGGGTGCTTGCACCTGCTCTTGATATAGCTAGATCCGCATTTTTCATTTTTTCTTCCAAATTTGAACTAAAGTCAAAAACATCAGCTTGGATATTTAAGCTTTGGTAGTGTTTTTTGCATTTTTCAAAATCATTTTTTCCGCATTGATGAATGATTTTAATATTTTGGTTTTGAAGCTTTGGGGCGAGATTTAAAGCTAGTTCGTTTATAAAGCTAGCTCCTTGTGATCCTCCTAGGAAAATAATATTTTTTAATTCTGTGCGAGTCCTAGCATTATCAAAAAATTTATTTGCCACAGGATAAGGACTAAATTCTTTTTCAAAGGCGCTAAAAAATTTTGTAGCGAAAGGTTTTAAAAGCATATTCAAAGAGCCGCTTTTTGAATTTTGTTCGTGTATAAAAAGAGGCAAATGTGAGAATAAAGCTGCAAAAGATGCAGGAGCTGCACTATATCCACCTACACTAAAAACGGCTTGGATGTGGTATTTTTTAAAAATTTCTCTACAATCTTTGGAGAGTTTTAAGGTGTGGAGTAAAGAACTGATTTTGCCAAATTTGCTTTGATTAACCACTCCTTTAGAGCTTAAAAAAAATTTTTCCTTAAAGCGTATTTCATTTTCAAACCAAGCTTTATCTTGACCATTTTGACTGCCTATGTATACACATTCTATATTTTTTTTAATTGCGCTTTCTAATAAGCAACGCACTATGGCTAAATGCCCTCCAGTTCCGCCACCTGTTAAAGCTATTGTCATAATTTAACCTTTTTTGAAATCATTAATACATATCCTATGCCTATGCAAATTGCCCACATTGAACTTCCTCCATAGCTTAAAAGTGGAACCGCTACACCTTTTAGTGGAGTAAGAGAAATAATACCAAAAGCATTCATAAAGAAAGAAAAAAGTAAAAGTAAGGCTATGCCTGAACAAAAAATAAAATCTTGTTTAGCTTCGCATCTTCCTGCAATTCTAAAAATTCTTAAAATCATCCAAAGATAAATATAGCAAATAACTCCAAGACCTAAGAGTCCTATTTCTTCAGTAATTCCTGAAAGAACAAAGTCAGTATGCACTTCACTTAAAAAGCCTAATTTAAAAGTTCCAAGTCCTAGGCCTTCACCAAACATTCCTCCATGGGCTATAGCATTTAAAGAGTGCGAAATCTGATAAGGCTCGCTGTTGCTACTTACTCTTAAAGCATTTGCTAGCCAATCAGGAAGCATAGGTAAAAAAGCATCTTGTATATTCCCCCACCAAGAAGCGATTCTTTGAATTCTTCTTTGGTTGCTAAAAATTACCATTATACCTATCATCATAATGATTAAAGTTCCAAAAGCAAAAAGCCTTTTACTAGCTCCTGCAAAAAAAGCTAAAGCTAGAATCAAAAAGAAAGAAATTACGCTTTGTCCTAAATCGTTTTGAGTGATATAAATATATCCTATAACTATAGAAGCTAAGATACAATAAGGCAGAAGAATTAAAGCCTCGTGTCTGATAGCTTTTTTACTATCATCAATACGCCTTGTATAGCTCCATGCTAAAAAATAAATCAATCCTATTTTAAAAAATTCCACAGGAGAGATAGAGAGTGGGCCTAAGCGTATCCAGCGTTTAGCTCCTCCGCTAGCTGTTGCTAATGCAGAAGGTAAAAATGGCAAAATGATGATAAAGATAAAAGAAATAATCAAAATAGCTAAAATAATTTTTTTAGAAAGTGCTTTATCAGGATCCAATCGAGAAATAAAAAACATTATAAGTATGCCACTAATTCCAAAAAATAGCTGACGAATAAAAAAATGAAACTCACTATAGTCAAGAAAAAGAACAGTAAAAGCTGTAAGAGAGTATGAAAATACTATTCCTATGGTGATTAAAATACAACTTAAATAAAATAATCTTTTATCAGCAACCATTATAATTATAACTTTTCTTTATTGGAATTAAAATTTTAAAAAGTTTTATTATAACTAAAATAAATTAAATTTTTTGCTAAGTTTTTGTAAGGAAAATTTGCTAAAATTAACAATAAAAATATAACAAAAAAGGCAAATTATGAATCAAATCCATAAAATTCTCATAGCAAATAGAGCTGAAATAGCTGTTAGAGTAATCCGTGCTTGTAGAGATTTACATATTAAAAGTGTTGCAGTTTTTACAGAGCCTGATCGTGAATGTTTGCATGTAAAAATCGCAGATGAGGCTTATCGCATAGGAACGGATGCTATAAGAGGATATTTAGATGTTACTCGCATTGTTGAGATTGCTAAGGCTTGTGGTGCTGATGCGATCCATCCTGGTTATGGATTTTTAAGTGAGAATTACGAATTTGCTAAGGCTTGTGAAGATGCTGGAATTATTTTTATAGGTCCAAAATCTGAAGTAATCCATAAGATGGGAAATAAAAATATCGCTCGTAAGTTAATGGCTAAAAATGGCATACCTATTGTTCCAGGGACTGAAAAATTAAATTCCTATAGCATGGAAGAAATTAAAATTTTTGCTGAGAAGATTGGTTATCCTGTTATTTTAAAAGCTTCAGGTGGTGGAGGTGGACGTGGAATTCGCGTTGTTCATAAAGAACAAGATCTTGAAAATGCTTTTGAATCTTGCAAAAGAGAAGCTTTAACATACTTTAATAATGATGAAGTATTTATGGAAAAATATGTAGTTAATCCCAGACATATAGAATTTCAAATTTTAGGAGATAACTATGGAAATATTATCCATCTTTGTGAAAGGGATTGTTCTATCCAAAGAAGACATCAAAAGGTAATTGAGATAGCACCTTGCCCTGGAATTTCAGATAATCTTAGAAAAACCATGGGTGTTACAGCTGTGGCAGCTGCTAAGGCCGTAGGTTATACAAATGCTGGAACTATAGAGTTTTTACTTGATGATTATAATCGCTTTTATTTTATGGAAATGAATACAAGAATTCAAGTTGAACATCCAATTACTGAAGAAATTACAGGTATTGATCTTATTGTAAGACAAATTCGCATTGCAGCAGGAGAAATTTTGGACTTAGAACAAAGCGATATTAAACCTAGGGGTTTTGCTATTGAAGCTAGAATTACTGCTGAAAATGTATGGAAAAATTTTATTCCAAGTCCTGGAAAAATAGGAGAATACTACCCAGCTCTTGGACCATCTGTTAGGGTTGATAGTCATATTTATAAAGACTATACTGTACCGCCTTATTATGATTCCATGCTTGCAAAGCTTATTATTAAAGCAACAAGTTATGATTTAGCGGTTAATAAACTTGAGCGTGCTTTGAAGGAATTTGTGATTGATGATATTAGAACAACGATACCATTTTTAATCGCTATTACAAAAACAAGAGAATTTAGAAGAGGGTATTTAGACACCTCTTTCATAGAAACACATATGCAAGAATTATTAGAAAAAACAGAAGATCGTCATCAAGAAAATAAAGAAGAAGTTATAGCTGCAATAGCTGCTACGCTTAAAAAAATACGAGAAAGCAGAGAATAATAGATGGATTTTTTAGACAGTCTTAAAAGTATTAAAAAAGAAATGCAAGCTAACACCAATACTCCAAAATTAGCAAAGAAATCAAGTAAGAGTAGCGCAAGCGTAAAAAATTTAGAAAAACTAGCTAAAGATATTCGCGAAAAAAATCAAGAAACAAATATAGATAAGGAAATGCAAGAAATTTTCTTAAAGCAAGAAAAACTACAGGATGAATTTTCCGAATTTATCAAAAATGCAGATATTAAGAAAATTTAATGCTTGAGATTGGTTTTTGTACTCTTGAAGATCAGTGTCCTTACTTAAAAGATAAACGCTCAAGAATAGAGTATAAATACATTGAAAATTGCCCTAAAGAAATCAATAATGAGCTAATAAAACGAGGTTGGCGTCGTTTTGGTAGGTATTTTTCACGCCCTATTTGTAAAGATTGTGATGAATGTTTAAGTCTTAGAATTTTAGTTAATGAATATAATTTTTCAAGAAGTGAAAGAAGGGTTATAAATAAAAATATTAACACCAAAGTTATACTTAGAACACCCAATTTAAGCAATGAACATTTGTTTTTATATGATAAATACCATCGTTTTATGGAAGAAAAAAAGAACTGGAAGCGTTATGATTTAAGCTTTAAACAGTATTATAATCTTTATGTCGATGGTTTTATGAATTTTGGATATGAGCTTGCATTTTATATAGAAGATAAGCTCGTTTGTGTTGATTTGATTGATATTTTAGAGGATGGAATTTCAAGCATTTATTGTTTTTATGATCCTGATTTTTCGTATTTTTCTTTGGGTAAATTTTCTTTGCTCAATGAAATACAAATAGCTAAAAAAATGAACTTAGATTATATTTATCTCGGGTATTTTGTAAAAAAGTGTCAATCTTTATCTTATAAAGCCGATTATACACCCAATGAAATTTTAAAAGGCACTAAAGAGCTTTTTGAAAATGAGGTTTTATGGGAGAAATAGATGCAAATCGTGCAAACTTTAGAAACTATCAATGTTAATACAGATGATATTAGCGTATTTCAGTATTTTAAAGACTTGATTACCAAAAATTTCACAAAGGTCATAGGACGAAAAAATAAAATTTTTTCTTTTTTTGAAGAAAATGAAATTCCACAGCGTCGTTATTTCTTAAAAGTTTTAGATCAAAAATATCGCAAAAGTACAAACGAAGGTATAGAGAATTTACAAGATGCTCATTTTAAAACTTTTAGATTAAATTTTGAGCAAAATAATATGCTTAAGCCTATGTTGTTTATCAAGATTGATTTTGCTGCGGGTAGAATTTTGATGAAGTTAAGTTCTAATGAAAAATTATTCGTTACTTATATAAGAAATTATTTTCAAGATCATAATATAGAATACAATAAAATGACAAATATTCTAATTTTAGAATATAAAAACGAGAATACCCTTGAACTTTTTGAAGCTTTTGCAGATGAGAGCGAGCATTTAAAATATTGCGTGAATTTTGAAGTTGACCGCGAAGAGTATAAAAAATTTCGCCAAAATATTCACAATAAAGAAAATATGAAATGGAAATTTAATGCTTTAGCTAAGCTTTTTAGTAATTATTTTAATACTTTAGAATGCACTCCGCAAAATGATCTTAGTGAAATCAGACAAAAATATTTGATTTTGGTAAAACTTTATCATCCTGATTTTCATCAAGGAAAAAGTGCAATAGAAAAAGCTTACGCAAGAGAACAGTTTGAAAAAATACAAATCGCCTATGATAACTTAAAAGCACTTTATAAGAATAATACTTAAAAAAATTAAATTAATCATTTTGGTTAATTTAATTTTTCTCTCTCATAAATTTTTCTTAATTTACTATCTAGTTTAAAACAAAATTTAAAAAGTGCAGGTACTACGAGTAAGGTAAGCAAAGTCGAACTTATAAGCCCAAAGATAATGGCTATTGCCATAGGAGAATTGGCTTCATAGCCCGCACCCCTTGAAAGAGCGAGTGGGAGCATGGCAAAAATCATAGCAAAAGTTGTCATCAATATAGCCCTTAAGCGTGATTTTCCAGCGATTAAAAGAGCTTTATCGGGATCTAAACCTTCATGGCATTTTTTATTGGTCACATCCACAAGTAAAATAGCATTTTTCCCCACCATGCCAAAAAGTAAGATGATGGCAATAAGTACAAAAAGCGAAAAATTATGCCCTGTGATAAAAAGCCCTATACAAGCTCCGCCAAAGGCTAAAGGCATGGTTATCATGATGATTAAAGGCAGAATAAAACTTTCATAAAGTGCGGCTAAAACAAGATAAATTAAAACAAAAGCAAGTACTACTGCCATAGCAAAACCTTGCACGGTTTCACCTAAAAGATTGATAAAGCCTGAAAAAGCATAGCTAAGATTTGCATTGTTATTTAAAATTTTATCCATATTATCTAGTAAAAGTTTTTGCACCGCTCCTAAGGAAAGATCATTTACTCCAGCTGTGATTTTCACAGAGCGGTTTTTATTGTAACGATTGATAGTTTTTAAATCTTTGCTGTATATAAAATCCACCACGCTTGAAAGTTCTAAATTTACACCTTGGTTGTTTTTAATACTAATGCGTTTTAAAGCTTCTATGTCTTTTTTAAATTCTGGAGCAAAACTTAGGATAATATCATCTTTTGAATTGCCTCTATCCATACTTCCTACGCTAAGTTGTGAGAAAGAATACCCTAAAACCCCAGCGATATATTCAGGATTGACATCTAAAAGTTTAGCTTTTTCTTTGTTGATGCGTAAGGCTACTTCATCTTTTGTAGCATTGGCATTATCGCTTATATCTACAATGCGTGCATTAGTGCCTAAAATTTCTTTTGCTCGAGAAGCTGCTTCTTTTAGAGTGTTTAAATCATCTCCTAAGATTAAAAACTGCACGGGATCATCAATGCCTGCACCCTCTATCTTTGGAAGTTCTAAAATTTTGATTTTTAAACTTTCATCTTGAAATTTTTGACGATATAAACTTACTATAGTGCTTTGTCTTAAATTTCTTTCGTCTAAATTTTTAAGTTTAACATAAATTTTAGCCTTTGTAGCATCTTTGGCATCATCATAGCCTACAAGTAAAAAAGCGTATTTGACATTGCTATCATTTTTGATTTTTTCAAGCAAATTTAAACTTTTTTCTTTCATGGCTTCTAAACTTAAATCTTTTTTACTTTCAAGTAAAACTTGAATTTCGCTATCATCTTCCATAGGTAAAAAATCAAGCCCTATGCGAGTAGCTAAAGCAAAAGAAAGCCCTACAAAAACAAGAGTGGCTAGGATAAATTTTGCTTTATTTTGTAAAATTTTATAGAGTAAATTTTCATACTTTTGCTCTATTTTTTCAAAAAAAGCTTCTGTTTTTTCATAAAACTTGCTTTCTTTTGGATTTAAAAATCTTGCTCCAATACTAGGTATTAAAAATACAGAAACCAAAAAGCTTATCACTATCCCACTTGCAACGCTTATGCCTAAGGCATTAAAAAAAAGCCCTGGTATAGAGTTCATATAAGAAATAGGGATAAAAACACAAAGTAAAACTATACTGATGCTTAAAACGCTAAAACCTATTTCATTGATACCTAAAAAAGCAGCTTGTAAAGGCGGATAAGTTTTTAGTTTTTTAGCAATATTTTCAATCACTACTATAGCATCATCGATAAAAATTCCTATGCTTAAGGTTAAAGCTATGAAAGTTAAGCGGTTTAAATCATAACCTAAAAGATCGATAATAAAAAAAGTTGAAATGATAGAAGTAGGTATAGCTATGCAAGCAATGAGAGTTGCACTTAAATTTCTTAAAAATAAAAACACGATAACAAGGGTTAGAAAAATCCCCAAAACCATATCAAAAATCACTTGAGAAAGGTGCTTTTGGATATTTAAGCTTTTATCATAAAGCACATTGATACTTATATCTTTTGGAATTTGTTTTTCTAAAATAGGCAAGGCATTTTTGACATTTTTAATCATTTCAAGGGTATTATAATTTGTGATTTTTCCGAGTTCTAAAAGCACCCCTTCTTTACCTTCGTATAAAGCACTTTGTTTTTCATCTTCATAAAGGCTTGAAATATTAGCAATATCGCTTAAAAATACTCCTGTTTTTATGCGAAGATTGCTAAGTTCTTCTAAATTTGTGGCTTCAAAATAGCCTTTGATGATATAGTTATCTTGATTGTTATTAAGTTCGCCTAGGGCTTGTTTAAAATTTTGACTTTTGATGATATTTGCTACATCAAGGGCGTTAAGATTGTATTTTCTAAGTTCGTTTGGTTTTAATTCTATGCGAATTTGGGGTTCTAAAAACCCCTTGGCTTCGATTTTACCTACTCCTTCAACTCTTTGCAAAAAAGGTTTTATTTTATCATTGACTTCACGCATGAGTTGTAATTTATCTTTAGAATATAAAAAAAGTGAAATAGCAGAACCAGAATCTGAACTGATTTTTTCAATTTCAGGCTTAGAAGGTAGGCTTAAAGTTCCTATTTTATCACGCACATCATTAGCAGCTACTTCAAGATTTTTACCCAGTTTAAACTCCGCTACACTCACACTAAAATTATCATACGCAGCTGAGGTTATGGTTTTTACTCCATCAATTTCACTTAAAGCATTTTCTATCTCTTTGGTGACTTTTGATTCTACGAAATTTAAGTCCCCATTAACCTTGCTTGTAATCTTTATAAGAGGTATGGAAACATTAGGAAATAAATTTACACTCATGCTAAAAGCAGAGATTAGCCCAAAAATCATAAGAGCTAAGAAAAACATTAGCACAGTAATTGGTCGGTTTATAGCTAGTTTAAACATTTTTAATCTTTAGTGATGATTCTACCTTCGCCAAAAAGCCCTGGTGTTAAATTTGTAGTTTGCACTTCAGCATAAATTTTTCTTGTTTTTACTTCTATACTTGGATAGATAAGGCTGATTTTTCCTTTAAATTCTGTACCATTTTGATCGATTTTATAAAAGAAATCATCGCCTAATTTAACCTTATCTTTGTATTTTTCATCAAAACTTAAAATCAGTTTGCTTTGCGGATAGGAAAAAATTTCTATTAAAGGTTGAGCTACTCCTCCTACTCCTTCGCCCACTTGTATAAATTTGTTTGCGATAATAGCATCATAAGGTGCACGCAATTCTTTTTTTGCCATGATATTTTTATAATAAGCTATATTGATTTTTGCTTTGATTAAATTTAAATTAGCTGCATCAAATTTAGCTTTCATATCTTCATAGCTTTGTTTGTCTATAACATTTTCTACAGCTTTGATTTTTTGCATTCTGCTTTTGGTATTTTCGTATTCTACAAGGGCAAGTTGATAAGAATTTTGAGCATTTTGAAGAGCTATTTTTTCACTTTCTTGATCAAGAGCAAGTAAAAGTTCTCCTTTGCTGACTTTTTGTCCAATTTCTACAGGAATTTTTTGAACTAAACCTATACTTTCAAGGGCAAGTTTGCTTTGTTTTGATGCTTCTACATTGAAACTTGCGTAAATTTCTTCGCCAAAGGCGTAATTAAAAGCAAGAAGTAAAAATAGAATTTTTTTCATTCTTTAACCTTTGAATTAAGATCTATACCCGCATTAAAATAATAATTTGCTTTAGTAATTTCAAATTCATTTTTGGCAAGCTCTAAATCGCTTTGTGCTTTAAATTTAGCCTCTAAAGCTTGAAGATATTCCACATAAGAAACAAGTCCTGCTTGGTATTTTTTATCTACGCTTTCAAAAGCCAAATTTGCAGCATTTAAGCTAAGATTAAGAGCTAAAATTTGTTTTTGTAAAACTTTTAAACTTTTGTCTAAATAATTTAATTCTTCTTTATTTTTTCTCTCACTAAATCTTGCATTTGCATTGGCTATTTGAACATTTAAACGCTCTTTTTCAACTTCTTTAGCCCTTGCATTGAAATCAAAAATTTTCCATTCCATACCTAAAATAAACTGATTACCTTGAGAATATTTTTCTAAGAATTGATCCGCTAAATTTGCAAAAGGAGCTGGAACTTTTGGATTATAATTGTTTTTATAAAAGTTAAAATTATCTTGAATATAAAATTTTGGAAAATATTCAGCTTTTGCTAAATTTACACTTTCTTTAGCAAGATTGATTTGCTCTTTAGCTATCATTACTTCATAGTTTTGACTTTTTTCTTGTTGTGGATTTTCTAAAAAAGCATTCCCTTGCACTTTAAAATCTGTATCGCTTAAAATTTTAATCTCTTTTTGTATATTGGCAAGTTTTAATTCATTTTGACTGAGCTCTAATAAGCTTAAATGGTATTTAGCTTCAATACTTTCAAGTTCATCTTTAGGGCTAAGTCCTGCATCGTAAAATTTTTGCAATCTTTCAAAAGTTGATTTTAAAAAAGCTATTTTTTGTTGATTGGCTAGTAAAATTTTTTCAAGACTTAAGGTATTAAAATAAAGTGTGATTGCATTTAGGGCAAGGTAATTTTTATTTTGTTCTTTGTCTAAAAGGCTTAATTTTTCTCTGCTTTCTAAAGCTCTTAAATTGGCCTCTCTAGCACCCCCATCAAAAAGCAAAAAATTAAGAGAAACTTTAGTAAATAAACTTTCTTGTGGATCGATAATGAAGCGATCTTTGTTATTGGCTACATAAGCTGAGTTTAGACTAAGAGAGGGTAGGTAATTTCTAAAAGCTTGTTCTTTGTCCAAATTTGCTTGTTCGCTTTGCATTTGCTTAATAAGATAGGATTCGTTATTTTGACTTAGTGCTATAAATTCGTGCAAATTAGAAGCTAACATTGCTAAGGGATAAAGAGCTAAAAACATAGCTGATTTTAAATATTTTTCAAACATTTGATATTTTAATATGCTTTATATAAATTTCAATTGAAGTTTTTTATATAAAATAAAATTTATTTGTTTTAAACATAAATTTTGTTAAAATCTTAGCTTTAAAATTTTATATTTAGGATGAAATTTTGTCGGTAAAAAATATTAGAAATTTTTCTATTATAGCTCATATAGATCATGGAAAATCTACTCTTGCAGATAGGATTATTAGCGAGTGTGGTGCTATTAGCGATAGGCAGATGAGTTCGCAAGTTATGGATACTATGGATATAGAAAAAGAGCGTGGTATCACCATAAAAGCACAATCAGTGCGTTTAAATTATAAATTTAATAATGAAAATTTTGTTTTAAATCTTATTGATACTCCTGGCCATGTGGATTTTTCTTATGAAGTGAGTCGTTCTTTGGCAAGTTGTGAAGGGGCTTTGCTTGTAGTAGATGCTTCTCAAGGTGTTGAAGCACAGACTATAGCTAATGTTTATATAGCGCTTGAAAATAATCTTGAAATCATTCCCGTGATTAATAAAATCGATTTACCTAATGCTGATGTTGAAAAAGTCAAGCATGAAATCGAGCATATTATAGGTATAGATTGCAAAGATGCCATTTGCGTGAGTGCAAAAACAGGAGTGGGTATAAAAGAGCTTATAGAAACAATTATCACTAAAATCCCTGCACCAAAAACAGATGATGAAGCTCCTACTAAGGCTTTAATTTATGATTCTTGGTTTGATAATTATTTGGGTGCGTTGGCTTTGGTTAGGATTTATGAAGGAAGGATAGCTAAAAACGATGAAGTTTTAGTCATGAGTACAGATAAAAAACATATAGTTCAAGATCTTTTTTATCCCCACCCTTTAAGTCCAATTAAAACTCAATCTTTACAATCGGGTGAAGTAGGCGTGGTGGTTTTAGGGCTTAAAACCGTAGGTGATGTACAAGTAGGCGATACTATTACTTTAGTAAAAAATAAAGCTAAAGAAGCTATAGGGGGTTTTGAAAAGGCTAAAGCTTTTGTGTTCGCAGGACTTTATCCTATAGAAACGGATAAATTTGAAGATTTAAGAGATGCTTTGGATAAGCTAAAGCTTAACGATAGTTCTATTACTTATGAGCCTGAAACTTCTTTGGCTTTAGGCTTTGGCTTTAGGGTAGGGTTTTTAGGACTTTTACATATGGAAGTGATCAAAGAAAGGCTTGAGAGAGAATTTAATCTTGATTTGATTGCTACAGCTCCAACTGTAACTTATGAAATTTGTCAAACCGATGGAGAGCTTGTTAAAATTCAAAATCCTAGCGAACTTCCTCCTGTTAATAAAATCGATCATATAAAAGAGCCTTATGTTAAAGCCACTATCATTACTCCAAGTGAATTTTTAGGGAATTTAATCACTCTTTTAAATCGCAAAAGAGGAGTGCAGGTTAAAATGGACTATATTACACCTGAGCGTGTTTTGCTAGAATATGATGTGCCTTTAAATGAGATTGTGATGGATTTTTATGATAAATTAAAGTCCTTAACAAAAGGCTATGCGAGTTTTGATTATGAACCTATAGAATTTAGAGTAGGAGACTTGGTAAAACTTGATATTAAGGTAGCAGGTGAAAATGTTGATGCCTTAAGCATTATCGTGCCCAATGAAAAAGCATTAAGCAAAGGAAGAGAGCTTGTTAGTGCTATGAAAGAAATAGTTCCTAGGCAGCTTTTTGAAGTGGCTATTCAAGCAAGTATTGGAAATAAAATCATCGCAAGGGAAACTGTTAAATCTATGGGTAAAAATGTGACAGCAAAATGTTATGGTGGGGATATTACTAGAAAAAGAAAGCTTTTAGAAAAGCAAAAAGAAGGTAAAAAAAGAATGAAAGCTATAGGTAAGGTAAATTTACCTCAAGAGGCTTTTTTGAGTGTTTTAAAGATAGATTGATGATAAATTTAAAACTTGGCTTGAAATTTGCTTGTATTTTTAATACAATTTTAAAATAATTTTCTAAGGAGAAAAAATGTTTAAAAAATTTTTGATTTTTATAGTGCCTATTTTATTTTTGAGTGCTTGTGCAACTAAACAAGATACTTTTACTCAAGTTAATCAAATTTCTAAAAATTCTCAATGCAGTTCTTGTGAAAGTCCTGATGGCTTTGAAGCAAAGATTAAAGGGCTTTTATACATTAGCGATGTTGGAATTCAATGTTGTGCCAATAAACGCACTTTAGACACTGGTATTGCTTTAAAAAAGGTTTATTTGCATAGATTTTATGATTTAAAAGAAGGGCAAAAAGTTTTAAATGCTAAAGGGAAAAAGTTATTTGTTGATGTGAATTTTAATGCGGTATTTTATACTTATTTAAAACAAGAACTTGAAGCTAGAGGAATAGTTGTGCTTGACAATAACGATCAAAATTCACCTTATGTGAGTAAGATTGATTTAGAATTTATATCTTATGGAGCAACTCAAGATACTACAGGATTACATTCAAAACTAGTAGGAGTTTTACAAGTTAGCGATATAAACAAAAATAAGAAATTTACAATCCGCACCAAGCAAGACGTACAAGGTTTCGATGATCTAAAAGAAACAACTTTTTATACTCATTTGTTAATAAAACAAATGGCAAATAAAGCAGCTAGTTTAATCTCTGAACTTTGAGGTGTATAAATTGCGGAGCTTTTGCTCTGCTCTGCTTTTGTGATTTATGTGAGCTAGAGCTTTCTGAATTTTCCTTAAATGTAAGAAAGCTTGATAATAATTTCAAAGTCTATTCTTTTTATAAATACCATGAAATACAACACTTGCTTCACTCTAAACATTATTTTTATGGTTATTTTGTTTATAAAATGCTTGCTAAATTAAGTTTTGCAAAATTTAAAGATTTTTTTGATCCTAGAATGATAATCAATGTTATAGCCTTAGATGATAAGGTTGAAGATATGCTTTATTCACATTCTGCTATTTTAGCTAGATATCTTAAAACAAAATTTGTAAAACCTGTTTTTAATGTTTTAAAAGCACAAAATCATATTAAATATTCTGGAAAAAGTTTAGAATTTCGTCAAAAACATAAAAGAAATTATAAACTCTTAAAAACCATTCAAGAACCTGTAATTTTGGTAGATGATATTGTAACGACTGGTTCTAGCCTTTTGGAAGCTAAAAAAGTTTTAGAAGAAAATAAAATTTCTGTACTTTTTGCTCTTGTTTTAGCTGATGCAAAAGTTTAATATGCTATAATCAAAACTTTGAACTAATAGAAGGATTTTTATGGAGAATATTTTTAGCAAAGATTCTGATATTGAACTTGTAGATATAGAAAATTCTATAAAAAGTAGTTATTTAGACTATTCTATGAGTGTTATTATAGGTCGTGCTTTGCCTGACGCAAGAGATGGTTTAAAGCCTGTTCATAGAAGAATTTTATATGCTATGCAAAATGATGAGGCAAAAAGTAGAACAGATTTTGTCAAATCAGCCCGTATAGTGGGTGCTGTTATAGGTCGTTATCACCCACATGGAGATACAGCAGTTTATGATGCTTTGGTTAGAATGGCTCAAGATTTTTCTATGAGATATCCAAGTATTACAGGACAAGGCAACTTTGGATCTATAGATGGTGATAGCGCCGCTGCGATGCGTTATACTGAAGCAAAAATGAGTAAACTTTCTCATGAGCTTTTAAAAGATATAGATAAAGATACGGTCGATTTTGTTCCAAATTATGATGGTTCAGAAAGTGAACCTGATGTTTTACCTTCTAGGGTTCCAAATTTATTATTAAATGGTTCAAGTGGTATAGCTGTAGGTATGGCGACAAACATCCCGCCTCACAGTTTAAATGAGTTGATAGATGGACTTTTATATTTGCTTGATAATAAAGATGCAAGCTTAGAAGAGATTATGCAGTTTATTAAAGGTCCAGATTTTCCAACAGGTGGAATAATTTATGGTAAAAAAGGTATTATAGAAGCTTATCGCACAGGGCGTGGTCGCGTGAAAGTGCGAGCTAAAACTCATATTGAAAAAAAGACAAATAAAGATGTTATTGTTATAGATGAGCTTCCTTATCAAACCAATAAAGCTAGGCTTATAGAGCAGATTGCAGAGCTTGTTAAAGAAAAGCAAATTGAAGGAATATCTGAAGTAAGAGATGAGAGCAATAAAGAAGGAATCCGCGTTGTTATAGAGCTTAAACGTGAGGCTATGAGTGAAATTGTTTTAAATAATCTATTTAAATCTACCACTATGGAAAGTACTTTTGGTGTGATTATGTTGGCAATTCACAATAAAGAACCTAAAATTTTCTCTTTGTTAGAACTTTTAAATCTTTTCTTAACCCATAGAAAAACAGTTATTATTAGAAGAACGATTTTTGAACTTCAAAAGGCAAGAGCAAGAGCTCATATTTTAGAAGGTCTTAAAATTGCACTTGATAATATAGATGAAGTGATTGCTTTAATTAAAAATAGTTCTGATAATAATACCGCAAGAGATTCTTTGGTAGCTAAATTTGGTCTTAGCGAGCTTCAAGCGAATGCTATTTTAGATATGAAACTAGGTCGTTTAACAGGACTTGAAAGAGAAAAAATCGAAAATGAACTTGCAGAATTAATGAAAGAAATTGCAAGACTTGAAGAAATTTTAAAAAGTGAAACCTTGCTTGAAAATTTAATTCGCGATGAATTAAAAGAAATTAGAAGTAAATTTGATGTGCCACGTATTACTCAAATTGAAGATGATTATGATGATATTGATATTGAAGATTTGATTCCTAATGAAAATATGGTTGTAACTATTACCCATCGTGGTTATATTAAGCGTGTGCCTAGTAAACAATATGAAAAGCAAAAACGAGGCGGAAAAGGAAAATTAGCCGTTACGACTTATGATGATGATTTTATAGAAAGTTTCTTTACGGCAAATACACATGATACGCTTATGTTTGTAACAGATCGTGGACAACTTTATTGGCTTAAAGTTTATAAAATTCCTGAAGGCTCAAGAACGGCTAAAGGAAAAGCAGTGGTAAATCTTATTAATTTACAAGCTGAAGAAAAAATCATGGCTATTATTCCAACTACGGATTTTGATGAGAGTAAATCTTTATGTTTCTTTACTAAAAATGGTATTGTAAAGCGTACAAATTTGAGTGAATATCAAAATATCAGAAGTGTAGGAGTTAGAGCGATCAACTTGGATGAAAATGATGAGTTGGTAACTGCTATTATTGTTCAAAGAGATGAAGATGAAATTTTTGTCAGTGGTGGTGAAGAAAATTTAGAAAATCAAGAAATTGAAAATTTAGATGATGAAAATCTTGAAAATGAAGAGAGTGTAAGCACACAAGGTAAAATGCTCTTTGCAGTAACCAAAAAAGGCATGTGTATCAAATTCCCACTTGCTAAAGTACGTGAAATCGGTCGTGTAAGTCGTGGGGTGACGGCTATTAAGTTTAAAGAGAAAAATGACGAATTAGTAGGTGCAGTTGTTATAGAAAATGATGAGCAAGAAATTTTAAGCATAAGTGCAAAAGGTATAGGAAAACGCACCAATGCTGGAGAATATAGATTGCAAAGCAGAGGTGGTAAGGGTGTAATTTGTATGAAACTTACAGAAAAAACCAAAGATCTTATTAGCGTAGTTATAGTAGATGAAACTATGGATTTGATGGCTCTTACAAGTTCAGGCAAGATGATACGTGTTGATATGCAAAGCATTAGAAAGGCAGGGCGTAATACAAGTGGTGTCATTGTAGTTAATGTGGAAAATGACGAGGTGGTTAGCATCGCTAAGTGTCCTAAAGAGGAAAATGATGAGGATGAGTTAAGCGATGAAAACTTTGGTTTAGATTTGTAATAAGCTTAAAGTTGGAACGCTTATTGCTTTTTATTTTACTAATTACAATATTTTGAAGGTGTAAAAATGAAAAAAATTTATTTTATGCTAGCAATAGCAGGAATTTTCGCTGGTTGTGTACCAAGTGCAAACAGTGCAACTAAAAATTCAAGTACAAATAGCACTGCTCCATCTCAAGATGTTATCGTGCAAAAAGTCGATAAAGATGATGTGCGTGATATTATCAGAGAAGAAAAAATGTTGGCTCCAGATGCTAGCGAAACGGAACTTAGTTTTACAGCAGTTGGTGAAGGGATTGCTCCGATGAATACAGTTTCTACTGCTCAAGCCCTAGCTTTAGCAAAAAGAGCAGCGATTACAGATGCTTACAGACAGCTTGCAAGTAAGCTTTATGGTGTGAAAGTGAATGGTAAAGACACTGTAAAAGATGCAATGCTTAGAAGTTCAACTATTACTGCGCAAGTAAATGGTTTGATAAAAAATGCAAGTATTATTGATGAGAATTTTAATCAAGGACTTTATAGAGTAAACTTAGAACTTAAAATCGATGCAGACAAGTGGAAAGAATTGTTTGCTTATTAATTTTTCTTAGCTTTAAGCTTTTTGCCCAAGATGAATTTATTTTTTGGGCAGAGCTTTCTAGTAAAAATTTCATTCTCTTTCATCAAAATCAAAATTTATCCTTAGCAATGACGCAAAGTGAAAATGTTGAAGAACAATGGGTATGTGAAATTTCTTATAGTGATCAAGATTTAAAAGTTTTACCTCGAACTTCTTTAGGATTAATTGATGATAATATGCCAAAAACAATTAAATTTAATTTTTTAAATTCTCATAAAGATGAGTTAAGTGATTGCTTTATAGGAGCTAAAATCAGTGTTAAGGATATTGTTAATACCGATTTATTACGTGCTCAAAGTGAAACTTATATTAAAATTTTACCCTTGCGTTTTACCGTGGAATTTGGCGAACAAAATGCGATAATTTATTATCTTAAAAAAAAGTAAATTCAAAATTAAGCGCAAATTGGATACTATAGCAGAAATTTTTTAAAAGGCTTAGGATGAATTTAGTCATAGTAGAAGATGATATTAATATGCGCAAATCCTTAGAAATTGCATTAGCAGAGTATGAAGAATTTAATATTAAATCTTATAAATCTGCTACTGAAGCTTTAAAAAAAATAGATGAGAATACAGATTTGATTATTACAGATATTAATATGCCAGGAATTGATGGCATAGAATTTGTTAAAGCCTGTGAAAATAAATATGATTTTATTATTATGACAGGAAATGCTACTTTAAGTCGTGCTATAGAAGCGGTTCGTTTGGGAGTAAAAGATTTTTTAACCAAGCCTTTTGATGTTGATACTTTAGTCGAGGCTATTAAGCGTGCTAAAATCATAAGAGAAAAAACAGCCGATAAAAAAAGCAAAAAAAATGAAAAAAAAGAAGAAAATAAAGATTTTTTTTCAACTTCTCCTAATTTAGAAAAAACATTAAATTTAAGTCAAAAAGCGGCTAAAACTGATGCCTCTGTAATGTTTTTTGGAGAGAGTGGAGTAGGAAAAGAGGTATTTTCTCGTTATATTCACACTCATTCTAAACGCTCTAATAAGCCTTTTGTTGCTATTAATATGGCAGCCATTCCTGCAAATTTGATTGAAAGTGAGCTTTTTGGTTTTGAAAAAGGTGCTTTTACCGATGCCAATGCAACTAAAATAGGGCTTTTTGAAATGGCTAATGAGGGTACTTTGTTTTTAGATGAAATTGGCGAAATGCCTTATGAAATTCAAGCCAAACTTTTAAGAGCTTTGCAAGAAAAAGAAATTACGCGACTTGGAAGTACGAAAAGCATCAAAATAGATGTAAGAATTATCAGTGCAACTAATGCAAATTTAGATGAAAAAATAAAAAATGGCGAATTTCGTTCAGATTTATATTATCGTTTAAACACTGTTCCTATTAATATCCCGCCTTTAAGAGAGCGCAAAGAAGAAATTTTAGGTATAGCTCAAAAGGTTTTAGAAGATACTTGTAAAGAATATGATTTTAAAGAAAAACAGCTCAGCCAAGAAGCTAAAAATGCTTTACTTGAATATGATTTTCCTGGTAATATTAGAGAATTAATATCCGTTGTACAAAGAGCTTGTATTTTAAGTGAAAATGATGAAATTTCAAGTGAAGATTTGTTCTTAGAAGCTAGAAGTATAAAAAAAGATGTAAAGAATTTAGAGAAAGAATTGATTTGTGAAGTTCTTTTAAGTGTAGATTATGACAAGGATCAAGCTTCTCAAATTTTAGGTATGGATATAAAAATTTTAAATGAAAAAATTAAAAAATATCAAATAAAGGATAGGTAATGTCAAAAAAACAAAAAATAGCCATTGTGGGTGCTACTGGTGCGGTTGGGGAAGAGCTTTTAAATGTTTTAGATGAACTTGATTTTCCAGTGGAAAGTATTTTACCTTTAGCAAGTGCAAAAAGTGTAGGTAGTGAAGTAGAATTTAAAGGCAAAACTTATAAAGTCAAAGAACTTACTGAAAATGTATTTAAAGAAAATCCTATTGATATTGCTTTTTTTAGCGCAGGTGGAAGTGTGAGTGAAAAATATGCTAAATTTGCAGTAGAATCGGGTGCTGTTGTTATTGATAATACAAGTCATTTTAGAATGGAAAAAGATGTTCCTTTGGTGGTTCCTGAATGCAATCCTGAGGATATTAAAGATTGGAAAAAAACAGGGATTATTGCTAATCCAAATTGTTCTACTATACAAATGGTACAAGTTTTAAAACCTTTAAATGATGCATTTAATTTAAAGCGTGTTGATGTAAGTACCTATCAGGCTGCAAGTGGAGCAGGAAAAGAAGGAATGCAAGAATTGGTTGAAGCCATGCAAAGTTTTTTTGCTTTCAAACTTGATGAATTTGAACCTCAAACTTTTCCTTATACTTTAGCACTTAATCTTATTCCACAAATTGATGTTTTTATGGATAATGATTACACTAAAGAAGAACTTAAAATGGTCAATGAAACTCAAAAAATTTTACATAAAAATTTAGAAGTTTCAGCAACTTGTGTAAGAGTGCCTGTTTTAAGAAGTCATAGCGAAGCCATTACTATGCATTTTGAAAAAGAAATAGATGTAAAAAAAGCTAAAGAAATTTTAGAAAAAGCACCAAGTGTTGTTGTCATAGATGATCCTAAAAATAAAAAATACCCTATGCCTTTAATGACTAGCGATACTAATGAAACTTATGTAGGAAGAATTCGTGCTGATGTGTATGATAAAAAAATACTCCATCTTTGGTGTGTGGCAGATCAAATTCGTGTAGGTGCTGCAACAAATGCTGTGCGTATTGCGCAAAAATGGCTAGAATTAAAAAATAAATAAGGAAAAAAATGTTAGAGAAAATATTTGAATCTTTACTTGTTAGAAGTCGTATTGTTACAATTTTACCCGTAATTTTTGGTTTAGTGGGTGCTTTTGTCTTGTTTTTTATAGCAAGTTATGATGTTTTAAAAGTTATATTTTATACTTATAATTATTTTTTTGATGCAGGTTCTAATGTGGATTTGCATGAGGATGTGGTGGCTTTGATTATAGGAGCTGTTGATCTTTATCTTATGGCTTTAGTTTTGTTTATTTTTTCTTTTGGAGTTTATGAGCTTTTTATCAGTGAAATAGAAGAATTTAAACAAACAAAACAAAGCAAGGTTTTAGAGGTGCATAGCTTAGATCAATTAAAAGACAAGCTTGCAAAAGTTATCATTATGGTCTTAGTGGTAAATTTCTTTCAAAGGGTTTTACAGATGAAATTTGCTACTCCTGTGGATATGGCTTTTCTTGCTGGATCGATTTTAGCTCTTTGTGTAGGACTTTATTTTTTACATAAAGGTGGTCATTAACAAGGATTATCTTTTTTTGATATAATCGTTTTTTGTGTTTAAAGAATAAAAATGAAAAAAATATTTTTAATTGGTATGATTTTAAATCATTTTGTTTTTGCAGCTCCGTTAGATGAAGTCTTTAAAGATATAGAAGTTTCAGGGACTGTTCGTTATCGCTATGATATTAAAAAAGAAAAAAAATACAACAAAAAAACACATAGATATCAAAATAAAACACAAACGGAAATTACAATAAAATAAGGAAAATCATGATTATACGATGGTTGTTTATTAGTTCAATATTTGTTGTTGCGCTTTTTGGTATTAACTTGAAATCATTTTTTACTTATACCTTTGATGCAAATAAGCAATATGATATGGAAAAAGCGAAGGCTTTGTATTTTCAAAATAAATGCAATACTTGCCATGGAGATAATGCTGAAAAGAGTGTTATAGGATCTAGAATTTTAAAAGATATGTCTCCTGAGGATATTAAAGGAGCTTTGATAGGTTATACTCTTGATAGTAGCAGTTCTACAACAGCTTCTCAAATGGCTTTTTATGCTAGAAATTTAAGCCACGAGGATATAGATAATATTATTGCTTATATTAAAGGTGGAAATTTTGCGCTTGATTTGCAAGCAAAAGACCTTCTTGAAGAAGAACCTGCGCAAAAAACAAAACATAATATATTTCTAAAATAAAATGTAAAAACTATAATTAAAAGGAATGCTATGAAAAAACTAACTTTAACTTTAAGTGTTTTAACTATGGTAAATTGCCTATATGCTAAGGATATTAATATAGGGGTAGTTTTACCTTTAACTGGAACTGTGGCAGCTTATGGGCAAGATGTTTTTAACGGAATTGAACTGGCCAATAAGCTACAACCAAAACTTTCAAATGGAGATGTTATTAAACTTATCACAATAGATACAAAAGGAGATAAACTTGAAACTTCAAACGGAGTTAATCGTTTAATAGCAACAGATAAAGTCCTTGGGATTATTGGTGAAGCTACAACTCCAAATACCATTCAAGCTATTTCTATAGCAGAAGAGAAAAAAATTCCTCTAATAGCTCCAGTGGCATCTGGAGATAAATTGCTAGATAAAAAGAAATATGCAAGTAGAGTTTGTTTTAAAGACAGTTTTCAAGGAGATAAATTTGCTACTTATGTATCTAAGGATTTAGGGCTTAAAAATGCTGTTATCATCATAGATCAAAGCAATGTTTATTCTTTAGGTTTGGCAAGAGCTTTTGAAAATTCTTTTAAGAATAATGGTGGGAAAATTATAAAAAAACTTGTTATTAATTCAGGAGATAAAGATTTTAGAGCTGTGGTTTCTCAACTTAAGAGTTTAAATCCTGATTTTGTTTATATGCCTATTTATCATCCTGAAGCTGCTTTAATTGCGAGACAAGCAAGACAAATTGGTTTTGATAAACTTTTAGCAGCAGGAGATGGTGTTAATAATCAAACTTTTATAGATCTTGGCGGAAGTGCTGTTAATGGAGTAATTTTCACTGATAGTTTTGATTATAACAATCCATCTACACAATTAGGAAAAGATTTTGTTGCAGCTTATGAGAAAGTTAAAGGAACAAAAGAACTTCCAGCATTTTCGGCTATGGGTGCTGATGCGTATTTTGTAATGTTGAATGCTATGAATGCTTGCGTTGACAATCTTAGCAGTGAATGTATTAATAGCAAAATTCATCAAACTAAAGATTTTCAAGCTGTTGGTGGTGTGATTAGCATAGATGAAAGCGGTAATGCTATTCGTTCTGTTGTGATTAAAGAAATTCAAAATCAAAAACAAAATTATAAAACAATTATAAATCCATAATTACTAAAATAAAGGTAGAGAATGAAAAAAAGTTTAATTTTAGCAAGTATTCTAAGTTTAAGTTTAAGCGCTGCGGAAGTCAAAATAGGAGTTGTTTTACCACTTAGCGGAGCTACTGCAGCATATGGACAAAGTGCACTAGAAGGGATTAAACTTGCAAATTCAATGCAATCAACTTTAAGTAATGGAGATAAGGTTTCTCTTGCTATTATTGATACTAAAGGTGATAAATTAGAATCTTCGAGTGGAGCAAATCGTTTAATTTCTCAAGATAAAGTTATAGGTCTTATAGGGGAAATGGTTACTGCTAATACATTGCAAGTTATGCGCGTAGCAGAAGATAATAAAATTCCATTGATCGCTCCTGCTGCAACTGGTGATAGATTGCTTGATAAAAAAATATATTCTTCTCGAGTATGTTTTATGGACAGTTTTCAAGGTTCATCTTTAGCAAAATATGTTTTTTCAAAACTTAATTACAAAAGTGCTGTTATTGTAGTAGATCAAAGCACTGACTATTCCTTAGGTTTAGCAAAAGCTTTTGAAAAACAGTACAAGTCTAATGGCGGTCAAATTCTTAGAATTTTAAGAGTTAATTCAGGTGATAAAGATTTTAGAGCTATTGTAGCTCAAGTTAAAAGTTTAAATCCAGAATTTATTTTTTTACCGCTTTATTATAGTGAAGCTTCTTTGTTTGCAAGACAATCAAAACTCGCAGGTTTAAATATTCCTATGGGTTCTGCAGATGGAGTTGCTGATCAAACTTTTATTAGTTTAGCTGGAGATGCAAGCGAGGGTTATATTTTCACAGATAGTTTTGATGCTAATAATCCAACTACAAAATTAAGCAAAGAATTTATCAGTGTTTATGAAAAAGCTAAAGGAACAAAAGAAGTTCCAAATTTTTCAGCTATGGGTGCTGATGCGTATTTTGTAATGCTAAATGCTATGAATGCTTGCGTTGAAAATCTTACTAGTAAGTGTGTCAATGAAAAAATTCACCAAACTAAAAATTATCAAGGTGTTTCTGGTGTTATCAGTATTGATCAAACAGGAAATGCAACTCGTTCTGTAGTGGTTAAAGAAATTAAAAATCAAAAGCAAAATTATAAAGATATTATCAATCCTTAAAGGAAAAATAGAAAGATTATGGATTCTACTTTATTTTTACAACAACTTGTTAATGGACTTAGTTTGGGCAGTATGTATGCCCTTATTGCTGTTGGCTATACTATGGTTTATGGCGTGTTAAGACTTATTAATTTTGCTCACGGCGATATTATGATGGTTGGTGCTTATGCAGCTCTTTTTTGCATGACTAATCTAAATGTTCCTTTTCTAGGAGCTTTATCTTTGGCAATGATTTTTGCTGCCTGTGTTGGAATAGCTACAGATAGAATCGCCTATAAACCTTTAAGACAGGCTCCTAGAATTTCATTGTTGATTACAGCAATTGGTATTAGTTTTTTCTTGCAAAATCTTTTTAATATGCTTTTTACTTCAACACCTAGAACTTTTACACCGCCAAGTTATTTTGAGGAAAGTGTTAATTTTGGTGGAGTGATAACAACTTATGGTTCTTTAATGGTTCCTGCTCTTACATTTGTTATTTTAATAGCAGTGTTATGGATTTTGTATAAAAGTAAATATGGTATAGCTATTCGTGCTTTGGCATTTGATATACAAACAGTAAATTTAATGGGTATAGATGCAAATCGTATTATTGCTATAGTTTTTGCCCTAGGTTCAGCTTTGGCAGCAGTTGGGGGTGTTTTTTGGGCTGCAAATTATTACTCTGTTGAACCTACTATGGGAACTTTAATAGGTTTAAAAGCTTTTGCTGCTGCAGTTTTAGGGGGTATAGGTTCTGTAGTAGGTGCAGTTTTGGGTGGACTTATTATAGGATTTACTGAAGTTGTTGTTGTGGCTTTTTTTCCAGATTTATCAGGCTTTAAAGATGCATTTGCTTTTATTTTTTTGGTGTTTATATTGTTATTTAGGCCTACGGGAATTTTAGGTATAAATTTTGAAAAGAGTAGGTTTTAATGATGGTTAAAATTAAGGTTTCACATTTAATCTTTTTAATTGCTTCAATTATTTTTATTTTCATTTCTCCTTATATTTTTGGGGACTATGGATTAAACATTGTTAATCAAATTGCTATTTTTATTATTTTGGCTGTGAGTTACAACCTTATTAATGGTGTAACTGGACAATTTTCACTAGAACCCAATGGATTTGTTGCGATTGGAGCTTATGCGGCTGCTTTAGTTCTTTTGAGTGCTGATGCGAAAAATGATCAGTTTTTTTTAGATGGTCCTAGTTCTTTTATTTTAGCCATCCATTCAAATTCCTTTATTCTAGCTTTAATTGTAGCTGGAATTTGTTCATCTTTACTTGCCCTGATTTTGGCTTTTGCTGTATTTCGCGTGAGAGGGGATTATTTGGCTATTGTAACTTTAGGCTTTGGAATAATTATTAAAATAGCTGCTATTAATTTTCCTTCTATTACTAATGGCTCAAGAGGACTGGTAGATATTCCACAATTTTCCACGATTTATTGGACAGGTGGTATTGCTATTGTAGCGGTTATTTTAATTTTAAATATAGTTTATTCTAAATATGGTCGTGCAATGAAGGCTATAAGAGATGATGAAGATGCTGCAAGTGCTATGGGAATAAATACTTTTTGGATAAAAACTTTAGCTTTTAGCACTTCAGCATTTTTAGAAGGTGTAGGTGGGGGACTTTTGGCTTGTCTGTTGACTACCGTATCTCCAACTCAATTTGATTTTTTACTTACTTTTCAGCTTTTGATTATTATTGTTTTAGGCGGACTTGGTTCTACTACAGGTGCTATTATAGGTGCGATATTAGTTATTGGTGGAAGTGAGTGGCTTAGATTTTTAGATGAGTTAAATATAAAAATAGATTCTTTAAATCTTGATATCCAATCAACGCCAGGGCTTAGAATGGTTGTTTTTTCTATTGTTCTGATTTTAGTAATGCTTTTTGCAAGAAAAGGCATAATGGGTTATTATGAGTTGAGTGATGTGATTAGAGGGATTAAAAAGCGTTTTAAAAGGAGTGAAAAATGATTTTGGAATTAAAACAAATTTCAAAAAGTTTTGGTAGTGTTAAGGCTATTAATGAAACTTCTTTTAAAATCAATGAGGGTGAAATTTTTGCTTTAATTGGACCTAATGGGGCTGGCAAAACAACTCTTTTTAATATTATAACAGGTAACTATAAACCTAGTTCAGGTTCGGTTGAATTTCTAGGAGAAAGAATTGACCACTTAAAACCTCATAAGATTGTGCATTTAGGAATAGCTAGAACATTTCAAAATATTAGGCTTTTTTCAAGCATGAATGTGCTTGAAAATGTTCTTATTGGTTTTAATAAACAAATGAAATATAATATTTTTGAAGCCTTTTTGCATTTAGGGCGTTTTGGAAAAATAGAACAAGTATTTAAAGAGAAGGCTTATGCAATATTAGAAGAACTTGGTATTGCAGAATTTGCCAATGAAAAGGCTACTAGCTTAAGTTATGGACAACAAAGAAAAGTTGAGATTGCAAGAGCAATGGCTACTCAGCCAAGATTATTATTGCTTGATGAGCCAGCCGCTGGGATGAATAGCTCTGAGAGCGATGAACTTGCTGAGCTCATTTTTAAATTACGAAAAGATTATAAAATTAGCGTTTTGCTTATAGAGCATGATATGAAATTTGTAAATAAATTGTGCGATCGCGTATTGGTACTTGATTATGGAAAAACAATTTTTGAAGGTAAACTTTGCGATGCTGTAAATCATAAAGAAGTAATTGCTGCGTATTTAGGGGATTTTGATGCTAATAGTTAAAGATTTGCATGTTTATTATGGATTAATTGAAGCTGTTAAAGGGATTGATTTTAAAGTGGAAACAGGCCATATTGTTTCTCTTATAGGTTCAAATGGAGCAGGTAAAACTTCAACTTTAAATGCGCTTTTAAACTCAGTTAAAAGAACTGGTGGGGTTAATTTCTTAGGTTATGATACTAAAAGGCATTTAACTCATACTTTAGTTCAAAAAGGTATAGCTTTAGTTCCTGAAGGAAGGCGTGTTTTTATTAATTTAAGCGTAGAGGAAAATTTAAAAATAGGTGCTTTTAATAATGCTGAAAATTATGAGCATTTAAGAGAGCAAATGTATAAACTCTTTCCAAGACTTGCAAGTAAAAAGCATGCTTTAGCTGGAACATTGAGTGGAGGGGAAGCGCAAATGCTTGCGATTTCAAGGGCTTTAATGAGCGAACCAAAACTTTTGATGTTGGATGAGCCTTCTTTGGGACTTGCTCCAAAGATTGTGGGTGAAGTTTTTGATATTATTGTGCGTTTAAAAGAAGAGGGTATAACTATTCTTTTGGTAGAGCAAAATGCTTATTCTGCATTAAAAATAAGTGATTATGCTTATGTTTTGGAAAATGGTCGCATTGTAATGGAAAACGAGGCTAAAAATTTAATAGGTGATGATGAGATTAGAAAGAAATATTTAGGGCTTTAAAATTTAAAGGAAAAAGAATGAAAAATATAATAAAAAGCATAGGGGATTTAAGAGTTTCGGTTGTATTGTTTTTGCTTTTTGCGCTTTTTTGTGCTTTGGCAACTTTTATTGAAAGTGCTTATGGAACTCCTACGGCTTGGGCAATGGTTTATGATACTTTTTGGTTTGAATATATACAACTTTTACTTGGTATTAATTTACTATGCGGGATGTTTCGTTATAAAATGTTTGGGCTTAAAAAATTGCCTTTAATGATTTTTCATATTTCTTTTTTATTTATTTTAGTGGGTTCTGCAATGACAAGATATGCTGGTTTTGAAGGTATTTTACCTATTAGAGAGCATACTCAAAATTCACTTATAGAAAGTTCTAAGACTTCTTTGCGCATTTCTGCTATAAAAGATGGAGAACGCTATAGTGCGGTTAATGATCGTTATATAGGAAATTTGCCTTTTGCTAATTCTTTTAAACTAAAACTTAATTTAGGTGATGATCAAGCTGTATTAAAATATAAAGATTTAATCTTAAATGCTCATTATACTTATAAAGAAAATAATAATTCTGATCCTTTATTGGTTTTGATGCTTTCTCAAAAAGGATCTCAAGGTGTTGATGTTAAATTTGAAAAAGGTGAAGTTAAGAATATAGAAGGGGTTAATTTTGCTTTTATGAATGATAATGTTAAAGCACCTTTTGTAAAAATTGATGAAAATTTAACTTTAAGTTCAAGTGAAAACTTACATTTTCTAAGTATGCTAGATGGACAAAATTTAGACCTTAAAATTGGAGAAAAGGCAAATGCTAAGGAAAGAAGGCTTTATGAAATTAAAGATATTAGTTTTGTAGTTAAAGCTGCTTCTTTACACGCACAAGAAGCTTTAGAAGGTTCTAATAGACCTCAAGATGAAAGTTTTTGGTTATGGTTTAAATCTGCTTGGTTGGAAGTGGGTAGAACTATGTTGATTTCTACTTTTGGCGAGCCTCAAAATTGGAAAAATTCTTTATTATTGCATTTTAAAGATTTTGCTTTAAGTAATGAGAATAAAAACTTAGAATTAACTGGCTCTAATGCTTTAAAATTAGAATTAAGCTATAAAAATGAAAGTAAAGAATTTTATATTTTTGAATATAATAAACCTATTATGATAGAACTTGCAGGTCAAAAATTCTTTATTTCTTGGGCACTTTCTTATGAACAATTGCCTTTTGATATTTATTTGAGAGATTTTGTATTAGATCGTTATCCAGGTTCTATGTCTCCAGCTTCTTATGCAAGTGAAATTACCGTAAAAAATAATAATGAAAATTTTGATTATAGAATTTTTATGAATAATGTTTTAGATTATGATGGCTATAGATTTTATCAAAGTTCTTATGATCAAGATGAAAAAGGGACTGTTTTATCTGTAAATAAAGATCCAGGTAAAATACCAACTTATATAGGTTATTTTTTGCTTTGTCTTGGAATGTTTATGAATTTTTTAAATCCACATTCTAGATTTAGAACTTTGGCAAGATTAATTAATAAAGACACTTTAAAACATGCAAGTGTGATTATTTTTATTTTATTGCTATCTTTTGGTTCTGAAAAGACTTTTGCTCAAGATTTAAATTCGACCTTACCTGTGGTAAATACTAATCATGCTAAAGCTCTTGCTACTTTAATAGTTCAAAAATCAGCAGATGGAAGAATGGTGCCTTTTGATACGCTATCAAGAGAAATTTTAGAAAAAATTCATCAAAGTGATAGCTATAAGGGTCAAAATTCTAACGCTGTTATGCTTTCCATGCTCGTTGATGTAGATAAATGGCAAATGGAACCTTTTATTTTAATGCCACAAAATCAAGCAGTTCGTGATGCTATTGCAAATATTTTAGAAATTCCTAGCACTAAATATATTTCTTATAAAGATTTCTTTGATGAGAATAACCGATATAAACTTCAAAAATATGTTGAAAATGCAAATCGTAAAAACCCAAATGCAAGAGGAGTTTTTGATAAGGAAATTATAAAACTAGATGAAAGAGCTAATGTTGTAAATTTAGTTTTTAGTGGTGAATTATTTAAATTTATTCCTGTTCAAAATAATCCAAATAATGTTTGGCTTGCACCTTTTTCTGCTGTAACTACTCTTAAGGGGGATGAAGGGCATATTGTTTTGGCTTTAATACAGAATTATTTTAGTGCTGTGGAAAATGCTTTTAAAGATGGTAATTGGACTAGAGCTGATGAAGGCTTGAAATTTATCAAAGAATATCAAGAAAAAATAGGATATAAAGTCATGCCTAGTAAAACCAAGGTTGAAATGGAAATTTTTTCTAATAAGGCTGAAATTTTCGTTAAACTCGCTCCTGTATATTTAATTGCGGGTTTTTTACTTTTGATTCTTGTTTTTTCTAAAATGGTCGTACCGAATTTAAAAATCTCTTTTATATTTAAAGTGGTATATGTTTTAAATGTTTTAGCTTTTGTAATTCATACAGTAGGTCTTGGACTTCGTGCTTATTTATCAGGTCATGCTCCATGGAGTAATGGCTATGAAAGCATGGTGTATATAGCTTGGGCATTGTCTTTGTCGGGTATATTTTTCTCTAGAAAAAGTCCTATAGCCTTGTCATTAACTTCTATTTTATCCGGTGTTGTATTAATGGTTGCACATTTAAGCGAAATGAATCCGCAAATTACAAATCTTGTTCCTGTGCTCAATTCTTATTGGCTTAGTATTCATGTATCTGTTATTACTGCTAGTTATGGATTTTTAGGACTTTGTGCCTTACTTGGTATCTTTACACTGTTCTTAATGTGTTTTCTTAAGAAAGATGGAAAATATAATCTTAATATTTTGAGAAATATTACAGAGGCTACAAGAATTAATGAAATGGCAATGATTTTTGGACTTTGTTTGCTTACTGTAGGAAATTTTTTAGGTGCAATTTGGGCAAATGAAAGTTGGGGGAGATATTGGAGTTGGGATTCTAAGGAAACTTGGGCTTTAGTTAGCATTTTGGTTTATGCAGCAATTTTGCATCTTAGAATGATTCCAAAATATTGTAATCAATTTGTGTTTGCTTTATGGAGTATGTTTGCTTATTGGGTTATTATTATGACTTATTTTGGAGTAAATTACTTTTTAACAGGACTTCATTCTTACGCTGCAGGCGAAGCGGCTCAAATTCCTAATTATGTTTATTGGGGATTTGCATTGATGGTGGTTTTAGCTCTTTTTGCAAGAAGGAAGCGAAATTTTGTAGGCAAACTGTAAATGAGCCATATTTTTTTGGTTATTTTTTGTGCTGCTTTAGCGCTTTTATTGTTTTTAGGCATGATTGCTTATCTTATTACAAGTGATGGCAAAAAAACAATTAAAAAGCAAAAAACTAGCCAAAAGCAGCATGTAGCTGAAAAGACTAAAAAATTTGATACAGACTTAGATAAAATGATAATTGCTGCTTCCGATGTTAAGCTAACGGATATTGAATTAAAAGAACTTGCCAAACTTTATGTGCAGACACATAAACTTGGTTCAAAAACTTCTAAAGAATTAGATGAACCAACAAAAAAGAAACTAGAATTTGTTTCTGCTTTGGCTGCAAATATTAATGCAAGTGCACAAACAGTAAGTTACTTAAATAAAGAACTTAAGAAAATTTCTGGATCTTACAAAAAAGAAATTGATGCTTATGAGCATATGGGATTAGCTAAAAGAAAAATTAAAGAAGATAAATAATATGGTGCGCTCAAGAGGATTCGAACCTCTGGCCTTTTGAACCGCAATCAAATGCTCTATCCAGCTGAGCTATGAGCGCAAAAATAAGTTAAAATTATATATAAATATTCTTAAAATAAGCAAAATTTTGCTTATTTTGTTTGTTTTTTAGCTTTTTTACCTTCATCTAAATCAAATTCTTTAGTCTTTTTTGAATGATAAAATATAAAACCTACAATCAAAATACAGCAAATCAAAGAAAAAATATAAAGTGTACCATAAGGGCTATCTTTGAAAAAAAGATTATTAGTATTCATTCCAAAAAATCCTACGATCAAATTTAAAGGCAAGAAAATAGAAGAAAGTATACTTAAAAGATAAATACTTTTATTCATTTTTTCATTTTTAATTGCACTTGTTAATGCATAAAGAGTATCAACTCTTGCTAGATGTTCTTTGGTGTTTTTACTCAAGATGCTAATGGATAAATTTAGAATTTTTAAATGTTTTTTGTATTGCGCTTGTTCGCTAAGCAAAAGATTGAAAGCTTCGCTTAGAAGATTGATTTGCTTTAGATTTTTGTTGATTTTTTGTCTTAACACAAAGGATTTTTTGTAAAAATTTTTAACAAAACCACCTTTTAAGATAATACCTTCTTTGTGTTCTAAAAGGTTTTGAAAATGAGTATTTTGTACTTTAAAATCTTCTAAAATGGATTTAATAAAATTTGAAAATTCTTCTATACTAGAAAGCTTAAATTCTTCATCTTGAAGTTTATAAATTTTTTCATCGTTAAAAAGCCAAGTTTCCAAATTTAATCCCACATAAACAAAAATTTTTTGTCCATAAATTTCACTATAGAAAGTTTCTAAATTCTTTGCTTGTAGGATTTTTTTTAGATTTTCGTGTAGTTCTAGCATTTTATTTGCCTCTTAAGTGATAAAAATTTCTTTTAAATTGCGTAAAAGAATTATTCAAAATTGCTTCACGCATCTTTCTTGCAAGTTCAAGATAATAATGTAGATTGTGCAAACTTGCCAAACGAAAAAAAGTAAGTTCTTTAGCTTTGAAAAGATGGTTCAAATAACCCCTTGAAAAATTACGACAAGTATAACATGAGCAAACAGGATCTATAGCTTCATGATCATTGATAAATTCTGCTTTTTTGATATTAAATTTTCCAAAACTTGTGAAAAATGTTCCATTTCTTGCATTTCTAGTTGGCATCACACAGTCAAACATATCTACTCCTCGCTCAACATTTTCTACCAAATCTTCAGGCGTTCCTACGCCCATTAAATATCTTGGACGATTTTCATCTAGATAAGGGTTTAAGTTTTGGACTGTTTCGTACATCAAGGCGTTTTCTTCGCCCACGCTAAGCCCACCTATAGCCAAACCATCAAATGGCATTTCATTTAAACTTAAAGCGCAACGCTTTCTTTCTTCATAATCTGTACCACCTTGGATAATACCAAAAATATTTTGCCCTATACCTATACCTTTATTTTGCATACTTTTATGATAAGTAATAGCCTCTTTTGCCCAAAGTATAGTGCGATCAACAGAAATTTTAACCCTTTCTTTGGTTGCGGGTAGGGCTACTAAATCATCTAAAATCATCATAATATCAGAGTTAAAATCATATTGAGTATCTAAAACACTTTTTGGAGTAAAAAGATGACGACTCCCATCGATGTGACTTTTAAATTCTATACCTTCGTTAAAATGTTTGGAATTTTTACTTAAAGAAAAAGCCTGAAAACCACCACTATCGGTTAAAAAACTTCTATCAAATTTCGTAAAACCATGTAAACCTCCAAAATCTTTTACCACTTTGGAAGTTGGACGCAAGTACATGTGATAGGTATTTGCTAAAATAATTTTTGCATCAAGCTCGTTTTTCATATCATTAGCATCAAGACTTTTAACCGCTCCTACTGTGCCAACAGGCATAAAAACAGGGGTTAAAAAAGTGCTGTGTGCGGTAATGATTTCACAAACCCTTGCCATTCCATCTTTATGCTTTAATTTAAATTCCATTTGTTATAATTTCCTTTTTGGAGTTTAAAATGAATAATATTTTAATTATAATAGACGGTATTTTAGCAAAGCATTTCTTAGAAAGGCTTTGTTTTGAAAAAGGCTTAGGTTACTTTTTTACAGTAGTGTGTCAAAATAGTGAAAAAAATAACTTAAATATTTCTAGTGAGTATATTGACTTGCATTATTTTGATCCTACAAGCACAGCGCGTCTTGAAAATATTATGAGTAAAGATTTTAAACAGGCTTTTATTTATATGCAAGATGAATTTGAAACTAAAAAAAGTTATGAGGCTTTGCGTTCTTTAAATCCAAATTTAGAAATAGAAATAATGGATTTTTGGGGGTTAAGTGTTAATGATACTCATGCAAATTTAGCTGATGCTAGAATGACTTTAAGCCGTAGATTTATGGATTTTTTACCAGATATTGCTTTAACAGCTCAGTATATAGGACTTGGGGTTGGAGAGATTATGGAAGTAAAAATTCCAGCAGGATCTATTTTTGCTTATAGGCACATAAGTTCAATACAACAAAAAAGGTGGCGCATAGTCCTTATTTATAGAAATTCTAAGATTTATTTTGTAAAACCATCTTTTGTTTTAGAGCCAAATGATAGCATTTTGATCGTTGGAGATCCTGTTGTTTTACAAAGTATTTTTCATAATATAAGAGGCAAAGCAGGGCAATTTCCTATGCCTTTTGGAAGTAATGTTTTTGCTTTAATTGATATGAAAAATATGAATCAAAATATGCAAGAAAGAGTGCTTGATACTACTTTAAAATTAACTCAAAAAAGCAATGCAAAAAGATTTTTTATACATGTTATCAATCCTAAATTAGGGGTAATGTATGAAAAATTAAAAAAACTTTCTGAGGATAAAGAAGGTGTGTTTTTTGATTATTTCAACACAGATTTTAAACAAATTTCCACATGGTTGCAAAATAATGATATAGGATTAGTTGTAACCGATATAAAAAATTTTGAGAAAGAAAAACAAGCTTTTTTTGATTTAAAAATTCCTATTATGAAAGTGGGTGAAGCTTCTTTTGATGAACTTAAAGAAGCGATTATTTTAAGTGCTGATGAGAGTGAACTTGAAAACAATGCAAATGTCATTACTGATTTAAGTAAACAGCTTGATTTTGGAGTTATTTTATATTATTATAATCCAAATTCTCAAAATACTACAGATATGGAGGAGTATTTTAGAAGTTTATCTAAGCTTTATGATAAAAATATACAAATTATTAATAAAAATGATGAAAACCCTCTTTTAAATTTGCAATATCGCGAAGATTTGTTACAATTTGTGAGTTTTCAAAAAGAATTACTAAATAGAGATTTTGGCAGAAATTTAAGTACAAATTTAAATAGGCATTATTATAAAATGAGACAAAATTACCAACTTTTCATACCAGTAGAATAAATAATTAATTAAATGTGATAGAATAAACGCAAAAAGAGTAGTTCAATGCAAGTAGAAGTTAAGTTAAAAGAAAATGCTTATAAGGTTTATATTGATGAACTTGAAGAATTAGAATTTGATAGTAAGGTTTTTATACTTTCAAATCCTAAGATTTCAGGTCTTCATTTGAAAACATTACTTTCTAAAATTAAGGCAAAAGAAATTTTTATTGCCACTGTAAAAGATGGTGAAGAATATAAAAATTTAAGCACCATAGAAGAAATTTTAAACCAAATGTTTAATTCTAAATTGGATAGAAAAAGCGTGCTTATAAGTTTTGGCGGTGGCGTGATTAGTGATATGGGCGGATTTGCTGCTAGTATTTATCAAAGAGGTATTGATTTTATAAATATTCCTACTACACTTTTAGCTTGTGTTGATGCAGCAGTAGGTGGAAAAACAGGTGTTAATAATAATTTTGGTAAAAATCTTATTGGCACTTTTTATCAACCTAAAGCTGTATATTGCGAGAGTTCTTTTTTAAAGACTTTGAGCTCTAGAGAACTTGCTGCAGGCATGGCTGAATTTATTAAAATGGCAGCAATGTTTGATGATGGTATACTTGATTTTATAGAAAAAATTGATGAAAAAAGTTTCTTAAATGCTACTTGTGAGAATGAAATTTTTACTCAAATTATAGCAAGAAGCATAGAACTTAAATCAAGGGTTGTTGAACAAGATGAAAAAGAATCAGGGCTTAGAATGCTTTTAAATTATGGTCATACTTTTGCTCATGTTATAGAAAATTTTACAGATTATAAGCTTTATTTACACGGAGAAGCGGTAGCTATAGGTATGGTTATGGCAAATCAATTGGCTTTAAATTTAGGGCTTTTGGATAAAATGCAAAGTCAAAAAATAAAAGCTATTTTACTTAAATTCGGTTTGCCAATATCATATAAAATCAACAATGTAGATGAATTTTATGAAGCTTTTTTCATGGATAAAAAAAGCTCTAATAAAAAAATCAATTTTGTTCTTGCTAGTCCTTTGGGCAAGGGTTTGATAAAAGGTGATATTTCTAAAGAAGATATAATTGCAACTTTAAGAGAATTCCGATGAAAAAAATTATTATTTTAACCTTTTTTGTTGTTTTTGCTTTTGGTGATGTAAATCGGACTATTATTAATAACATAAATGAGAAAATTAATACTTTAAATACTGTAATCAGTGCTAGTATTTGGAATATACGTTATGAAAATTTTATAAAATATCAAGATATAAATGATGAATTAATCATTTTAAATCTTAATTTAAAAAAGACTTCCGATATTCACCAACAAGAAGAACTTAAACGTAAGATAGCAAATTTAGAAGAGCAATTGAGCTTGCTTAAAGAATATAAAGATTTAAATTTTGCACAAAGTCTTAGTGCCCCTGATAATATAGAAACTTTATCTAAGCTTACTAATCCTTTGGCTATTATAGGAGCTTTTTCTCATATTAAGAAATTAAAAGGAGAAAAGGAAGAGTATATATTTAAATTTAATGATTTTAAAAATTTAGTAGATAAAATTAGAGAAAAAAACTCAGAACTTAAGGAATTAGTTGAGCTTAAACCAAGTGTTGAGAATATAGAAGCTTTAAAAGCTTCGGATAAAAAGTTGGAAGAATTTGAGCAAGCTTTAAATTTTGCCAGTGTTTCTTATTCTGTTTATGAGAAAAAAATTGATGAAGAGCTTTCTCGAGTAAGTGCTGAGATTAAAGTTCAAAGCTTAAGGGCTGTAAATATACTTGTTGCTATTGTTATTGTTATAGCTATAGCTTTTATGTTGAAATTTATTGCTAAAAAATACATTAAAGATAGTGAAAGATATTATACTGCTACGAAGATTATTAATTTTATTAATATAAATATTATTTTTCTTATTTTGCTCTTTGCTTATATAGAAAATATTACTTATCTTGTAACTATACTTGGTTTTGCCTCTGCGGGCTTAGCTATTGCTATGAAAGATATGTTTATGTCTATGCTTGGATGGTGTGTGATTATTTTTGGCGGAAGTTTTAGAGTAGGGGATCGTGTAAAGGTTTTTCAAAATGATACTACCTATATAGGAGATATTATAGACATTTCTTTTTTACGCATTACTCTTTATGAAGAGCTTACACTTGAAACTTATAATAAAAATCGTCGTAGTGGGCGTATTATATTTATTCCTAATAACTATGTTTTTACAAATTTGCTTGCTAATTATACTCACCATGGTATGAAAACCGTGCTTGATGGCATTGATATAAGTGTTACTTTTGATAGCAATCTTGATAAGGCGCAAGAAATTGTGGAAAATATTGTTACACGCCATGCTAAAGGTTATACTGAGCTTGCTAGAAAAAATATAGCTCGTTTACAACATGAATATAGTATTAAAAATCCTAAAGTGGAGCCAAGGTTTTTTATGTTTTTTGAACATTGGGGAATGCGAATTTCTGCATGGTATATGACTAATGCTTATGCGGCTTTGGTATTAAGAAGTACGATTAGCAAAGAGATTATAAAAGAATTTAATAAGCATAAAGATATAAAAATCGCTTATCCATCGCAAAATTTATATTTAGGAAATTTAAATCAAAATCATTTTGAACAACATCATGAAAATACGCATTTTTATGCAAGGAATAAAGATTGAAAGAAAAAGTTTTTTTTAAAACCTTTGGGTGTCGCACAAATATTTATGATACAGAGCTTTTAAAAAGTTATGTAAAAGATTATGAGATTATAAATGATGAGAATAAAGCACAAATTATCGTTGTAAATTCTTGCACGGTTACAAATGGAGCTGATAGCGGGATAAAGTCTTATGTAAATACCATGCAAAAAAAAGGCATTAAAGTTATACTTACAGGTTGTGGTGCTGTAAGCAAAGGTAAGGAGCTTTTAGATAAAAAACAAGTTTTTGGAGTGCTTGGAGCGTCAAATAAAGATAAAATCAATGAATTTTTAGGAGCAAAGACAAGTTTTTATGAACTTGGAAATTTAAATTTTATTGATAAAGATATAGTTTGTGAGTATGAAAATCATACCAAAGCTTTTGTGAAAATTCAAGAAGGTTGTGATTTTGCTTGTTCTTATTGTATTATCCCTAGCGTGCGGGGTAAATCAAGAAGTGTAGATGAAAAAGCTCTTTTAAAACAAGTTGAAATTTTGGGGGCTAATGGCTATAGTGAAATTGTTTTAACAGGGACTAATATAGGTTCATATGGGCTTAAAAATGGCACAAGTTTAGGCAAGCTTTTGCAAAAAATGGGACAAATTTCAGGTATAAAACGCATAAGGTTAGGTAGTTTAGAACCCGCACAAATTGATGAAAGTTTTTTAGAAATTTTAGATGAGACTTGGCTTGAAAGGCATTTACATATTGCTTTGCAACATACAAGTGAAAAAATGCTTCGCATAATGCGAAGAAGATCGCATACGGATAATGATTTAAAGCTTTTTAATACTATAGCAAGCAAAGGATATGCTTTAGGGACGGATTTTATAGTAGCTCATCCAGGCGAGAGTGAAGAAGTGTGGCAAGAAGCTTTGAAAAAATTTAAAGAATTTCCACTCACTCATATTCATGCTTTTATTTTTAGTCCTAGAAACAACACGCATTCTGCTACCATGAAAGATGTGATAAATGGAACTTTAGCTAAAGAAAGATTAAACACTTTAAAATCCATAGTAGAAAAAAATAATTATGAATTTAGAAAAAAAAATCAAGTTTCACTTGAAGTTTTGGTAGAAAATCAAAAAGATGGTTTTTTTGAGGGTTATGATCAGTTTTTTAATAAGATCAAAATTAAAAGTGATAAAGATATAGCTAAAGAATGGATTGTTATATCTCAATATGAAGTACAAGAAAAGTCTAACTTTGCAAATTTAAAAGGCTAGATAATGAAAAATAAAAAGATAATTTTAGCATCTTTTATGGTTTTATGTATGCTTTTGGGAATTTTATATTTTAAAAATGAACCTAAATATATAGATGAAAATCTTTATCAAAGTCTGTTAAGTCAAAATTTAATCCAAAAAGCTGTGATTGATAAAGACGAAATTTGGCTTAAGGCGGAAGGTGAAAATTACGTAATTATAAAAGATGGCATAGATATAAAAACACTTTTAGCAAAAGTTCCCGTAGAAGTTAAAAAAGATAACACGCTTTGGGTGTTTTTTATTTTACTTGTTTTTATTATCGCACTTTTTATAAGTCTTGGCTATTTTGCTCGTAAAAAAGAGTTAGCTAAATATCCAATATCAAATAAGAATCAAAATCACACTCAGGCACAAAATTCAAATATAAATTTAGAAAGTTCTCATATAAAACCTGTGATTTCAAATATTACTTTTAATGATGTAGCAGGTGTTGATGAAGTTAAAATGGAGCTAAGCGAACTTGTGGATTTTTTACAAAATCCTAAAAAATATAAAGAATTTGGTGTAAAAATGCCAAAAGGTGTTTTAATGGTAGGCCCACCTGGTGTAGGAAAAACATTGATAGCAAAAGCAGTTGCAGGAGAAGCAGAGGTGCCATTTTTTTATCAAAGCGGTTCAAGTTTTGTTGAAATTTATGTAGGTATGGGTGCAAAAAGAGTTAGAGAGCTTTTTTCAAAAGCTAAAATGATGGCTCCTAGTATAGTTTTTATCGATGAAATAGATGCTGTAGGTAAGGCAAGAGGAGAAATGTCAAATGTTGAAAGAGATAGCACTTTAAATCAACTTTTAACTCAAATGGATGGTTTTGAGGACAATAGTGGGGTTATAGTTATAGCTGCGACAAATAAAATCGAACTTATGGATCCTGCTTTATTGCGTTCGGGGCGTTTTGATAGGAGAATTTTTTTATCTTTGCCTGATTTTAAGGATAGACTTAAAATTTTAGAAATTTATATGAAAGATAAAAACAATAATGTCAATTTAAATAAAATCGCCAAAGCAAGCGTAGGTTTTAGTGGAGCAGGGCTTGAAACTTTGGTCAATGAAGCGGCAATTAATGCTTTAAGAAGAAATAGTGCTTTAGTTGAGGAAAGTGATTTTTATGCTGTATTAAATAAAGTTCTTTTAGGCAAGAAAAAGATTTTAAGTTTTAATGATGAAGAGAAGAAAATTCAAGCCACTTATCAGGCTGCAAAAGCTTTGAGTGCGTATTATTTTGACATAGGATTTGAAAAAATCACTCTTATTGAAGATCGTTTTAAAGAATATGAGCATAATATAAGATCAAAATCAGAGCTTATCAATCGTATAAAAGTTTATTTGGCTGGTTCTAGAGCTATGAGATTGATTTATAATGAAAGTTATACTAACTCGCAAGATGATTTTTTAAAGATTAAAGAATTGCTTGATTATATGTTGAGTTTTGATATGTTAGAAGAGTCAAATTTAAATGAACAAAAAAAAGAAATGGATGAATTTTTAAATTCTATGAAGGATAAAATTTTAAAATTATCAGAGCTTTTGCTTGAAAAAGAAAAGATAGAATATGATGATGTTAAAAATATAATGCAGGTTTAATTATATTTTAATCATCAATTTCTTTGTGTAAGATAGTTCCATTAAAATCTATAAGAATTTTTACATCGTTATCAAGTTTAATCTTGTAATGGTTGATTTTTCTTTCGATTTCTCTAGCTTTTATATTTGGAAATTCGTTTTTAATGATATTGACTAAATTTTGAGGTAAAAAATCTAGATCAAAAGGAAAGGCTTTATTTTCAATTTCCTTCCAAGCTCCATCTATGTCAAATTCAAGTTCTGTCCCATCGCTAAGATAGACTTCATAGGAATTTTTGTCTTTTTGTGCGATCCCTATGGGTGCTTTGAAATTATGTTGTAAAAATTCTTTAGAAACACTTGGCAAATTATCAGCAGAAATTATTATATCAGCATTTAAAGATAAACTTAAAATAGTAATAATACTTAAAAATTTAATTTTCAATATTTTTCCTAATTATTTTTTAGTAAAATTGTAAAGAATTTATGTGAATTTTATGTGAATTTTAAGACAATATTATAAAAAATAAAGGTTTTATACTTTGCTTACAATTTTTTTAATTTTTTTAAATATTTTATGTTATTTTTTGATTTCTTATGATTATTATAATATCCTTGGTTTGAATATTTTATTTTTTAATGGAGCTTATTGGCAACTTTTAAGTTCAATGTTTTTACATGGAAATTTAACTCATCTTATATTAAATATGATAGTTTTGTTTCAATTTGGGCGTATATTAGAAACTTATTTAGGTGCTTTGCGTTTTATTTTTATTTATTTTATTGGCGGATTGTTGTGTTCACTTTTAAGTGTTTTTTATGTGTATTTTGATTTTAAATATTTCGGAGAAAATATAAATGTTATAGGCGCTAGTGGTGCAATTTGTGTTTTAATGGGCTTTTATGCTGTTCTTGATAAAAATAGCACAAAAGGACTTATAGTGGCAATTTTACTTATGAGTTTTGCGCCATTGCTTATGGGGGTAAATGTTGCTTGGTATGGTCATATTTTCGGGTTTATGTGTGGTTATATTTTAGCTAAAATAAAAGAGGTAAAATGAAAAAAATTTATATTATAAGACATGCAAAAGCAAGTAAGAGTGGGGATATTGATGATTTTGAAAGAAAACTTACTAAGAGTGGAAAGGAAGATTTAAAAAAACTTTTTAAAAATCTTGCCTTGCATGAAATTCATCCTGATTTGGTGCTATCAAGTCCTGCTGTTAGAACCGCTAAAACAGCGAAAAAAATAGCCAAATTTTATAATTTTGATAAAAATAAAATTTGTTTTGATGAAAGATTGTATCTTTGCAATGTTGAAAATTTGCTAAAAATTCTGCAAGATATTGATGATGAGTTTAACGAAGTATTTTTAGTGGGTCATAATCCTGGTTTAATGGATCTTGGAGAGTTATTAAGCTCGCTATGTTTGGCTTCTTTTCCAACTTCTTCTATCTTGTGTTTAGAATTTGATATTAAGGAATTTAAAAATTTAAAAAAACATAGCGGAAAATTAGTTTTTTTTGAACATGTGCGCAAGCTAAAAGAAGAAAAAGATTTGGGTTTTTAGTAAGAGATTGACTCTTACTTCCAACCTTCAATATAATTTTTTAGTTTTCTTCCTACTTTAGGGTGTTTGAGTTTTTTTATAGCTGAACTTTCTATTTGTCTCACTCTTTCTCGAGTGACATTAAGCTCTTTTCCAATTTCCTCTAAAGTTCTATCACTTTCATCATCCATTAAACCAAAACGCATACGAATTACCGCTTTTTCTCTATCGTTTAATTGATCTAAAACTTCATCAATTTGTTCTTTTAAATCATCCTTTAAGATATGATCCATTGGAGAAAGTGAATTTCTATCTTCAACAAAATCTCCAAATTTACCATCATCTTCATTTCCTATTGGAGCTTCAAGAGAAATTGGTTCTTTTGTGATTTTAATAACTTGTTTAACCTTATCTACGCTTAAACCTACTTCTTTAGCTATAACACTGACATCAGGTTCTTTTCCATCTTTTTGTAGATGTTCGCGGATAATTTTGTTAATTTGATTGATGGTTTCTATCATGTGGATTGGAATTCTTATGGTTCTTGCTTGGTCAGCTATAGCCCTTGAAATAGCTTGCCTGATCCACCAAGTTGCATAAGTGGAAAATTTATAACCCCTTTTGTATTCAAACTTATCCACAGCTTTCATTAAACCTATGTTTCCTTCTTGAATAAGATCTAAGAAAGGTAGACCACGATTTGTGTAGCGTTTAGCTATGCTTACAACAAGACGCAAGTTCGATTTTGCCATTCTTCCTTTTGCTTCATCAGAGATTTTTTTACCGCGTTTAATTTGCTCTAAAATTTCTTTTAAACGTGATTTTTCAAGATCAAAGCTTTTTTCACTAGCTTCTTTAGTTTGAAATAGTTTTTTAATTTCCATATAAGTGCTTACCATGGTTGTTTCTAAAGCTCGCTCTGTGATTTCTTCTTTGCTCAATTTTGTAATATCTTTTAAAATATCTGCATGGCGTTTTTTAAGTTCATCAGAAAACATAGGTAAGCGGTATTCTAAACGCTTAAGTTCTTTGTCAAATTCTTCATCGCTTTTTAGTGCAGTTTCCATTGATTTTACGATTTCACTAATAAGTTTTGAAGTAGGGCCTAGATCCATTAATTTTTCTTTTAAAATATTTTTTTTGAACGCAATGCTTAATTTATCTAAAAGCTCGTCTTCACTTTCTTTGTCTTTGGATGTTTTTAGCCAATCTTTTTTAGCTTTTTCTAGAGCTTTAAATTTTTCTATAACTTTTAAAGTTCTTTCATCTTCTTTTTTGCTGTTTTTTTTAGCATTTTCTTCATCTGATTCTAATTCTGTTTCGTTTTCTTCATCTTCATCTATATCAAGTTCATCAAGTTTATCATCACTTTTTTCTTCATCGTCAAAGCTTTTAAATAGTTCTTTTACCCTTCTTTCTCTGTTTATTAAAGGTTCTTTATAATCTAAAATAAAATCTATCAAATAAGGTACAGAACAAAAAGCATCAATGATAATATCTTCGCCAAGTTCTATTTTTTTGGAAATTTCAATTTCTTCATCTTTGTTTAATAAAGCAATTTGTCCCATTTCTCTTAAATACATACGAACAGGAGAGTCTGATCTGCTCCATTCTAATAAATCGTTTTCATTGGCTAAATCAAATTCGTTCTCAAGGCTTGTATCTTGGAGTTTTTGTTTTTCTTCTTGAAGTCTTTTTGCATCTTCTATGTTTTTCATTTGTGCAATTTCGGCTGCTGAAAAAAGTTGCACTTTGTGTTTTTTCATTAATGCTTGCACTTTTTTAGCGGTTGATGCACTTGGTTGTTTTGTAAGATATTTTACCAATTTTTCATATGTGATATAATCTTTTGCATTTTCTTGAAATAATTCTTCTAATTCAGCTTCTTGAGTTTTGGCGTTCATTGATTATCCTTGAAATTTATATAAGCTTTGGATTTTATCTAAAAATTGCTTAACTTTCTATATAAATCGGTTATTATGCTTATGATTTGAATATTTTTTCAAATTTTTCTAAAGCTCTGTTAAAATTATAATTTTTTCTTTTTAAGGTGTAAAATTTACGCTTTAGGTTGATATTTTTTAATTTAATTTCATAAAGTGTTGAATTTTTTAATTCTTTTTCTATGCTTTTTTTGGAAAAAATAGAGATTGCTTTTTTTTGTAAAACAAGTTCTTTAATCGCGGCCATTCTATCAAGCTCAAGAAAAATATTAAGTTTTTTTGAGCTTGCACCAATTTCGTTTAAAAATTTATCCCTTAAGCCTGAGCCTACTTCTCTTAAAATCCACTTTTGTTCTAAAAGTTCATCGATATAAAATTCTTTTTCATTGAGTTTTTTATCACTTGTAGCTACTATAAGTTCATCATCTTGCCAAAAATTTATTTCTAAATTTTCATACTCCACTAAAGCCGGATCAAGTTCTGCTTCAATGATTGCAAATTCTATATTTCCGTTTTTTAGCAAATTTAAACATTCTTTTGAATTCTGCGTTTGAGAGTGAATTTCTATGTTTTTAAATTCTGCTTTAAAATCAAATAAAATAGGAGCTAAAAAATGTTCAGAAATGCTTTGAGTTGAGGCTATTTTTATTTCCCCTAAGAGCATACTTTCGTCGTTTAATTTTTCTAAGCTTTGGTAGTAGGCTTGTATAATTTTTAACCAATTTTTTCCTAGTTCTAAAGCTTTTGGTGTAGGTAAGAGTTTTTTTCCAAGTCTTTCAAATAAAATACCATCAAATTTATTTTCTAAATTTTTAATTACTATTGAAACATTAGGTTGAGTTATGGAAAAATTGTTGGCTGTATGAGTTGGACTTTGAGTGTTTAAAAGATCTAAAAATATTTCCATATCTTTGATTTTCATGAGTGATTCCTTTATTTAATAAAAAAAAATTATTATAAAAATTAAAATAATATATTTTTATAATTTTAATAAAAAAAATATAATAACACAAAATTTACAAAAAAAGGAAAATAAATGAAAACAAGTTTTTTAGCACATAGCGTGGCTATAGTGCGATCAAATTTTAAGGGTTTGCTTTTTACTGCTTGTATAGTGATTTTTGCTATGTATCTTTCTAGTGTTCAAAGTATCAAAGATACTACCCATTTAGCAGCGACTGCCTTTGCTATCATCATAGGAGTATTGCTTTCTCCTTGGTTTTTTAAATACCAACATCATTTTCAAGCTGGAGTGCATTTTAGTGCGAAAAAGCTTTTAAGACTCGGTATTGTTTTATATGGTTTTAATATCACTTTAACTGAGCTTTTAAGTGTAGGGTTGAAAGGGTTTTTGCTTTCTGCTATAGTGATATTTTTTGTTTTTATGATTGCTTTATTTATAGGAGTGAAAATTTTTAAACTCGATAAAGAAACTTCTATGCTTGTTGGAGCCGGAAGTGCGATTTGCGGTGCGGCAGCGGTTTTAGCACTAGAGTCAAGTTTGAAAAGTGATCCTTTTAAGGGAATTTTAGCTGTAGGTACGGTGGTGATTTTTGGACTTGTGTTTATGTTTTTGTATCCCATAGCTTTTTCTTTAAATCTTTTTCCTTTTTTTGATCAAAATGCTATGGGTGTTTTTATGGGAGCTACTTTGCATGAGGTGGCAAATGTCGCAGGTGCTGCTGAAATGGCAAAGGATATGGCAGGATTTGAGCAAGGAGCTTCTAATGTTGCAGTGATTATAAAAATGATGAGAGTGATTTTACTTGTGCCTTTTTTGCTTATAGTGACTTATTTTTTCGCTAAAAATCAGCATTCAAGCAGTGGAAAAACTGCAAAAAGTATCACTATACCTTATTTTGCATTCGCATTTTTAGGTATGATAGTTTTAAATACATATCTAGCAAGTAAAGAAAGTATTTTAGGTATTGCTACGAGTGATATTATCTCTTTAGGTAAAACACTTTGTACTTTATGTATCGTTTTTGCTATGGCAGCTTTAGGCTTGCAAATTGACTTTAAAAAATTTTTAAAAAGTGGCTCTAGAGTGTTTGGCTTGGCTTTTGTTTTGGGACTTGTTTTGATTTTTGGAGGATATTTTTTAACCTTAGCTTTTAAAGGTATGCTTTGGTAATAAAAATTACTTTTTAGAAAATTTTATTTTATTAACTAACTAAGAATATAATTTAACTCGTTAATTAAATTTATTAAAAAAAGGAATAAAGATGAAAAAAATTCTTGTAAGTGTTTTAAGCTCTTGCTTATTGGCTTCGGCTTTAAGTGCTGTATCTTTTAAAGAAGATGGTTTAAAGGTTTCTTTTGAGGGATATAAAACTAAAGATATGATAGGAACAAAAGGTGAATTTAAAAATGTAGAATATAAATTTTCTAAAAATACAAAGGATTTGGCAAGTTATCTTAAAGGCGCTAAAGCTACCATAAAGCCAAGTAATGCTTTTATGGGTGAAGGCAATGATATTATAACCAATAATATCACAAAAGTATTTTTCCCTGCTTTATTGGGAGATACAGATATTAAAGTTGTTTTTCAAGATGTGATTGCGGGTGAAAATAAAGGTGTTATTTCAGCAAAAATTACTATGGATAAAAAAAGTACTATTGTGCCTTTAACTTATACCATCAAAGATAATAAATTTGAAGCTAAAGGACAACTTGACTTGCATACTTTTAAAAATGGCTCTAAAGCATTAAAAGCATTAAGCGATGCTGCTCCAGGACATGGCGGAATTTCTTGGCCTTTGGTTGATATCAGTTTTAACGCTGACTTAGCAGAATAAAAAGTAGCCTTAGGGCTACTTTAAAATACAATATTTTCTTAAATCATTTTCAAAAATTTCATAATCTTTTATATTTTCAAGTTCTTGATAAATTTCGCTACCTTTCCATAAAATAAAAACCGTATTGTTATCTTTTAGATTTTTGCAAATTTCAAGCAAGGGTTTAACATCCATCAAGGCTCTTGAGGTGATGATATCAGCTTTAAAGGTATTTTTGCATTCTTGAATTTTTTCTTTGTAAATATGTAAATTTGAAAGCTCACATTCTATTTTTAGTGTCCGCAAAAAGGCAGCTTTTTTGGGATTGGGTTCGAAAAGATGAAAATTGCTTTGCAGTAAAAAAGCTAAAAATACAGCTGGAAATCCTGCGCCACTTCCTATATCGGCAATATTTTTTGCTTTAGAGAAATCATAAAAATCTAAAATTTTAATACTATCAAAGATATTTTCATCTATATTTTTTAAATGAGTAAGATTGTGAATGCGGTTAAATTTAGATAATAATTCTTTATAAATTTTTATTTTTTCTTCAAAGTTTTTTAAATCATGGTTTTGTAAAAAGTCGTAATCTTTAAAAATCATTTATTTAAGATGCCCCATTTGAGTTTGTTTTATGTTTAGATATTCTGCATTAAAACGATTAGGTTCTATTAAAATCGGTATGCGTGTGATGATTTTTTCTTTGATAGAATCTAGCTTTTCAGGGTTATTTGTGAGTAAATTAACCTTAGAAATTTCATAGTTTTTGAGTATAAATTCTACAATTTCATAAGTTCTCTCATCGGCTTTAAAGCCAAGCTGATGATTTGCTTTAATCGTATCAAAACCTTTATCTTGCAAAGCATAAGCATTAACCTTATTAAAAAGCCCTATACCCCTTCCTTCTTGTCTAAGATAAATCACCATTCCGCCATTCTTTTCTATATATTTTAGCGAAAATTCAAGCTGTTCTCCGCAGTCGCATTTTAAACTTCCTAAAGCATCTCCTGTTAAGCACTCTGAATGAATTCTTAGATTGAGTGTGTCTTTTGGAGTATTTTTAAATATACATAAATGTTCTTTATCATTTTCTTTGAAACTTTGTATTTGGAAATTTCCCCATTTGCTAGGTAAATTCGCAATTTCTGAAATTTTTATTTTCATTTACTACCCTCTATAATCAAATTTATGTTAAGATTTTAGCAAAAAAAGGACAAAAAAATGTTTAAAAGATTTAGAAGATTAAGGCTTAATGAAAACTTAAGAGCCATGGTAAGAGAAAATTCTTTAAGTGTAAATGATTTGATTTATCCGCTTTTTGTGGTTAATGGAACGGGGATAAAAAAAGAAATTTCTTCTATGCCTGATGTGTTTCAAATGAGTTTAGATGAAATTTTAAAAGAGTGTCAAAATGTAGTCAATTTAGGCATTAAAGCCATTATACTTTTTGGCGTTTTGGAAAATGAGAAAAAAGATAGCTGTGGAAGCGATGCTTTAGATGATGAAGGGCTTGTTGCAAGAAGTATAAGAGAGATTAAGAAAAATTTTCCAGATCTTTTTATAATCAGCGATCTTTGTTTTTGTGAATACACAGATCACGGGCATTGTGGGATTATCGATCCAAAAACAAAAAGTGTAGATAATGATGCCACTTTAGAAATTTCAGCCAAACAAGCCTTAGTTCACGCAAGAGCAGGGGTAGATATGATAGCACCTAGTGGAATGATGGATGGTATTATCACTACTTTGCGTGAAGCTTTGGATAAAGAAGGTTTTGAAAATTTGCCTATAATGGCGTATTCTACTAAATTTGCTTCAAGTTATTATGGGCCATTTCGAGATGTGGCAGAATCAGCTCCAAGTTATGGAGATAGAAAAAGCTATCAAATGGATTTTGCTAATGGTAGAGAAGCTTTAGAAGAAAGCTTAGAAGATGAAGCACAAGGAGCCGATATTTTGATGGTAAAACCCGCTCTTGCTTATCTTGATGTGGTTAAAGAAATATCCCTTCATTCTAACTTGCCTTTGTGTGTTTATAATGTAAGCGGAGAGTATGCTATGTTAAAGGCAGCTAAAAATGCAGGAGTGATTGATTATGAAAAAGTTTTGTATGAAACTATGATAGCTTTTAAAAGAGCAGGAGCAAAGCTTATCACCACTTATCATGCCAAAGAATTAGCTAAAATGTTAAAAGGAGAAAAATGAAACATTTTTTAACTTTAAGAGATTTTTCTAAGGAGGAAATTTTAAGCCTTGTAAATCATGCTAGCGAGCTTAAAAAAGAGCCTAAAAAACTTTTACAAGATAAAACTTTAGCGATGATTTTTGAGAAAAATTCTACAAGAACAAGAATGGCCTTTGAATTAGCCATAACAGAGCTTGGCGGAAAGGCTTTATTTTTAAGCAGCAATGATTTACAACTTAGTCGTGGCGAGCCTGTAAAGGATACAGCTAGGGTGATAGGGGCGATGGTTGATTTTGTGATGATGAGAGTCAATAAACATGAAACTTTACTCGAATTTGCAAGATATTCTAAAGCCCCTGTGATCAATGCTTTAAGCGAACTTTATCACCCTACTCAGGTTTTAGGAGATTTGCTTACTATTAAAGAATGGAATAAAATGCAAAATGGTATAGCAAAAGTTGCTTTTATCGGAGATAGTAACAATATGTGCAATTCTTGGCTTATTACGGCTGCGATTTTGGGCTTTGAATTTAGTATAGCTATACCAAAAAACTATAAAATTAGCCCTGAAATTTGGGAATTTGCTATGAAACAGGCTTTGATTTCAGGAGCTAAAATTTCCTTAAGTCATGATAAATTTGAAGCCTTAAAGGATAAAGATGTAGTCATTACCGATACTTGGGTTTCTATGGGTGAAGAGAATGAAAAAGAACGCAAGATTAAAGAATTTGAAGGATTTATGATTGATGAAAAGGCTATGAGTGTTGCCAATAAAGACGCGATATTGCTTCATTGTTTGCCTGCTTATAGGGGTTATGAAGTGAGTGAAGAAATTTTTGAAAAACATGCAGATGTGATTTTTAAAGAAGCAAGAAATCGCCTTTATGTGGTAAAAGCCTTGCTTTGCTTTTTGGATAATCAGAGAGGAAGAGAATGAAAGAGCTAGAAAAGTATAGCACTTGCTTAAAACGCATTGATGAATTTAGTCAAAATCTAGGAATAAAGAAAAAAGATAGAACGATTTTTAAAATGAAGCAAAGCGAGAATGAAAACGAAAAATGTTTAGTTCTTGAAAATGGAAGTTTTGATTCTCCTGAGCCTTGGTTTGTGATCGATGAAAACGATGAAATTCACACTTTACTTTCTTTACAAAGTCTTAAGAATATACTTGAAAGTTTAAAACAAAGTCAAAAAGAGAATTTTGAATTGCGTTTAGAAAAGGCGATTTATCAACAAATTCCTGTAGATTTTAACGATGTTTGGACGGTTGCTATGGATGAGATCAAGCAAAAGGCACAAAATGGCACCATGGAAGTTAGTATTGATCTTGAAAAATTAATTTCTAAAATCAAACAAGAACATCCAAATTTATTTGTAGATATGCAAGCGATGATAGAAAGGGTAAATCAAAATGAGAGATTATAAAGCTTTTGTAAGATACTCTAAAGCAGGACCACGCTACACTTCTTATCCTACAGCAGTAGAGTTTAATGCAAATTTCAAATACGAAGAATATATAGAAATTTTAAAAAAGCAAGATAGATCTTTATCGCTTTATTTTCATTTACCTTTTTGTAGGAGTGCCTGTTATTTTTGTGGTTGCAATGTTATTTATACAGCCAAAGAAGAGAGTAAAGAAAGGTATTTAACTTATATTTTTAAAGAGCTTGATATTTTAAGTACCATTTTGGATACCAAGCGTGAAGTGGTGCAAATGCACTTTGGGGGCGGAACTCCAACTTTTTTTAGTGCTAAACAACTTCAAAATTTGATTTTAAAAATCAGATCTATTTTTAGAAATTTTTCTAAAGATGCAGAGATTAGCTGTGAGATCGATCCGCGTTTTTTAAATGACGAACAAGCCACAGTTTTAACACAAAATGGCTTTAATCGTATCAGCTTTGGAGTGCAGGATTTTGATGAAAAAGTTCAAAAAGAAATTCATCGCATCCAGCCTTTTGAATTAACACAAAATGCTTTAAATCTTGTAAGAAGCAAAGGGATAAAGTCTGTAAATATGGACTTAATTTATGGTTTGCCTTATCAAAATTTGCAAAGCTTTACACAAACTTTAGAAAAAGTTATGCTTTTAAACCCTGATCGTTTGGCGATTTTTAATTACGCTCATGTGCCTTGGCTTAAGAAAAATATGAGAAAATTTGATGAAAATACCCTGCCAAGTCCTGATGTTAAGCTTGAAATTTTAGAATTTTGTGAGAAATTTTTAAGCAAAAATGGCTATAAAATGATAGGAATGGATCATTTTGCAAAAGAAAATGATGAGCTTTTTAAAGCTTTAGAAAATGGAACTTTGCATAGAAATTTCCAAGGTTATACTACTAAAGGCGGTGCTGATTTAGTCGGTGTCGGGCTTACAAGTATAGGTGAAGGACAAAGACATTATGCACAAAATTTTAAAGATATGTCAAGTTATGAAGCTGCATTAGATAGAGGAGTTTTGCCTTTTGAAAGAGGCGTAGCTTTAAGCGATGATGATGAACTTAGAAAAGCAGTGATTATGGAGTTAATGGCAAATTTTAAGCTTGATATCAAGTCAATAGAAAAAGAATTTTGCATTGATTTTCAGGAGTATTTTAAAGAGGATTTAAAAGCTTTAGAAGAATACAAAGATTTTATTAATTTTGATGAAAATTTTATCAAAGTCAATGAAACAGGCGTTTTGCTTATAAGAAATATTGCCATGTGTTTTGATGCTTATATGAAAAACATTAGTGAAGATAAAAAAGTATTCTCAAAAACGGTGTAAGATGAAATTTAGTCAAATAAGTGATGCTTGTGTTAAATGTGGCAAATGTATACCTGTTTGTACTATACATGAAGAAAATCGCGATGAAATTACTAGTCCAAGAGGATTTTTAGATCTTTTAGCTGCTTATAAAGAGGGAAGTCTAGAACTTGATAAAGAAGCTAAGAAAGTTTTTGAATCTTGTTTTTTATGCACCAATTGTGTTGAAGTATGTCCAAGTAAATTAAGAGTAGATAATGCCATAGAAGAAGTTCGTTATGATATAGCTAAAAAATTTGGTATAGCTTGGTATAAAAAACTTATTTTTTTCTTTTTAAGAAGACGCAAAATTTTAGATTTGGTAGCTAAGCTTGGCTATGTGTTTCAAAGTTGTGCGTTTAAAATTCAAAATGAGAATGAAAATACAGGTATGAAGGCAAGATTTTCCATGCCTTTTGTTAAAAAGGGAAGATTGCTTACAAGTTTTAATAAAAAAAGTTTCTTAAATTCTAATCCAAAATTTATCAATAATGATGGAGAAAAAACAATAGGTTTTTTTGTAGGTTGTTTGGCGAATTATTTTTACATAGATACGGCTAATGCAGTGCTTAAAATCGCTAAGGAATTAAAAATCAATGTGGATTTGATGAAAGAACAAGTGTGTTGTGGAGCGCCGCAATTTTTTACGGGTGATTTTAAAAGTGTTGAAGTTTTGGCTAAAAAAAATATTGAGTATTTTGAAAAAAAATTAGAAAAATTAGATGCTATTATAGTTCCTGAGGCCACTTGTTCGGCTATGTTAAAGATAGATTATGAACATTTTTTTATAATGCAAAATGATTTAGACTGGGCAAAACGCGCAAAATGTGTGTCATCTAAGATATATATGGCTAGCGAGTATTTTTATAAATTTACTTCTTTGGAAGAAATTTTAAAAACAAAAAATAAATTTAATTATAGCATTACTTATCACGATCCTTGCCATGCAAGAAAAATGCAAGGGGTTTTTAAAGAGCCAAGAGAACTTTTAAAAACAAATTATCATTTTGTAGAAATGAGTAATTCTAATGCTTGTTGCGGTTTTGGTGGAGTGAGTATGCAAACGGATTATTATGATAGAGCTTTAAGTGTAGGGCTTAAAAAAGCACAAATGATCGATGAAATTAAGGCTAGTGTGGTAAGCGCCGAGTGTTCAGCTTGCAGAATGCAAATTTCAAATGCATTAGAACAAAATTCAAGCAAGGTTGTTTTTGCTAGTCCTTTAGAACTTATAGCAAAAGCTTTGTGATGATGAAGATAGTATTTAAAGGCAAAAGTTCTGAATACGAAATTCAAAGATCGTGCTTTTGTGTTGATGCTTTTGTGATTAAAGATAAGATTGAAGAACGAGATGGTGTTGATTTTATCACTTCAAATGTAGATCTTTTGGAATTTAGTGATGACAGTTTTACTTTTGAAGAAATTGTAAAACATTTTAATATTTGTAATAGTGAAGATATGATTATCGTTGAAGATTTTGACATGAAATCAAACAAAGATAATCAAAACCAAGAAGATGATATAGAACACAACATCTTAAAATCCGAAAAAATAATACATGAAAACACAAAACAAACAAGTATACAATTTAAAAATTTAAAATTTTTTTCAAGAATTTTTAAAAATGAAAATTTTCTTTCTGATTTTAAAGAAAGTAAGCAAGAAGTTGTTACTATCAAAAAACACGAAAAACTTGAAATTTTTAAAAATTTATCTCAAGAAGATCAAGAAATTAGCTTTGTTAAAATTGAAATTTTAAATTATGATAGTAATGAAGATAGTTTAAGCTTTAATCTTGATATATTTCCAAGCGGTATGAGTTATAAGTACGGAATTTTAAAAGGCTCTATGCATATTATTTTACAAGGTAAAACTTCTAGTACGATGCTTTTTCCGTTTTTAAAAAGTATGATTTATAAAAATAAAAGTGAAAATTCAAGTGAAAAAATTTTTACTTTAATGATAAATCAGAAAAAACGCTATAAGCTTATCACAAATCTTTCTTAGTTTTATTTTATTATATTTTCTATATTAGAGCGATTTTTTTCAATTAAAGAGCGATTTTTTTGAGTTGTTTCTTTAAGATCGGCTATATCTTCTTTCATGTTTTGTATGTTTTGGTTGAGTAATTTTATCTTTTTTTCATAGCGAGTAACGATGATAAAGACTACAAATAAAAATATAATAATCAAAAAAATAAATGCTAAAAATTCCATATTTTTCCTTTTTAAAACTAGATTTTGAAATATATCATTTAAATACTTCAAAAAACTTTTACGGGTTTTTTATTTTGTATTTTAGTTTTTTTATCTTTAAACTTATATATAAATTTTCAAAAAGTAACAAAAAAATATATAAAAAAATAATTAAATTAAAAAAATAATTAAAGATAATAAATATCTTATTTTTTTATGTTATATTTTAATAAATATCTAAAAGGATTTTAATATGGAAAAATCACTTTTATTTCATTTTAGACGCATTGGAGTTGAATTTATAATTTTTAGTGTTTATGCTGTTTTTAGTATCTCTTGGGCAGCGACAGGATCTTTAATGCCTTTGATTTCAAATGATCTTGCTCTAAATACTCAGCAAGCTACTTTAATCACTAGCATGATAGTAGTTGCGAAAATTTTTGGTGCTTCATTTACTGCTTTTTTAGTTTATAAATTCGGATTAAAAAAGGGATATTTTTTAGGCTGTATTTTAATGAGTTCGGGTATATTTTTAAGTTTTGTAGATAGTTATAGCGGTATTTTGGTTATAAGATTTTTAACAGGGCTTGGTTCAGCTTGTGCTTTAGTTTGCTTAGTGCCTATTGCACAGCAATGGTTTGAAAAAAAGCTTTACATTTTGTAATTAGTTTTAACATAGCTTCAAATTTAGTAGGCATTACCCTAGGACTTGTTTTAGCTGAAAGCATCTCAAATTATTTTGGAAATTGGAGAGATTCTTTATCATTTTATGCTTGGATTAATTTGATTTTATTGATTTTGTGGCTTTTTATAGGTAAAGATGAGAATAAAAAAGAAGAAAAAAGAATAATGCAAAAGATCTTATTTATGCTTTAAAATCTCGTGTTGCTTGGGGTATGATTATTTTTTACATAGGACCTATTTTATTTTTAAATTCTCTTTTTACTTTTTTACCAACTTTTTATGCACAATATGCAGGTTTTAGTAAAGAATTAGCTGATTTTGCTAAAAAAGAAATTCCAGCCTTGGCTAATTTTGCTATTATTTTTGGTCCTTATCTTGGATTATTTTTTAAAAGAAAAAATATTTCTTTTAAAATAATGCTATTGTCTGGAGGAGCGTGTATTTTTATATGCGGATTTTGTATGTTGTTTTTACAAAATTTAGTATTGATACAGATTTTTGCTGTGTTATCGGGTATTTTTTATTCTATGTGGTTTCCATTTTTCTTTAATCTACCTTCAGAATTAAAAAATTCCAATCCAAATCAAACTGCTTATATTATGAGTGCTTTTTGGAGTATTACCTTTGTTATACTATCATTTAATCTATGGGTAGTATCTTGGAGTGTTGATAAAACCCATAGTTTTACTTTGGGTTTTGTTTATATTTTTGCTTTGATTTTTATTTCAGCGATCTTAGCACAATTTGTTTTACCTAGAAGAGAAAATTTTATACAAGGAGAAAAATAGAATGAATTTAATTCCAGAAATACTAGACTTACAAGGCGAATTTGAAAAAATTCGTCATCAAATTCATGAAAATCCTGAGCTTGGTTTTGATGAATTATGTACTGCAAAATTAGTGGCACAAAAATTAAAAGAATTTGGTTATGAGGTTTATGAAGAAATAGGAAAAACAGGCGTTGTTGGGGTTTTAAAAAAGGGAAATAGCGATAAAAAAATAGGACTTCGTGCAGATATGGATGCTTTGCCTTTACAAGAATGCACAAATTTGCCTTATAAAAGCAAAAAAGAAAATGTAATGCATGCTTGCGGTCATGATGGACATACTACTTCTTTATTGCTTGCTGCAAAATATTTAGCAAGTCAGAATTTTAATGGCACTCTAAATCTTTATTTTCAACCTGCTGAAGAGGGTTTGGGTGGTGCTAAGGCAATGATAGAAGATGGATTGTTTGAAAAATTTGATAGTGATTATGTTTTTGGATGGCACAATATGCCTTTTGGTAGCGATAAGAAATTTTATCTTAAAAAAGGTGCGATGATGGCTTCTTCGGATGGTTATAGTATTGAAGTTATTGGAAGGGGTGGTCATGGAAGTGCTCCAGAAAAGGCAAAAGATCCTATTTATGCTGCTTCTTTGCTTGTTGTGGCTTTACAAAGTATAGTATCTCGCAATGTTGATCCCCAAAATTCAGCAGTTGTAAGCATAGGAGCTTTTAATGCAGGACATGCTTTTAATATCATTCCAGATATTGCAACGATTAAAATGAGTGTTAGAGCATTAGATAATGAAACTAGAAAGCTAACTGAAGAAAAAATTTATAAAATTTGTAAAGGTATTGCACAGGCTAATGATATAGAGATTAAAATCAATAAAAATGTTGTTGCACCAGTGACCATGAATAACGATGAAGCTGTGGATTTTGCTAGTGAGGTTGCAAAAGAATTATTTGGAGAAAAAAATTGTGAATTTAATCATCGTCCTTTAATGGCAAGTGAGGATTTTGGATTTTTTTGCGAAATGAAAAAATGTGCCTATGCTTTTTTAGAAAATGAAAACGACATTTATTTACATAATTCTAGTTATGTTTTTAATGATAAGCTTTTAGCTAGGGCTGCAAGTTATTATGCGAAGCTAGCTTTAAAATACTTAAAATAAAAACTAATCTAGAATTTCAAGCACAATTTCTTCCTTTAAACCTTTGATTTGAATTTCTTTGAGTTTTAGGTTTGAAGGAAGGTTTGCTAAAAGCTCTTTATTGTTTTTTACTTGGTTTTTTGCACTTATGGAGAGTAAAATTCCCCTATAAGCTTTAGCAAAATGACTGATGACTTTACCATTTTTTACAAATTTATAGGTATAAAATTTCTTTTTTGGGGTATAGAATTTATCATAAAATCCTGCTCTAAGGTCAAGTATTTCTTCATTTTCCAAGTATTCATCTAAGGCTTTACTAAAATGTTCTTTATAAAATTTCTCTATGGCAAAATTTCCTATTTTAGCCCCTTGCTTGAATTTATAAAAGGGTAGGGTATCATTAGCTCTTACAACGCCAAAAAGATTAGAAAATATAAGAGTATTTTCTAAAATATAAGCTTGACTTTTTTTATCTAAAGCTTTAAAATTAAGATATTCATAACTTACCCCAGTATAAAGCAATATAGCTCCTTGAGTGGGAGCTTGTTTTAAGTCGTGTTTAAATTTATCAATTTCATTTTCATTTTTAATGCCAAAAAGTTCTTGTAAATTCTGTAAACTTGCGTTTTTGATAAATTCTTCATAATGCTTTAAAGCTTCCATTCTATAAGGAAATAATTCTTTAAATATAAATGAGTTTTCATTGATAGGATTTTTTACGCAATTTTCATTTTTGCTTTCACTAGGGGAGAATAAAATTTTCATTTTAGCCTTTTTTGTTAATGTTATGAAACATTAAGAGCAAAGAATTTAATCTTGCTTTTAATGTTTTTGAAGTTTTTATCATTTTAAAATTTAAAACGACGCTCCGCCCATTAACATAGAAAACATGATAAATGGAAGTATAATTTTTAACGCTTCTGTGGCGTCTTGATTGTTGATGCTTAGTTTTTCGATGCTGTCGATTCCCTGTGCGCTATAGTCACTAACAGGGATGTTTTTAAATTTTAAATCAAGATTGAGTTTATAATCATCATTTTGAGTGATATTGTTTAAAATAGCTAAAGCTTTATCAAAGATTAATGCTTGTTCTTCATTTTGACTTTGAGCTTTTAAGGTTTGTAAATTTTCCTTAGCAGTTGCTACATAGCTACTAAATACGCCTTCGGTTTTAAGAGTTGAATCAATTTTAAAATTATTTAAGATGATGTATTTTTGGATTGTATTACTAAAATCTGAAGCTTGTTCGTAGTTTGCTATATTAAGAAGTTCATTGATAGCTTGTTCATCCATAGCTAAAGTTTGAGTGTTAAATTTTATACCCTTAGAATCAAGGTAATTAAGCAAATCTTCTTTTAGATTTATATTTAGATTTGTATTGAAATTTAATTTTGCGTTATAAAATTTTATATCAAGATTATCTAGATAATTGTTTTCTTGTTTGTTGATAGAGTTGTCAAATGATAAAGTGTAAGAATCCGAGCTTAATTTATTGATAAAAGAGCTGATTTTTGGATCTTGTTGAAATAAGCTTGCATTGATGTCACCAGCAACTTTTTCTCCAAGTTTAAAATCTTCAAAAACCAAATTTGATTGTATGCTTTTTTGGTTTTTAAAAAGATCGTTGTAATATTCTTTAATGCTAATTGATGTATTTGCTTTGCCTTTGTAAATTTCATTTGAGCGAATTTTGATATTTTTTGCTTGAAATAGTTCTTGATACTCATCGTTATTATCTTTTGCAAGAGTTTTGAAATTTGGACTTAAACACGCTATAAAATCACCATCTGCATTGCATTTAAAATCAGAAAATTCAATCTTTATTCCAGAATCCTGAGAAAGGCTTGCAATTTCTTGTTTAACTGTTTGATTTAGTTGATTTTCATATTTTTTAACTGTTTTTTCATCTATGGAATTTCCGCAAGCTGAAAACAAAACAGCTATTCCAATAGAGAGAAAAATACCTTTTTTCATAGTTTTCTCCTTAAAAATTTAAAAAAAGATTATATCTTTTTTTACTTAAAATTTAAACAATGCTAAAAGAGAGTGTGAGATTAATTACATTTTTACACATAGGAAAATCTTTTTAGTTTGTTTCAAATGCATTATTTATAATTTTAAGTATAATTAACCTTGCAATTATTATATATTTTTGCAATAGCTTTAAGCTTATTTTTAAAGAAAGGAAATGTATGAAAAAAATACTTCTAAGTGTTTTAACGGCCTTTGTTGCAGTAGTATTGGCTGCTTGTGGAGGAAATTCTGACTCTAAAACTTTAAATTCTCTTGATAAGATCAAGCAAAATGGAGTTGTTAGGATTGGGGTATTTGGCGATAAACCACCTTTTGGTTATGTGGATGAAAAAGGAAACAATCAAGGCTATGATATAGCTTTAGCTAAACGCATAGCAAAAGAACTTTTTGGCGATGAAAATAAGGTGCAATTTGTTCTTGTTGAAGCTGCAAATAGGGTTGAGTTTTTAAAATCAAATAAAGTAGATATTATTTTGGCTAATTTTACTCAAACTCCACAAAGAGCCGAGCAGGTTGATTTTTGCTTGCCTTATATGAAAGTGGCTTTAGGTGTAGCTGTACCAAAGGATAGTAATATAACTAGCGTAGAAGATTTAAAAGATAAAACTTTACTTTTAAACAAAGGCACAACAGCGGATGCTTACTTTACGCAAAATTATCCTAATATTAAAACTTTAAAATATGATCAAAATACCGAAACTTTTGCCGCTTTGATGGATAAAAGAGGCGATGCTTTAAGTCATGATAATACCTTGCTTTTTGCTTGGGTGAAAGATCATCCTGATTTTAAAATGGGTATTAAAGAGCTAGGTAATAAAGATGTTATTGCACCAGCAGTTAAAAAAGGCGATAAAGAACTTAAAGAATTTATCGATAATTTGATCATTAAACTAGGCCAAGAGCAGTTTTTTCACAAGGCTTATGATGAAACTTTAAAAGCTCATTTTGGAGATGATGTTAAGGCTGATGATGTAGTGATTGAAGGTGGAAAAATTTAACAAAGGGCTTTTTTGCCCTTTATATTGATTTAGGATAAAATATGCAAAAAAAATACAAAAATATTATTTATGCTTCTTTGGGTGGAATTTTAGAATTTTATGATTTTGTGCTTTTTGCCTTTTTTTTGGATATTTTTGCTAAGGTATTCTTTCCGCAAAATGATGCTTTTTGGATGCAGATAAATGCTTATATAGCCTTTGGTGCTGCTTATTTAGCGCGTCCTTTTGGTTCTATTGTGATGGCACATTTTGCTGATAGATATGGAAGAAAGAATATTTTTTATATTTCTATGCTTTTGATGGTTTTGCCTAGTTTTGCTTTAGCTTTTTTACCAAGTTATGAAAGTATAGGTATATTTACTACTTTGATTTTATTTACTATTCGTATTTTGCAAGGTTTAGCCGTTGGAACCGAGGTGAGCGGAGCTTGGATTTATGTGAGCGAATTTGTCAAAGGGCGTCAAATTCCTTTAGCTCTTGGTTTTATTTCAGCGACTTTAACCATAGGTTTATTGCTAGGAAATATTGCCACTTTAGGCATAAGATCTTATTTTACCCCTGAAGAAGTTCAAAGCTATGCTTGGAGAATTCCTTTTATCATAGGAGGATTTTTTGGAATTTTAGCTTTGTTTTTAAGAAATAAACTCAGCGAAACTCCAGAATTTATAAAAGTTCAAAATGAAAAGAAAATTTTAAATTTTCCATTGTTTGAAGCTTTAAAAACTCATAAAATGAGCATGCTTGTTTGTTTTTTAATGACCATGGTTTTAACAAGCGGTGTGGCAACTTTGATGATTTTACCTAAGTATTTTGAAAGTCTTTTAGCTATGAGTAAAACTTCTGCTTTATGGGTGCAAAATTTTGCTATCTTAGCGGTGATTTTTGGAGCTTTATTTCAAGGTTTTTTAGCAAGCAAATGGGGAAGCTATAGGATTTGTTCTATTTTTAGTATAGCTTTTATTATCTTTGGTATGCTTTTTAGTTTTTATGATGAGAATTTTTTATTTTATTTTTTACTGGCTTGTTTTGCACAAGGTATTATCACTTTCGCGCCTGTTTTTATGACGCAAATTTTTAAAAGCGAGCTTAAATTTAGTGGGCTTAGTTTTGCTTATAATATTTCTTATGCGATTTTAGGCTTTTTAACCCCTTTTGTAGTTAATGCTTTTTATAAAGAGTATTTAGGTATTTATCTTGCTATAGTGGGATTTTGCTCCTTGCTTTGTGTGTTTTTGTTAAAACGCGTTTTTGCAAGAAGCAAGATTAAAGAATTAAGCATTGTCTTTTAAAACTTCAAAAACAACCTTAGATATTTTTTCAACTGAAGCGATTTCACAATGCTCATCAGTTGAATGAGGATTATGGATATTTGGGCCTATAGAAGCACATAAAAGCTCTTGTTTTTTCTCTATAATACCACACTCAAGTCCTGCATGGATAGCTGAAACTTTGGCATTAGGCGATAGTTTTTTAAGTGCTTTAAAAACCATGTCGCTAAGTGCGTTTGGTTTGCCTTCCCAAGGCGGATAGAAATTAAAACTTCTTACTTTAAAATCAAAAGCTTTGAAAAATTCTAAAGTTTCAAATTCTATTTGCTTAAGCCCATCAAGTATATTAGATCTTGCAAAAAGTGCGAATTTGATTTGTTTATCTTGCATTCTTAAAGTAGCTAGGTTAATGCTTGTTTGAACTATACCTAGATTTTCATCATAAGCTCTAACTCCATGAGTAAAAGAATTGATAAGGCTTAAAAGTTTTTTACTTTGATCGCAAATTTCAAATTCACCTTCTTCTTTAAATTTGCATTTTATCCAGTTATTACTCTTTACTTCATTTTTAAAATGCACTAAAGCTTTGGCGTGTTTAGGTATAGAATTGATTCTTTCTCCGCCTTCAAAAGAAATGATTTCTCCTTCATTTTCTTGTATGAATTTAGCCATTTCTTTGATGGAACTTTTTTCATTGCGTATGATATTTATGCCTGAGTGTCCACCTTTAAAATTTTGTGCACAAAGTTCATAAATTTTACCCTTTTTTGTAAGGGTATTAAAAGGCAAGCTAGCTTCTATATCTACTCCACCTGCACAACCTATCATGATCTCATCATCGCTTTCATGATCTAAATTTAAAAGCATTTTAGATTCTAAAGTGTGCTCGAGTGAATTCACTCCCATGAGTCCTACTTCTTCATCGTTTGTAAAAAGACACTCTAAATTTTCAAATTCAGCCATAGCACTCATCATGATGGCTATACCTATACCATTATCTGCGCCAAGACTTGAATTTTTGGCTCTTAAAAAGCCATTTTCTTCATAAACTTCTAAGTTTGGTGCATCGCCCATACAGACCATATCATAATGGCTTTGTAAGCAAATTTTTGGTTTGCCTTTTATGGCATGGATATTTCCTGCTTTATCTATATTCACTTTAAAGCCTTTATCTTTAGCATAAGAGCTTAAAAATTCTTTCATTTGTTCTGTTTCATAACTGCAATGAGGAATTTTGCATAATTGTTTAAAATTTTCTATAACATTTTGCATTTTATCTCCTTTGTTTTGATAAAATTATGGCATATTTTTTAAAATTTAAAGGCAAAATGATTAAAAAATGAGAATAAATTATAAAAAATTATTTAATTTAAGAAAATTGCTAAGTGATCCAAAAAAACTTTTTTCTGTATTAATCTTCACTCTTGTAGTTGTTTTTATTCAGAACTATATTGCCCAAAATTCTAGTTTTGAAGGAAAAGTAGTTAGAATTATTGATGGAGATACTATAGAAGTTAATCATGAAAACAAACTCGCTAAAATAAGATTTTTTGGTATAGATGCACCAGAACTTAAACAAAGTTTTGGGAAGCAATCAAAAGAAGCTTTAAGTAGAATTTTAAGTAGTAAACAAGTTGAAATTATTTATAAAAATAAAGATACTTATGGTAGAATTGTTGCTATTGTAAAGCTTAATGATGTTGATATTAATCGATTTTTAGTAAGTAAAGGTTATGCTTGGGCTGATACTTACTATAGCAATGCTTATATCAAAGAACAAGAAAATGCTAAGAAAAATCATTTAGGTCTTTGGAAAGAGAGTAATCCTATAGAGCCTTATAAATGGAGAAAACACAATAAATTCTAAGGAAAAACATGAAAAAATATACTTTAATGATACTATTAGCTTTAGGAATTTCTGGATGTTTTGTAAATGAAAGAGGGATTTCAAATCGTTTTTATGATGATTGTAAAGAGTATTATGATGGAAGCGGAACTTATCATAAGGATTGCTCAAAAAATTGGGTGGATATTAAAATGACTCCTTGATTATTTTCCACCCACAGAGGCCATTAATGCAGCTGCTACAGCTTCTGGATTTTTGATTTTGGTATCTTGTTCTTGATTTTCCGTAGGTTTAACAGTGTTAAGTGGCGGACGCTTGAGTTTAAATATATGCTCATCGGTGCTAACAACTTGTATCGTTCCTTCAAACATTTTAATTTCTTTAACATGCCCAACCACTTTTACATCTCTTTTTTTGGAGGTGTCGTCAAAAAGTGCATGAGCTTCAAGTTCTAAAACATCGCCTAATTTAAGCGGAGCATAAAAAAAACATTTTGATCCAATAATCACTGAAAATTCTTTATTGATAGAGGCTTGTGCTACATAGTTTGCCGCAGCGAAAATAAAGGCATCAAAAATCAATCCTTGATCATCTGCTACCATTTCGCTTGTAGTTATTAAAATTGATTTGGCATAGTTTTTATCAATTTCGATAATGGTTCCAGTAAGCGAGGTGTTTAATTCAGGACAAGTAAGTAATTCTGCTCTAACGCGAGATATATCTTCTGCAGATGCGTATTCTTCAAGTTGTGCATATTCTTCAAAATTATCTTTTTTTGCCATATCTAACCTTTAAATTCTACTTATCTACTTCAAAATATCTAAATTTCAATATCGGCAAAAAATAAAAAGAATTTATATTTTAATGCGTATATAAACTCTTTTGGGTGCTTCATAGCCTTCAATGGTAAGATTTTTATCCTTTGGATCTAAGAAATTTTCCAGCGAAAAAGAGTCTATCCATTCTGTTTTTCTTTGTTCGTTTTCATCGGTTTTTTTTGTAGCCAAAACTTCAAATTCTTTAAATCCTGCTCTTTCACACCAGTTTTTTAATGCACTAATGCTTGGCACAAAATAAATATTTGGAATTTTAGAATAAGTTTTATTAGGTACAAGAGCGATTTCTCTCTCATCTTCTATATACATGGTATCTAAAAAAACAACTCCATTTTTATTAAGTCCTGCTTTTAAATCTTTTAGCATTTTTATAGGATCACTTCTATGATAAATCACGCCAAGACAGAAAATCACATCAAATTTCAATCCATAGCTTGGAAGATCCTCTACACCTAAAAGTTCGTATTTTATAGGAGTTTTAGCTAAAGCATTAATGAGTTCAAATTGCAAACGGTATTTGATAGAAGGATCAAAACCTATGAGTTTTACAGGATTAAATTCAAGCATTTTAAACATATAATAACCATTATTACAGCCTATATCAGCAACGCATTTTTGAGAAATTTCGTTCATGAAAGGCTTTAGAATGTTGAATTTAATAAAACTTTGCCATTCTGTATCGATGAAAAGATTGTCTATTTTAAAAGGACCTTTTCTCCATGGTTTGAGTTCTTTTGTTATAGCTAAGATTTCATCTTTGGCTTGAGAATTTGTAGATAAATTTACACTATCATCTAAAGAAAAATTACAAGCAAGATTGAGAGCTTTAAGTTCTTGTATTTTAGCATATAAAGGGTGATTTAGAAATTGTTTTTCGAGTAAATTTTCTTGCATTTTTATCCTTGACATTTGCTTTTAATACTAAATTATAACATTAAAAGCTTTTATGGCAATATAAATTATATGCATTAAATATTTAATCAAAAATAATTTTTTAAAAACTCAAAAATACTTCCCAAAGCTCACATAAGCTTTAGAACTATAATCATCATCTAGTTTATACTTCTTTAAAGC
>NZ_RYYF01000020.1:0-1353 GCF_004378955.1 Campylobacter sp. US55
CCTCTACCATCAGCTGAAGTAAGAACAAGTTTACCATTTTCATCTTTAGAAGCTTGAACTCCGGTTGTGTCTTTAACAGAATTTATAGCTGAGATTAATTGGCCGTTATTATCTCCGTCTTTATAATTAATCTGACCAATTACAACCCCATTGATAGCAAAGTCTTGAGAAGTAGTTCCTTCTTTTATAGCATAAGCTCCTACAGTTTTTACATCATAAGTTGCTCTAACTCCTGTTTTATCAGAGCTTTTATTAATCTCCTCAGCCAAAGCCCCAAGACCTGTTCCAACAGAAGTTGAAATCACAACATTATCAAATTTAAAATCTTCCAAACCATTATAGTTTTTGATAGTAAGTCCTACTACACCTGAAGTAAAGCTTTGAGAACCTGTTTCAAATCTTGTAACACCGATTTTTGAAGACTGGGTTGGTCCAATACTTGCTTTTATAGTTTGATTTGAGCTTGAACCGATTTGAAATTCTTGATTGGTAAAATTTCCACTTAAAAGTTGCTTACCATTAAAAGCTGTAGTGTTTGCGATATTATCAAGCTCCTCCATTAAGCGGTTTATATCTGCTTGAAGCATGGTTCTTGTTTTTAGACTTTGACCATCTTGAGCGGCTTGAGTTGCTTTAGTCTTAATAGTATCTAAGATCTTAAGTTGCTCATCCATAGCCTTATCTGCAGTTTGTAAGATACCTATAGCATCATTACCATTGTTTATGGCTTGACCTAAAGTAGCTGCTTGTGAACGCAAAGAATCTGCTATCGCCATCCCTGAAGCATCATCTGCTGCGGAGTTAATCCTAAGACCAGAACTAAGTCTACTTAAAGACTTATCAAGCTCGTTAGCATTAACAACTGAATTTGCATGTGCATTTAATGCACCGATGTTGGTGTTTATCCTAAAACCCATTTTAAATCCTTTCAAAATATTGCATCGAAAAGATTAAAGCAAGAAGTGTTCCAAGTTTTAGTTTAATTAAAAATCTTTAGAGTTTAAAATAAAAAGCCTAGTATTTAAACTAGGCTTGGATTTGTATATATCGCAGTACTTTAAAAATATGTAGCTATTGAAGCAATCTTAAAACATTTTGTTGGCTAGAATTTGCCTGAGCCATAGCATAAGATCCACTTTGAGCTAAAATATTTGCTTTAGAGTAGTTTGCACTCTCACTTGCAAAGTCTACATCTCTGATTTGTGATTCAGCTGATTTGACATTCACTTGAGTTACAGTGATGTTGTTGATAGTTGATGTAACTTGATTTTGTATAGAACCTATATCAGCTCTGATTTGATCAAGATTGGTTATAGCAGTTTCAGCGATATCCATCACAGCCATAGCACCTTT
>NZ_RYYF01000021.1:0-1118 GCF_004378955.1 Campylobacter sp. US55
TAACTATTATAAAACTATATGGTTTGAATTTAAATTTTATTTTATAGAAAAAATTGATTTAATGAGAGTAAATTTTGTATGAAATGTTATCTTACAAAATATAACAAATATTTAAGTTGTATAAGCGTGAATTTTCACGCTTATTCTAATTCATATTTTTTAATTAAAGTATCATAAAATCCATCAGTTTTTGTCTCATCTATACCTTTGTCAAAAATTTTTACCAATTCTTTTTGTTTGTTTTTATCAAAAGCAAAACTAAAGCCTTCTCCACCATCTGTTTCTTGGTAGAAGCTTACCAATTCTGGATTTTCAGCTAAAAAACCTTTAGCAGTATCTTGATCAGCTACAATAGCATCGATTTTGTTGTTTTTTAGTGCTAAAACAGCTATGTTTAAATCTTTATTGCTTTGCACTTGTGCATTTTTGATAGCTTTTGCAGTATTTTCTTGCAAGGTTCCTAGTTGAACTCCTATTTTTTTACCTTCTAAATCATTTTTCGTTTGAAGTAAATTGTTACTTTTTAGTTTAAGATAAAGATTTTTACTTATATAGTAAGGTTTAGTAAAATCAACACTCTGTCTTCTTTCATCCGTTGCACTCATAGCTGAGGCAATCATATCGATTTTGCCAGCTTTTAAAGCAGGTATTAACCCATCGAAATTGGTTTCAACCCAAACAACTTTGATGCCGTTTTTTTTAGCGATTTCTTCTACTAGATCCGTATCAAAACCTGTAAGTTTTGAGTTTTCTTTATAGTTAAAAGGTTTATAGTTTGGTGTGGTTCCAACCTTTAATTCTATGCTTACATTTGTTTCTTTGTTTTTAGAATCATTGCAAGCGTTTAAAAATAAGCCGATTAAGGCAACTAAAACAACATTAAATATTTTTTTCATTTTCTTCCTTTGATATAAAATGTTTTAAAATTATACTTATTTTAAATTTATATTTAATTAAGTCTAATTGCTTTTTACAATGTTTAAAGTATGCAATCTTTGATATATTATTCATAATAAATTTCAAAAACCCACCAAATACTTAATATAAATACTTACACAAATATTTATACTATTTAATCCTTTATTTAATCCCCTTTTAAGTTTAATTGGTTATACTTT
>NZ_RYYF01000022.1:0-925 GCF_004378955.1 Campylobacter sp. US55
TGTTAAAAATCCTTTTTTGTTTGCAATTAGATTATATTTTTTAAAAAAAGAGAGAAAAAATGAAAAAAAATAAAATTCACATTTGTTTAACCGTAGATGATAATTATAGTAAATACTTGTCAGTTGTTATATGTTCTATTTTAAAAAATTCTCATAAGGATATTGATTTATTTTTTTATATTTTAACTAATGGTATATCTCAAATCAATAAAGAAAAAATTGCATTGTTGAAATATATTAAATATTTTAGTATTTCATATATTTTTATTGATGAAACTTATATTTCGGATATACCAAATAGTTCTCAGAAACATATAAAAAATTGTACAAATTTTAGGTTTTTTACTGCAAAAGCATTGCAAAATATTGATAAGTGTATTTTTTTGGATGCTGACTTAATTGTTGAAAGCAATTTATTAGATTTATGGAATACTGACATTGATGATTATTTTATGGCTTGTGTGCCAGATATGTACCCTCGCATATATAAAGAGAACTGGACAAATAACCTGCCATTAAATGGTAGTATTTATGTTAATACTGGAGTTTGTTTGTTTAATTTAAAAAAATGGAGAGAAAATAATGTTGAACAAAATTTTTTTATTAATTCGGCATTATATTATAAATTATTGTATTATCCTGATCAAGATATATTAAATATTACATTCCAAAATAAAATAAAATATCTTAATGAGCAATGGAATACTATCGTTATGTTTAAACATAATCATACTCCACAAATAATTCATTGGGCTGGTTGCGAAAAGCCATGGAAATTTCCCAATATTATTTATGCTGATAAGTTTTGGTTTTATGCTCAATTTACAGCTTTTTATGAATCGATTTTATTTGATAATATAATTGTAAATAATAATAATTTAACCATAGAAAATAAAATGGTCGGTGCTGTTAAAATTGTTGAAAA
>NZ_RYYF01000023.1:0-713 GCF_004378955.1 Campylobacter sp. US55
AAATCTTTTTTTGCATGTAACACTAAATCCGCTTGTAAATCACCACCGCCAATAATAAAAAAATGTTTGTTTTTCATAGATTCTCCTAGTAAAATCTGCTAAAAGATTTTTACTAGAAGTTTAGAAGTGAAGTTTTCCTTTTATATAAATTTCAGGATCCTCATCCTTTGAAATTTTCAAATAATAATAACCCTTAGAATCCATTAGTGACGAAGAATAAGAAAAATTTTCATCATTTTTTACATAAATTCTTTCTTTTACTATCATTTGTGGTTTTAAAGTTTTTAATTTCTTGTAAAACTTATAATCTTCTTTGGTAAAAATCATTTTAACCAGACAAAAATTTTCAGCTTTTGTATTTATTTTTTTCAACTCTTGTTTTAAAGAACTTTGAATTAAGAGTTGTAAATAATCAATGCCATAAGAATGATATACTAATACATCACGCCAACCTCCTAAGCGGGTTGCGATTTCTATGACTGATAATTTGCATTTTTTAAATCCCCCCCCCCATTGGTTTCAAATTTTACTTCTATATGTGAAGCTCCAAAATTAATTTTAAAAGCATTTAGAACTTTAATAATTTCATTTTCGATTAGTTGCTTTTCAAAATGATTAACTCTTGCAGGTATAAGTTGTTGTGTTTCTAAAAAATCATTTGCAAATTCGCCTTCTCGTAAATATTCTTCTGTGATAGCTATAATTTGATGTTT
>NZ_RYYF01000024.1:0-677 GCF_004378955.1 Campylobacter sp. US55
GTTAAAGACACAACCGGAGTTCAAGCTTCTAAAGATGAAAATGGTAAACTTGTTCTTACTTCAGCTGATGGTAGAGGTATTAAAATCACAGGTAGTATAGGTGCTGGTGCTGGTGTTTTAAAAACTGAAAATTATGGAAGATTATCTTTGGTTAAAAATGATGGTAGGGATATAAACATAAGTGGAACTGGACTTAGTGCTATAGGTATGGGTGCTACAGATATGATTTCTCAAGCTTCAGTATCTTTAAGAGAATCAAAAGGTCAAATTTCAGCAGCCAATGCTGATGCTATGGGATTTAATTCTTACAATGGTGGTGGAGATAAGCAAATTATCCAAGCTTCTAGTATTTCAGCGTTTATGTCTCAAGCAGGTTCAGGTTTCTCAGCAGGTTCAGGTTTCTCAGTGGGTAGTGGAAAAGGATATTCTACAACTTTAGCTGGATCAGTGCAAATTGTTTCAAGCGCAGCTTCTATAAGCAGCACCTATGTAGTTTCAGCGGGTTCAGGTTTTTCTTCAGGTTCAGGAAATTCTCAATTTGCCGCCTTAAGAACTACGGCTGTAGGTGCTACTGATGAAACTGCAGGTGTAACTACTCTTAAAGGTGCTATGGCTGTGATGGATATCGCTGAAACTGCTATAACCAATCTTGATCAAATCAGAGCTGATATAGGTTC
>NZ_RYYF01000025.1:0-665 GCF_004378955.1 Campylobacter sp. US55
ATGAAAAACAAACATTTTTTTATTATTGGCGGTGGTGATTTACAAGCGGATTTAGTGTTACATGCAAAAAAAGATTTTATCACTCATGTTTTTGACTACAATGAAAATTGTTTTTGCAAAGATTTAGCAGATTATTTTCATCCTATTTCTATTGCCGATAAAGAAAAAATTCTGGAATTAGCTATCAAATTTAATATAGTAGGTATTGCTACTGCTGCTACAGAACTTGGAAATTTAACAGTATGCTACATTGGAGAAAAGCTTAATCTTGGGACTAATTCTTATGAATGCGCTAAAAATACTACAGATAAAAGCTTAATGAAAAAAGTATTTGAAAGAAACAATATCAATCATGCCAAATACTTTATACTCAAAGATGAAAAAGATTTAGAACAAATTGCTAATTTCCCTGTTGTTGTAAAACCAAGCGATAGAAGTGCTGGAAGAGGAGTTGTAAAAGTATTTGATAAAGAAAATTTAAAAAAATATTTTTACAAAGCTAAAGATTTTTCTTATAATAAAATTGTTTTAGCCGAAGAAGTTTTAAAAGGTAGACAATTTAGTGTAGAAGCTATAAGCTCTCATGGTAAACATCAAATTATAGCTATCACAGAAGAATATTTACGAGAAGGCGAATTTGCAAATGATTTTTTAGAAACACAACA
>NZ_RYYF01000026.1:0-525 GCF_004378955.1 Campylobacter sp. US55
GTTCAAAGCTTAACCACTTCTTCAAATTCTCAAGCTCAATCTTTAGAAGAAACTGCTGCAGCTTTAGAAGAGATCACTTCTTCTATGCAAAATGTTTCAGTTAAAACTAGTGATGTTATCACTCAATCTGAAGAGATTAAAAATGTTACAGGTATTATAGGTGATATTGCAGATCAAATTAATCTTCTAGCTTTAAATGCTGCTATTGAAGCTGCACGTGCTGGAGAACATGGTAGAGGATTTGCTGTTGTGGCTGATGAAGTTAGAAAGTTAGCTGAAAGAACTCAAAAGTCTTTATCTGAAATAGAAGCTAATACTAATTTACTTGTTCAATCCATCAATGATATGGCAGAAAGTATTAAAGAACAAACTGCAGGTATTACTCAAATCAATGATAGCGTAGCACAAATTGATCAAACTACTAAAGATAATGTTGAGATTGCTAATGAATCAGCTATTATTTCTAGTACAGTAAGTGATATAGCTAATAATATCTTAGAAGATGTTAAGAAGAAGAGGTTTTAA
>NZ_RYYF01000027.1:0-489 GCF_004378955.1 Campylobacter sp. US55
AAAACTCAAAAATACTTCCCAAAGCTCACATAAGCTTTAGAACTATAATCATCATCTAGTTTATACTTCTTTAAAGCTCTAGCTAAATCAAGCTTAACATAAAAATTCCCTGTTTTATTATAAAGCAGTTGTAAACCATAAGCATCCATATAGTTTGTATAAGAATCATTCTCATACCAAGAATAACCTATATCATAAAAAGGAGTGATATAAAAATCTTTTAAAGGAGTAGCCATTCTAAGTCCAAAGCTAGCCACTACAGCATTATCTCCTTCTCCATCTCCATTATTGTAAGCCCTTACTCCATAAGGACCTCCTAAAGATATGGTTTCACTACTATCTAATGTAGATCCATTGATAACTTGTTGATAATTTAAACTAAAAAGATGAGTAAAGGTATCATTAAAGAAATAAGCATTGTTAAGATTGACATTGAGTTTAGCAAATTTTCCAAATTCTGCTCCACCTACTTTGCTTGTTCCTATACCT
>NZ_RYYF01000028.1:0-343 GCF_004378955.1 Campylobacter sp. US55
CTCATTAAGAAATTCATGTGTTGATTGCTTTTAGAATTACTAGGGTTTTTTATATGAGTATCTTTAGGTTTAAGATAAAAAACTGAACTAAGTTTTCCTTGTTTTAGTATGAGTTTGTTATAACTTGTATTAGCATGATCGGTTTTTGCTGTGATTAAGAAAGGAAGCACTCTAACTGTTTTTATACTATGATCGGCTCATGCCTTGCTTTAAAAGAAAGAACTTTATCTTCTTTCATATTAGGGGTAAGTAAATAATGTTTAAAATTTAAATCGTTTGTATTTGAAATATTTGATTTAGGATTGTTATAAATTAGAGTAAGATTATTAATATCTTGTTTAGA
>NZ_RYYF01000029.1:0-338 GCF_004378955.1 Campylobacter sp. US55
TTCTTTGACTTCATCAACCATAAAACAAAAAATGTTTCTACTATAGAAGTAAAAAGCAATGATGAATTTGGACAAATCTCAAGTGCTATCAACGAAAACATCCTTGCTACTAAAAAAGGTTTAGAACAAGACAATCAAGCCGTTAAAGAATCAGTTCAAACCGTATCAGTTGTAGAAGGTGGTAATCTAACAGCAAGAATCACTGCTAATCCTAGAAACCCTCAGTTAATAGAATTAAAAAATGTCTTAAATAGATTATTAGATGTTTTACAAGCTAGAGTAGGTTCTGATATGAATGCTATTCATAAAATATTTGAAGAATATAAAAGCTTAGATTT
>NZ_RYYF01000002.1:0-187203 GCF_004378955.1 Campylobacter sp. US55
AATCAGCTATTATTTCTAGTACAGTAAGTGATATAGCTAATAATATCTTAGAAGATGTTAAGAAGAAGAGGTTTTAACCTTAGATAACTAGCTAAAAAGCTAGTTATCTCTAAATTTACTTATTGATTTAAAATTTGATTTTTACTCTTGCATAAATTCTGCCAATTTGAAACACCTTTGATTTCAAGACATTGTTTTAAACTTTCTTTTTCAGCTTGTATATTTTGCATTCTTTCATAAGTTAAAGCTTGGATATATAAAGCTCTTGCTCTATCTTCATCTGAAAGTTTTAATTTAAGCAAATCTGTTAAAACAGCTAAACTTTCTTCATTTTTATTGATTTTAGCCAAAGTATCAAGATACATAAATTCTAAATTAGGACTAAAAAGATTTATACCTTTAAAATTTTGATAGTCAATAGCCTTAGGTGCGTAAGTTAAAATGGTTGTTTGCATATTATGATCATTAGCATAAGAAAGTAAAGCATCATAGGCTTCTACTATACTAAAATTCATTGGAAAACTTTCTAAAATTTGCAAAATTTTAATGGCTTGATTGTAGTCATTTAAACGCAATAAAGATAAAAATTGTAAATAATAAGCCTTAAAATTCTCATCGTCGCTTTTTAAAATTCTAGAATTAGCTATATCTTTAGAAATTTTGATAACCTGAGGATATTGTTTATTGTCAAAAAGAATAGATGCTTTTTGAAGACCATAAAATATAGAATCTTCATTATAATTTTTATCTATATAATCAAGCGCTTGTTCAACATTAGAAGTTCTAATAAGACAAGCTAACATTTGTTTTTTATTCTCAATTTTCTGACCTATATCATAAGCACTAAAACGCATAAAAATATTTGCAGCATTGATACAATTATCAGCTTTTATCGCATTTTTTAAATCATTAATGGCTGCTTTCTCTAAAAATTGAGTGGCATTTGGAATTTTTTTACTTTCTATAAGATCTTTATAAGCTAAAATCGCACTAAAATTTCCCTCTTTATAATAAAGTGCAACATCTTCATCTAAAGCTTTATTTGCAATATTCTCATCTTTATTTGCATATTGCTTCATTAAATCTGTATAACGTTGATGCAAAAAACTTGCATTATTATCGCCTAAAGCAAAAAATACCTCGTCACTTGCTTTTTTAATTTCATCTAAATACTTACCATCTAAATAATCATCCATATATAAATCAAGGTATTTTTTAGCATCACTAGGTCTGTTAGTATGCGATAAAACCAAGGCTAAGTCTTTTAAAGTTTCTTCATAACTCGGATCAAGTTTTGACATTTTAGCAAAGGCATCTTCATAAATACTTGCACTTATATCAAATTGTCCTTTTTGATTAAATAATTTAGCAAGCTCTAAAGATCTTGGAATATCTTTTCCAAAATATTCAGGATTGGCTTTTAAAATGGTATTAATATATTCTATAGCTTTATTTACCTGCTCATTTGAAAGCAAATTCTTTGCCAAACTCATAGCTGCTCTTGCAGCTAAATCTAAATTTTTTGTATTAAAATAAGTATTTTCATAAATATTTACAGCTTTTTCTTTTTCATTTAAATTATAAATATAGTCTGCATAATCAAGCCTAGATAACTGAGTAAAATAATTATTGGGTTGTTCATTATCCAAAATCGACATTGTATACTCTACATCAGCACGCTGAGCTAAAGCGATATAAGTTCTTAACATTATATGTAAAACTTCTGAAAAATTTTTATCACTTGTAAAAGTACGCGTCCAATTTTTAGCATCATCAATCATCTTTTCTAAAATTTGTTGATCACGCATACTTGGATCTTGGGTGTAAAGTTTATTTTGAGCTCTTAATTTATATAGTATAAATTCACTAGTAAAAATACTGCCACGATATCTATTGATAGCATTTTGTGCATCAATCACCACTTGATTGTAATTAGCCTTATCATATTCTTTTTTAATGCGTAAATAAGTATTGATATCTGCACTTTGAGGGATGACAACAGGATCAGAATTTAAATCCAAAGCTCCAACATAAGGCAAGCTCTCATGTGGAAAATTGATATTAAAATCAAGTCCATCATAGTCTTTAACGCGTGCTAGTTCTGGTGTAAAAATAAAAGTAAAAGCTTTGCTTTTATACGAACTTGATGAACTAAGTTCTTTATCTATATAAATATTTTGAGAAGTGTCAAACATTCTTGCTTGTATTTTTGGCAAAATGATCATTTTAATTTTTTGAGCTTCTTGTATAAATTTTAAATCAAAAGCAGAAAAACTCTGATCTTTTAATTTATTATCAACCATACCTGCAATATCACATTCAAAATGAACTTTTGCTTCGGTAATAAATTTTTGACATGTAAATTCTAAATCATTACTCGCATGTAAAACTGCAAAAGCTTGATTATTTTCACGACCCGTGTTTAAAACAAGCTCAAAAGCAAAAGCATTTAAAAAACTTAATAAAATTAAAAATAATATTCTCATAAAATAATTATAGCAAAACTCTTATAACATTAACAATATAGCAAAAGTGCTTACACAAACACAAAAAGCTAAAATAAAATTTTGTATAAAACTAAACTTAATACTATGAACCCTATCATTTCTCATAAATAAAGCATGAATTAAAATTTTTAAATACGCATAAAGCATAATAACAGAAGATAAAGCCACAAAAAGCGCCAAATACCAATATCCATTTAAAATTGCTGTATTTAAAATCATAAATTTACCCCAAAATACTCCAAAAGGCGGGATACCTGCTAAAGAAAGCACACTAATGCTCAAACAAAAAGCAATTAAAGGTTTTTTAACCAAAAGCCCATTTAAACTCTCATAAGAATTATTCTCATAATTGCTTAAAATCATAAATACAGCATAATTTGCAAAAGCAAATAAAGTCCAATATCCAAAAATAGCAAGCAAAATTCCATCAAAATTTTGTTCTTTTAATAAAGGAATGCAAGCTACCAAAACCAAAGAAGAATGTACTACAGAACTATAAGCGAACATTTTTTTGATATTGTTTTGACTTAGAGCCGCAAAAGCGCCTATAAACATAGAAAAAATCGCTAGAACTATTATGATATATTCAAAACCTGTATTATTTAAAAAATCAAACAAACGAATAACCACAACCAACATGGCAACTTTTGGCACAACTGAAATAAAAGCAACCAAATTTGTATGTGCTGCATAATACACATCTTTAAGCCAAAAATGAAAAGGCGCCAAAGAAAGCTTGATTGCACAAAGAACAAAAATCATCACTCCAGCACCCAAAAGCATGGGATCTTTTTGAAACTCATTTTTTAACGCTAAATTAGCAGATAAATCTAAAGTTCCTGTTTTTAAATAAATAAAAGCTACAGCCATAACAAAAAACCCAGCTCCTACAGCCGCTACACTAAAGTATTTTATCGCACTTGAAATAGCATTATCACTTCCACGCATTGCTATTAAAGTATAAAGTGCCAAAGAAGAACTTTCAAGTCCTATAAAAATAAGTACTAAATTTGAGCTTGAAACCATCAACAGCAAAGATGCAATCATAAATAAAAATAAAGCATAAAATTCACCTTGATTTTCTTCTTTTTGCATAAAAAGATATAAAAATGAAAAACACAAAATCACCAAAGAAGCATAAAATGAAACAATATCATTATTTAAAGTGGCCAAAAAAGCTTTTGCTTCTAAACCTTGAGCATTTGCATTATTCAAAATCAAAAAAACACTTACAATTAAAGATAAAGAACTTATACCGATATAAAACGATCGATGAAATTTCCAAAAACCAGAGCAAAGCAAAAGAACTATTGCAGTTATAATTAAAAATAAAAATGGATAAGATAAGCTTATATTTAAAAGTTCTAAATTTAAAAAATTATTTAACATTTGCCTCTCCTATTTTGGATAAAAAATCTAAAGTATTTTGCTCAACAGCTCTAATATTCATTGTTTTTATAAGATTATCCACATCTTTTTGTATCGGCTTTAAAAGTATATTTGGCATAAGCCCTAGTCCAAAAATCATTACTACAATACACACAAGAGCTACTATTTCTCTAAAACGTAAAGAAAAACTCTCTATAAAGCTTTGTTTTTGTATGAAAAATATTTTTCTAAATACTGCGAACATATAAATCGCTCCTAAAATAATCACCAAACCTGCCAACAAAGCATAAAGCAAATTAATCTTTGCTATACCTAAAAGAATTAAAAACTCTCCCACAAAAGAAACAGTTAAAGGCAAAGAAACGCTTGCGAGTAAAATTAACATAAAGAAAATTGAAAATAAAGGTGCTTTTTTAGCCAAAGAATGATAAAAAGAAATATCATAAGTATGATATCTTTGATATAAAAGTTCAACCATTAAAAATAAAGCTCCCGTTACAATACCATGTGCAAACATATAAAAAACCGCACCGCTAATACCCAAAGCATTTAAAGAAAAAATTCCCAAAATCATCACACCAAGATGTGAAATAGAACTATAAGCGATCAATTCTTTAATATTTTCTGCCCTATAAGCAATTAAAGCATTATAAACGATACTCACTATACATAAAGCTACAATTAAAGGCATAAAATACACACTCGCATCTGGAAAAAGCGGTAAACAAAAAAGCAAAAATCCAAAAGGAGCCATTTTAAAAACTACAAGCATTACAGAAACAAGAACAGGCGAATTTGCATAAACCTTAGGTGCCCAAGTATGAAGTGGAAATAAAGGAGCTTTGATAGCAAAAGCGATAAAAAATGCTCCAAAAAGTAAAAGTTGCTCTATAAAATTTACCGCCGAGGCATTATTTTTCCAAATTTCTAAGTCAAAAGTGAAGATGTTTAAAAGTTGATAATTTAAATAAGCTTGATAAATCAATGCCACAAGCATTAAAATTGAACCCGCAAAAGCATAGATAAAAAATTTCACCCCTGCTCTAAAATCTTTACCATAAACTCCCATAATATAAAGCAAAGGCAAAAGAGAAAATTCCCAAAAAACATAAAATAACAAACCATCTTTTGCACTAAAAAGTCCCATAATAGCAAATTCTAAAAAGAATATACAAGATACAAGTGCTTTTTGTTCCAGCTTTAAAAATAAAAAGCTTAAAAATATCATCAAAGAACTTAAAAGCATCAATATAAGTGCGATACTGTCTACTCCTACGTGAAAGCTAAAAAATTTCAAAATTTTAAAAGAGAGATTATAATCAAAGCTTACCCCTTGTAAAAAATCCGCAAAAATATCCAAATTTAAAGCCAAAATCATAAAACTTACAACAACGCTAAAAACCTTAACACCCCCACGATTTAAAAGCAAAACCACAAAAGCAGAAATTAAAGGAAAAAATATCAAATAATTTAGCATTTTACACCATCCATACCAAAATCAACAAAATCACAAAAGCTGCCACCAAAAATCTAAGCATTAAGTTTAAGCTATTTGGCATAATCATTTTTTGTGAAATATTTTGAGAATACAAAGCAATTTTTTCAACTATTCTATCAAAAATATAAAGATCACAATGCTTTAAAATCGCACATAAACTTTCATATTTTGAAACGATAAATTGATGATAGAATTGAGGAATAAAATAATCATTACTTAAAAGTTTGTGAATTTTATTTTCTTCAATACTTTCTTTAAACCAAGAATTTTTATAAGCAAAAATAGCCAAAATTACACCCAAAATAGCTGCTACACTCGCACAAATCATTACAATTTGATTTTGTGCATCAATAAAAACTAATTTTGTGCTTAAATATTCAAAAAAACTATGTTCAAAAAATCCTGCAATAATAGCTAAAACCATCAAAGGACTCATAGCCAAAAGTGCGATTTTGCTTGCTTCATGTGGATGTTCATTGTGTCTTACAGGGGTAAAAAATACCAACATTAAAAGTCTAAAGCTATAAAATGCTGTTAAAAAAGCTGCGATTAAGAGCACTAAAAAAATACCATGGTGAAAAGAAATAAAAGAATATCCTAAAATCAAATCTTTAGAGAAAAATCCTGCAAAAGGATAAATTCCTGCTAAAGCTAAAGATCCTATACACATCAAAATAGCTGTAAATTTTAAAGGTTTAAAAAGTCCACCCATTTTTTTAATGTCTAATTTATCATTCATAGCATGCATTACATTTCCAGCACCTAAAAAAAGTAAAGATTTAAAAAAAGCATGTGTAGCTAAGTGAAATAAAGCTATACCATAAGCCCCAAGTCCTGCAGCCACAAACATATATCCAAGTTGCGATAAGGTAGAATAAGCAATAATGCGTTTTAAATCCCTAGCCACCAAAGCCATAGAGGCTGCAAAAATCGCTACAAAAGCTCCAAGTAAGGCAATAATATAAGAAACCTCAGGAACTAAATCATAAAGCGTGCTCGCACGAATTACCAAATAAACCCCCGCTGTTACCATGGTTGCTGCATGGATTAATGCAGAAACAGGAGTTGGCCCTGCCATAGCATCAGCAAGCCAAGTGTGAAAAGGAAATTGTGCAGATTTTCCCATAGCCCCTATAAATAAACAAGTTGCGATTAAGATCAAAGCGTTGTGATCTAGGCTTTGTGCCATGGAAAAAACTTCATCATATTTTAAAGTTCCTGCTTGTAAATAAAGCCAAAAAATTCCCAAAAGCATACCCAAATCCGCAATACGATTCATAATAAAAGCTTCATTAGCCGCAAAAGAATAAGTATCATTTTTATACCAAAAACCTATGAGCAACCAAGAGCAAAGCCCAACACCTTCCCAACCTACAAAAAGTCCTAAAAAATTATCACTCATGACTAAAAAAAGCATAGAAAAGACAAAAAGCCCCAAATAAGCAAAAAATTTATTAAAACCTTCATCATGAGCCATATAAAAAATACTATAAAAATGCACACAAGTAGCTACAATACCTACAACACTCATCATAGTAAGCGAAATGGCATCTATATCAAAGCCAAAATTTACTCCAGCAAACCATTCAAACAAACTCACATTAAAAGCTTCATTGCAAAAAAGCAAATACAAAGAACAAAAAGCACTTAAAGCTACTAAAAGTGAACAAATTATCCCTACAAATTGTTTTTTCTCACTCAAAGCAAAACAGCTTGCAAACAAAAAAGCTACAAAAGGACTAAAAAGAGAAATCAAAGCTAAATTTTGCATACTAAGCCTCCACTTCTTTTAAGCTTTTTAATTCCAAAGTGCCTTTTCTTCTATACCAAAGCACACACAAAGCTACGCCAACAGCTACTTCACAAGCGGCTACACCCATGATAAAAAGCGCAAAAACCTGTCCATTTAAATCATTGTGCATTTTAGAAGCTGCTACTAAGGCTAAATTAGCACTATTTAATAAAATTTCACTCGAAATAAAAAGCATAATGAGATTTTGTCTTTTTAAAATCCCTACAAGCCCTATGACAAACATTAAAATAGCAACGAAAAAATACTTTTCTATCATTGTTTTTCCTTTGTAAGCTCTTTATGAGTAAGAGTGATAGCACAAACTAAAGCGATCAAAAGCAAAATAGCTATAAACTCAAAAGCTAAAAGATATTTTGAAAAAATCGCTAAAGCCAGTTGTTTATTGAAATCAAACAAAGCAGGATCATTTAAAGGTAAATCCGTGCTGATATTTTGGTATTTAAAACCTATAAGCATGGCCAAAAGTAAAATTGCACTTAAAACCACCAAAGTAAAAAAACTTTTTTTAGCTTTAAGTTGTTCTTTAAATTCTTTAGAAGCATCAAAAAACATCATCGCAAAACTATAAAGTCCAAGCACAGCTCCACTATAAACAATAATTTGTATCACACCTAAAAACTCTGCATCAAGTAAAAAATAAAATCCCGATAAAAACACCATTCCGCCCGCTAAAGCCGAAAGAGAATAAAGCATATTTTTACTTAAAACCGCAATGCCAAAAAAGCCTAAAACCACTACACTAAAAAATACAAAAGCCAAATTTTCTATCATTTATTTTCTCCTTGCTCTTGTGTATTTTGATTTTCTAAGGCTCTTTCAATCATCACATCGTAATAATTTGGTGTTTTTACCACCAGTAAATCAGCATCTTTTCTAAGGCTTCCTGCTCCTTCAAATTCAACTTGATTTTTAAGCTTATCAATAGGAGTTAAAAAATCTTGCTTGTAACCAAAATAAGACCTTTGCTCGGCCGCATTTTCATACTCTGTGCCATGTACTATAGCAAGTTCAGGACAAACCTCAGCACAAAAACCACAATAAATACAACGCCCTAAATTAATACTATAATTTCCTACTTTTTTACGCCCATTTTCATCTAAAGAAGTTTCCATTCTGATACAATTACTAATGCAAATTTTTTCGCAAAGCCCACAACCTATACATCTTTCATTTTCGCTTTCTATAAAACGCATCAAACGATGAACAGCACGGTAACGATTATCAAGCTTTACCTTTTCAAAAGGATATTTAATCGTAGCGCTATTATTTCTCTTAAGTAATTCTCTCATCATCACAAAAAGTCCTACAAAAAGCTCTAGTTTAACGCTTCTACGCAAAGCTTGTGAAATTTTTTCCCAAGTACTAACAGGAGTTTTTCTTTTCTCATCTACTAAATAATAATTTTTCATATCAAACTCCTATAAAAGAACTGCCAAAGCAGTGATTAAAAGGTTTAAAACCGCTAAAGGGATTAAGATTAAATAGCACATTTTCATCACTTGATCTGGACGCAATTGCGGAAAAGCAGCTCTTGCCCAAAAATACCAAAAGAAAATAAAACTTGATTTTACTATCATCATAATCCAACCAGGAATAATCCAAAAGCTATTAAAACCCCCTAAAAACAAAAGAGTTACCAAAATAGCTCCAGCTATCATAGAAGCATATTCACCTATGAAAAACATACCCCATCTTAAACCCGAATACTCCGTTCCATAACCCGCTACAATTTCAGCATCATTTTCCGTCAAACAAAGCGGAGTTCTATTAGTCTCTATAAATAAAGCAATTATAAAAAGCACAAAAGCCAAGGGCTGTTTAAAAATAAGCCAAGAAAAAAATCCATCGCTTTGATAATTGTTAATATCCACCAAAGAAAAAGAACCTACAAGCATTACAATAGCAATCAAAGCTAAAGCTCCTACGCTTTCATAGGAAATAATTGCTACAAGCCCTCTTGCAGCCCCTAAAATCGACCATTTATTATTACTTGCAAGTCCACCCAAAAACACCGCATAAAAGCAAAGTCCTGAAGTACCAATGACAAAAAGCAAAGCTACATTAATATCTGCCACTATAGGCTGAATCACCCTTCCAAATAAAGTAAATTCAGGTAGCATAGGAATAGCTGCTAAAGAAACAAAAGCACAAATAGCAGAAATTAAAGGTGCTATAGCAAAAATAAATTTTTGCGAATTTGAAGGGATTATATCTTCTTTAGTAAAAAGTTTTATCATATCAGCTACAAGTTGAATAAGCCCAAAAGGCCCTACCATATCAGGCCCTATACGTCTTTGAAAATAAGCTAAAACCTTTCTTTCAGCATAAGTTGCAAGACCTGCTAAACTCGCAAATATTGCAATGATAATAATACATTTAATTAAAGCCTCTAAAGCAAAAAAAGCAAAATCACTCATGGTTTGCTCCTAATTTTTCTAAATTCGCCACAACAAATCTTTCATCAAAAAAGCTTAGCGTATCAAGTTTTTCATCGAAATACGGCAAGAAAGCTCCATTTTTTATATCCTTATCCACACGCACGCTAAGGCTTAATTCTTTATCTTTTATTTTAAGTTTTACAAGATCTTTATCTTTTAAATTTTTCTCTTTAGCTAAATTTTCACTTACACCTAAAAAAATCACCTCATTAATCGCACTAGCACGATTTGAAAATCTACCAAATTGATAGCTAGGATTAGCACTATAAAGCAAAATTTCATCTTCTTTTGGGTTTAAATTTTCAAAATTTGGAGAGATGAATTCTTTTTTAGCAACTTGTTTAAAACATTCTAAATTAAGCTCATATCCCCTTTTACAATCACCTGCATTGGTATAAAAATTATCTAAATGATCAAAATCAATCGGAGAAAAACCTTTATTTATAGGGAGTCTCTTAGTATAATTTATAGTATATTCCTCATCAAAACCTAAAGCATTAGCCAAATCATTTAAAAAATATCCCTTAAATTCTAAAGCAGCGTTAGTTGGCACCACTCTTTTATCATAATTTAAAAAAGTTCCTTCTTGCTGATTTAAACTCGCACTAGCTAAATTTGCATGCTCTTCATAAGAAAAACTAAAATCACCTTTTTCATTGTAGCCTAAAGTCTTGCCTTCTTGTGTATTTTTATCCAAATCACAAATCATAGCCACACCTAAGGTATTAGTATGCGTAGGATTTAAAAAGACTTTAAAAGGAGTAGTATTTTGAATCAAAGCAAGTAATTTAGCAAGTTTTTTCGCATTTTTATGAAAATAAAAATCACTCCCTATAACAAGAGTAAAATTTGCTTTTTTAAGCAATAAATCTTCTAATTTATCTTCATCTATACCTAAATTTTTAGCAAAAACAGAACGTTGCACTTCTATGATTTTTTTCACTTTTTTAGGTATGACTTTTTTTACTTCTTTTTGGATTTCATTGCCTTCTTCATCTTTTTCTATAACTTGTTCTACAACTTCTTCGTTGATACTTTCTTCTATTTCTTTATTTTCACTAACAAAAAACTCTGCTAAATGAGTTTTAATACCTTCATCTTGACTAAATTTTTGAAGTAAAAAATATAAAATTTGCTCTTCATCGCCACTTTTATGAATGTGTGAGATAAAATTTTTGGAATATTTTGCTATACCCACATCTTCCATAGGATGAAAATAAAGCCCTGAGCCTTTATTCATCACTAAGGCATTATTGATTTTATAGCTAAGCGTTGGAGCATCATATCTTAAAAGCGTTCCAGCCACAACCAAAAAATCACTTTTTGTTATATCTTGAGTATTAGCACTATAAAACTCGCCAGAATTAGCGATAAATTCTTGTAAAAATTCTTTAAATTTCAAAGCTTCTTCATTGATCAAAGAAAGATTAAATTTCTTTTTTAAATTTTGTAAAATCAAAGCTTCTTCATTGGTAATAAAACTATTAAATTTAATGTTTTTAATTTCATTTTTCTCAAAAAGTTTCACAAGTTCTTCAAAGGCTTTTTCATCTTTATCCGCCTCATTTTGCGTATCAAAAGCAAATCTTGCAGCCTTATTTAAACTCGCAAAGGCAAAATCATTACTCACACGATAAATTTTTTCTTTTTGATTACTAATGCCGCTTTGCTTAATATCATAATACATCAACTCACAATCGCTTGAATGCGGATTTGAAGCAGGGATTTTTTTAAGTTCCCAAATATTTGAAGTGTATTGAAATTTCGAACCTATCAAAGCTCCTGTTGGACACACACTTGTACATTCTCCACAAAATGAACAATCAAGCGTATCACCATTTGCAGGGCCTATCAAACTTTTTTGAAATTTAGTCCAAATCGCATAAGCATCTTTTCCCATGCTCTCTTTAAAGCTATTATCCACACTATCTCCGCCACGAGGAACAGTCTTTAAAGCACTTTCTCCGATTTTATCCTTACAAACTGTAATGCAACGCTCACATACTATGCAAAGTGCGGGATCGTAATTAATCATTCCCCAATGTTTATGTGGTTTATGTGTGTCTTTAATCCAATGCTTTTGAACATTTACACGGCTTTTATGAGTGAAATTTTGCAATTCACACTCGCCTGATTTATCGCAAACTCCACATTCTAAAGGATGATTGATACAATAAGCTTGCATGATCTCATTTCTTTCATCCCAAAGATTTTGTAAATCACTTTCTACAACCATACCCTCTTTTGCTTTAGTATTACAAGAATATACCTTTTTACCATCAGCTTCAACCATACACATACGACAAGCCAAAGTAGGACTACAGCCTGAAAGATAGCAAATCGCTGGAATAAAAATATCATTTCTTCTTGCTATATTTAAAATATATTCGCCTTCTTCAAAGGCGCAATCTATACCATTAATCTTAACTGTCATTTTGCTTCCTTTATGCGAATTGGAATAAAATCAAAACCATTGTTTTCATAATTTAAAAAAGCTATGGTGCCTTGTAAATTTTCATCTAAACAAAGCTTGGCTTTAAGACTAAAATCTTTAGCCAAAATTTCAACTTCACTTTGATCTTTGCATTTTGCAATTTGTAAAAATTGCTTTGAACAATGTAAATTTTTATCTTGTAAATTTACTCTAAAAAGCACTAAACCGTCATAATTATCTAATTCTTTTAGGGTGTTTAATTTGGCCTTTTTAAAATCGCATTCTTCTTCATCGCTATCTAAAATCTTTAATTCATATTTTACGCTTAAGAAATTCAAAAAATATTTGATATTTTCGCTATCTTTGTAAGAATGGATATTTTTATCTATAATTAAATACTTAGCCTCTTTTAAAAAAGCAAGCACTTCACCTGCTTCTTCCTCTCCAAAACAAGATTCAGCACTTAAATATCCCTCATCTAAATCGCTAAATTGTCCTTCATCGCTTAATTTACAAAGCAAAGCCAAAACAAAACTCAAACTTGCAATTTCACATTTATAAAATTTAGCTTTTAAATTTTTATCTTCCAAACAAGAAATATTAATGCTATTTACACCTATTTTTTCACATAAATTTTTGTTTTTAAGGCTTAGCATATCTAAAAAACAAAGAGCATTATCATAAATCATACTCTCTCCTTTTTTATAACAATAGTCCAATCTACTTGATTAAATTTCAAAGAATTTAAAAGCTCACAGCCTTGTTCTTTTATAAAAGAAAAACTTTTTTCAACAGGAGAAAAATCGCCGATTTCAAAAAGCACCACTAAAACCTCGCCTTGTTTTGCTTCTTTTATGATTTGTGCTAAATCTTCAAAAAGTTCTTTGCTTTTTCTTAAATCTACTCTTCTCATCGATCTATCTCACCTAAAACTATATTTACATTACCCATAATGGCTACAACATCAGCTAAATAAGTACCTACAAGCATTTCTTCAAAAAACGCACAATGCCAATAACTAGGTGTTCTAGCCTTTAAACGATAAGGTCTTCCTGTGCCATCACTATGGATAAAAAAGCCAAGCTCACCTTTTGGACTTTCAGTAGGCACATAAACTTCGCCTTTAGGAGGTTTTAAGCCTTGAGTGATTAAAACAAAATGCTGCATTAAAGAATAATTCTGCGTTAAAATTTGTTCCTTTGAAGCACTTACATACTCAGGATGCGTAGCTAAAATTTCAGGCGGAGTATCTTTATAAAGCGTGGCACATTGTCTAAGGATTTTCAAACTTTCACGAAATTCTTGCATATAAACTTTATATCTTGCATAAGAATCCCCTTGTGTAGCATAAGGCACACCAAATTCAACTTCATTATAAAGCAAATAAGGCTCTTCTTTGCGTATATCGTATTTTATACCGCTTCCCCTTAACATCACACCCGTACAACCCCAATTTAAGGCTTGTTCTTTAGTAACCACACCTACATTTTCAGTTCTTAAACGCCAAATTCTATTATCATCTAAAAGATCTTCATAATCTTTTAAATCATTTGGAAATTTATCGCAAAATGCAAGCATTTCTTCTAAATAATTCTCAGGTAAATCAAGCATAACCCCGCCTATTCTCATAGAAGAATGCGTAAGTCTTGCACCGCAATACTTTTCTATCAAATCCAAAACATATTCTCGTTCTCTAAAGCAGTATAAAAACACACTCATCGCACCAATATCAAGTGCATGAGTGGCAAGCCAAAGCAAATGTGATGCGATACGGTTTAATTCTAAAAGTATCATGCGTATGACTGCTGCACGACGTGGAATTTCTAAACCACAAAGTTTTTCGACCGCCGCACAATAAGCATAATTATTTGCTGAAGCAGCGATATAGTCCATTCTATCAGTAGTAGGAATAAATTCTTGATAAATCATATTTTCAGCCATTTTTTCCATACCACGATGCATATAACCTATACAAGGACGCGCTTTTACAACTTGCTCTCCATCAAGTTCTAAAATAAGACGTAAATTTCCATGTGCTGAAGGGTGTTGAGGGCCTAAATTGATAATCATTTTTGAGTCTTCTTGCTCAAAAGCTATATTTTCATAATAAGGTTTTAACTTGCTAGGAATTTGCATTTTAACGCCTTTTCTCTAAAATTTTTGCTTCATCGCGTTTTACTTTTTTTACAAAAGCCACGCCTTCATCTTCTTGATATTCTTGTTTAAAGGAAATTTCCTTCTTTTGACCACCTTTTGGCACTTCATGATAAAGTCTTGCAAAATTTAGCGTATCTTTATCATCAACAAAACCAGAATCTCTTTGTTCTTCGCCCACTACTTCGCGGTATTCTTTGCCAAAAATTTTATCAATCTCATACCATCTTGCAAACTCATCGCCCTTTAAAGGATAAGTTTTTAAAAGCGGATGTCCAAACCAATCATCAGGCATTAAAATGCGTTTTAAATTGGGATGATTTATGATGAAAATTCCAAACATATCATAAATTTCTCTCTCACTCCAATTTGCTCCTTTAAAAACATAAGCCACGCTTTGCAAACGCTCTTTTACGCCTACAAAAGTTTTTATTCTCACTCTTAATTTTTTTTCTAAATTTAAAAGCTGATAAAACACTTCAAAACCATTTTTATCTGCTATAAAATCAATAGCACTTGCTTCTGTAAAACTTAAATAACCTAAAGTTTTAAGCATTTGCAAGGTTTTAACGTTGTCTTCTTTTTTGATTTCTATTACCCAAAAATCAAGCTCTACAAAGGAATTTAAAATTTCTACTTGAGTTTTTAAAACTTCAAAATCATCTTTAAAAACACTTTCATTAACATCAGATTTTACAGTGTGTGGTGCGTGATAAAATCTATCTTTGTAGTAATTTTGAGTTTGAGCATTTTTTTTATCGCTATACTTTCTCATCATATCAACCTTTTAGGTGCGATCTTGCGACTTGCTTTTTCTTTGCGAATCTTTTTTTGCAAAATCATCAAAGCAAACTGAAAACTTTCTGGGCGTGGAGCACAGCCTGGCACATAAATATCTACAGGTATGATTCTATCCACTCCTTGAACAGTAGAATAAGTATTAAACATACCGCCTGTATTAGCACAACTTCCCATAGAAATCACCCATTTAGGATCAGGCATTTGATCATAAAGTCTTCTTGTAAATTCAGCGTGCTTTTTACATAAAGTTCCTGCGATAATCATCACTTCACTATGGCGTGGTGAAGCTCTAAAAATCGTTCCAAATCTATCAAAATCATATCTTGAACCCCCAGCCGCCATCATCTCAATCGCACAACAGGCAAGTCCATAAGATAAAGCCCATAAAGAATTACTCCTACCCCATTGAACTAGTTTATCAACGCTAGTTAAAACTACGGGCAAACCACTTGCATAATTTACTTGATGCTCTGCCATGCAAACGCTCCTTTTTTATAAGCATATAAAAATCCAACTCCTAAAAGTACGATAAAAACAAAAACTTCTAAAAGTCCAAACCAACCTAAATCTTTAAAAATCAAAGCCCAAGGAAATAAAAACACAACTTCTATATCCAAAAGTATGAAGATTAAGGCGATGATGAAAAATTGAGAGTTAATCTTGTTAGCTTGTTTAACAGGAATAGGACCGCATTCATAAATTCCAAGTCCTAATTTTTTGCGATTTTTTGCGGCAAAATTATTACCGATTTTTGAAGCTAAAAAAACCAGTCCAAAAAAAATAACACTAGCAAGTACTAGCATTAAAAAAATACCAAAATAAGGATGCGAAGCATCTATATGAGACATTTATTCTCCTTTTTTAAAGCACTTTAATCACTCCACAACAAAAATTAAATTTACACTTTTCTTTATTTTACTCTAAACTTTCTATATTGAAACTTATATTAAAAAATATTTTTTAAAGTTTTAATTTTTTATGATTAAATTTATAAAAAAGATCACTTTGATGGGTTATAAATATATAAGAAATATTATTTTTTTGCTGATAGTCATATAAAAAAGTTAAAATTTCTTTAGAAGTTTTAATATCAAGCGCTGAAGTAATTTCATCTAAAATCAACAATTTAGGATTTAAAACCAAAGCACGGATAAGACCTACACGCGTGGCTTCTCCTCCGCTTAACTCATAGGGTTTTTGTTCTAAAATTTGTTTTTTTAGACTAAAAAAATCAAAAAATTCTAAAATCAAGTCACCATTCTTTTGTAAATTAAAATTTTCCAAACCATCTTGTATGAGATTTTTGATTTTTTTATAAGGGTTTAAAGCCATTTTTTGATCTTGAAAGCAATATTGAATTTGGTTTCTTAAAAGTCTTTGTTTGTTTTTATCAAGCTTGTGTAAGTTAAGATTTTCATACCATACCTCACCCTCACTTGGATCTTCTAAAAAACAAAGAATTCTAGCTAATGTACTTTTACCTGCACCACTTTTACCTAAAATTATTAAATTGTCATTTTCATTTAAAGAAAAATTGATATTATCAAAAATAATATGTCTTTCTTTTTTTAAATACCAATGCTTTTTAAGCTCATAAAACTTACTTAAATTACAAACTTTAAGCATTATAATACCTTAAAAACTCATCTAAGCTATATAAATTTGAACTATTTTTTTCTAGCATAAGAATTTCGTCTGCTAAAGAATTTACCAAATTTAAATCATGAGTGATGCAAACTAAGGCTGTGTTATTTTTTAATTCTTCTAAAATCGATATAATCTTAGAAGCGTTTTCTTTATCCAAAGAAGCTGTGATTTCATCACAAATTAAAATTTGGGGTTGATTTAATAATGCCAAAGCTAGGCTCACCCTTCTTGCCATACCCAAACTTAATTCATTAGCATAAGAATGCCACAAACGATCAAGATTTTCAAATCCTAATTTTTGAAAATAAGAAAAAGCGTAATCTTTTCTTTCTTTTTGTTTTAATTTTGTATGAGTTTTTAAAACAAGATGACATAAATTTCCAATATCCAAATAAGGATAAAGACTAAGCTCTGCATCTTGCAAAACAAGTGCTACATTAGAACGAAAATCTCTAAGTTCTTCTTTGTTAAAATTAAAAATACAAGAATTATGAAAACTTAATTCATCAAAACTTATTGTGAAATTAGAATCTAAAAGTCTTACCAAAGCTTTTCCTAACAAACTTTTGCCCACTCCACTTTGTCCTAGTATCATTAAAGTTTTGCCTGTTTTTATATCTAAATTAATATCCTTAAGCAATAAATTATTCTTCAAACTGATATTTAAATTTCTTACCTTCAAGATCTTATACCCCAAATTTTTTGTAAAAAATTACCCAACCATAAAAGAGGTAAAAACAACAAAAGCAAGCTTAAAAGTGGAAAAAGTATCATCCACCAAGCACCCATAAAAACTGCTTTTGAAGACTCACTCAAAAGAGTACCTAAAGTTGGAATTTCAAATCCTAAACCCAGTCCAAAAAAACTCAAAGTAGCTTCTGTGGCTATAGCATGAACGATATTAAATATAAAAAGTGTAAAAATCAGTGTTTTTAAAGCAGGTATTAAATCTTTAAAAAAAGCTCTAAATTTAGTTCTTCCAAGCACTATATTTGCTTTGTAAAAATCTAAATTTTCAAGTCTTTTTAATTCACTTTCTATAATTCTTGCTATGAAACACCAATGAATTAAAGCGATTAAAAAAATCATCAAAAACACATCAGAAGTTATCATACTTTGAAAAAACATCATAAGTAAAAAAGCAGGCAAGGCTAAAAAAAACTCTAAAATACGCATCCAAAAAACATAAAAAAAACATCGCGCTAAAAACAAATAACACAAAGCAAAGATAATAGACAATAAAGATCCACCAACACCTATAAGCAAAGAATTTCTCAAAGCAAAAAGCAAACGAGAAAACAAATCCCTGCTTAAAAAATCAGTCCCTAAAATATAAGTAAAATTAGGAGCTTGATGCAAATTTTCTAAATGAGTACTTAAAATATCAAAAGGAGCCAAAAAAGGTGCAAACAAGGCGCATAAAAACAAAAAAATTAAAGGCGCAAGAATGATAAGAAATTTAAACAAAATCAAGCCTTCTTAATCTAGGATTTAAAATCCTAGCTACAATATCACTTAAAAATGTAAAAAATGCTGCAAGTAAAACACTAAAAAATATAAGCGCAAGTACAACAGGATAATCTTTAAAAATAATACTTTTAAAAAGTAAAGACCCAAGTCCCTCGTAAGCAAAGACACTTTCTACCACATAAGTTCCCATCATAAAACTTAAAGCACTTCCCCCAAAATAAGCCACAATAGGGCTTAAAGAATATTTCAAAACTAAAAAATAAATATCTTTCTCCCTCAAAGCCCTAGCGTATAAATTTTGAATAAAAATTTGAGAAAAACTTTCATTGATAAAATTTCTAGCAATCCTTAAAAATAACGCCAAATGTGATAAAACGAGCACCAAAACAGGCAAAATCAAATGCTCTAAACGATTTAAAAAATCATCTTCAAAGCCTATATCACTACTTCCCATAACAGGCAAAATTTTCCAAAAAATTCCAAAAATCAAAACAAACAATAAAGCCAAAACAAAAGGAGGTAAAGCAAAAAAATTAAAAGCTAAAAAAGTGATGATTTTATCTATAAAACTTTCTTTATAATAATATCCCAAAAGTGCCAAAAAAACGCTGAGTAAAAATAAAAGCATTAAGGCACCAAAACCCAAAATAAAAGTATTAAAAATTCTTTCTTTTATAAGCTTTAAAACACTTTCTCCACTTAAAAAAGAAACTCCTAAATCTCCTTTTAAAGCCCTAAAAAGCCAAATTTTATACTGCTCTAACAAAGGCTTATCAAGCCCTAAATTTTGTTCTATTCTTTGAATAAATTCTTTACTTTGTGAATTAACTCCATTAGCATAAGCTATACTACCTTTGCTAAAATGGAGTAAAACAAAACATAAAAAAGTGCTAAAAAATGCTATGAAAATACTAAAAACTAAGCGTTTTAGCACTATTTACTCCACTCATAAACATTCCAAGTAAAACCCACTCCGTGATGACCTAAAGTCCTTGTTTTGATACCTTTTAAATCTTTATTATAAACCAAAGCAAAATCAAGATAGGCTAAAAAAATAAAAGGAGGATTTTCATATAAAGCATCTATAAAATCTTTATAATATTTTTTTCTCTCTTCTAAATTTGAAGTATTTCTTGCTTTTTGCAAGGCTATATCCACTTTTTTATCATGATAATGTCCAAAATTCCAACCCTCATCATTTAAAGCACTATCTTGCGAACTTTCAAATACCCTAAAAGTGTGAAAATCAGGATCTAAAGGACTTCCCCAGCCTATTAAAAAACTATCTACTTTAGAATAATCAAAACTTCCAGCAGGTTTAGCCACCACCTTGCTTACAACTCCTATTTTTCTAAATTCGCTTTGCAAAATTCCAGCTAAACTTACCCTTAAAGGATCATTGCTCATCGCCCAAATTTCAAATTCTAAAATTTTCCCATCTTTTTCAAAATTTCCATCTTTATTTTTCTTAAAACCTGCACTTACAAGCAAGTCCTCGGCTTTTTTAGGATCATATTTGTAAATTTTAAAATTCTTAGAATTTGCCCAAGAACGCTCTAAAGGGTGATTGGCTACAAAAGCATAATCATGTAAAAGATTTTTTACTATACTTTCTTTATCAACTGCGTAATTTAAGGCTTGTCTTACTTTTAAATCTTTTAAAAACTCATTATCAAAATTAAACATTAAAGCTCGATAATCAGCTGATTTTTCGCGTAAAATTTCAAAATTTTCATCATTTTTAAAAATATTTAGCAAAGAAACATCGATTAAAGCTGCATCTATCTTGCCATTTTTAAGCTGGGCACTAGCTATAGAAGGATCAAAAATGTGTTTTATAATAAGTCTTGGAGTTTTTACCTTATCAAGATAAAAATCTTCATTAGCTTTAAATTCAACATATTCACCTTTTTTCCATTTTACAAATTTATAAGGACCTGTACCTATAGGATTTTGATTAAAAGAGCTTGTGTTTAAATTCTCATTTTCAAGCAAATGTTTAGGAAGCATTCCTATACTTAAAGCATCTAAAAATGCAGGATAAGGTTTAAAAAGTGTGATTTTTACATGAGAAGGATTTAAAATTTCCACACTTTTAATGTCTTCAAAATTGACATAAACAGAAGAATTATTTTTAGGATTTTTAAAGGCTTCTATGCTAAATTTCACATCATCAGCGCTAAATTTGACTCCATCATGCCATAAAACATCATCTCTTAAAAAAATATCATAAACAAGTCCATCTTTACTAACATCCCAAGACTTAGCCAAATCAGGCTTTAAACTCATATTTTCATCAAAACGCGTAAGCCCTGAAAATACAAGATTAATCACTGCATCGTGATCCTCGCTATAAGCAGGATTTATCCTTGCGATTTCATTTTCAACCGCTACAATAAGTGTATCTTTTGGGATTTTTGCTTCTAAATTTACAAAAAGTAACAATACAAAAATTAAAAATCTCAACATAAAAAACCTTTTTAAAATGATTAGAATTATATATTAAAAATGTTTTAATAACAAGCCCCTATAGGGGATTTATAATCAAAAAATATAATAATTAAAAAAAATTAAATTTTAAAAAGATAAAATATATCCTAGATCATTAATGTTACAAAAATTTATATTTAAGGAGTAAGTTATGTTTAATTTAAAAAATGCTTCATTAGGTAAAAAATTTTTGAGCTTAAATATTATGCTAATTTTTACATTAGCAACTATATTTTTTATAGGTCTTATAACTATTATGTCAAATTTTACAGAAAAAACTTTATATGATACATTAAGACAAGAAAATAGAATTATAAATAATTTCTTAAATCAAATTATTCAAAAAGATGGAGAAACTTTACTGCATTATTTTGATAATACCCTAAAAAGATATTTTGGCTTTTCTGATGAAAATAAAGAAACTTTCGCTATAAGTGGTCAAACCAATCTTTTTGCAAATAACAGAATCATAAATATTCCTAATTTAACCTATAATGGAGGTAAGTTAGCTAATGGAACTGATTATATTTCGGCTTTTAAAAATTCAACTAATGGTGAAGTAACAATATTTGTAAAATATAACAATGATTTTATAAGAATAGCTTCATCGCTAAAAAATGAAGATGAAGAAAGTGTTGTAGGTACAACTTTGGAACATGATTCTCCTGCTTATGTATCTGTTTCAAAAGGAAATGATTTTTATGGTAGAATTTCTTTATATGGAAAAGATTACATTACAATTTATAAACCTATAAAAAATTCCAAAAAAGAAATTATAGGTGTTATTGCCGTAGTTAGCACAATGGACCAAATTTATAAACTTATACAAAATAGTTTAGAGGATGTTAAAATAGGAAAAAATGGAAATAATATAGTTATAGATCCTAAAAAAGATATTTTTGTGATAGGTTATAAAAATCAGAAACCAAGTCAAGTTGAATATTATAAACAACCTCCTAAAAACGGTATTGTAAAATTTGAAAAATATGGTGAAAATTTTGAATCTTATTCTAGCTATAATGATGCTTTAGATTTATATATCATTAGCGAAGCTTTTATCAAAGATTTTACCAAAAATGATTCTGTCTTAACTAAAATTATTATTACAAGTATAATCATTTTATTTATAGTTATTATGATATCTACTCTTATTGTATTAAAAAAACTTATATTAGAAAGATTATACAATGTATCTCAAACTATTTTTGATTTTTTAGCCTATGTTAGCCACGAAATAGATTACCTTCCTTTGCTTAAAAAAGAAAAAAATAACGACGAAATAGGAAAATTATCAAAGGCTGTCAATCAAGCTATAATTAAAACTCAAAAAATTTTAAACTTGGATTTTCAAGCTATAGATAAATCCACTAAAATTGCCAAACAAATCGAAAAAGGGAATTTAAATATTAAACTTGATATAGATCCTGCTAGTCCACAACTTAAAGAATTAAAAATAGTTTTAAATCAAATGCTTAATACTTTAAAGAAAAATATAGGTGGAGATATTAATGAAATTATAAAAGTTTTTGATAACTACGCTAATCTTGATTTTAGAAGTAAAATTGAACACACTTATGGAAAAATTGAAGTTGTTGCTAATGCTTTAGGAGCTGAAATTAAATCTATGCTTACAACTTCAAAAGAATTTGCTAATGAACTTTCAAATCAAAGTATTTTACTAGAAGATGCGATTAGCAAACTTCAAGAAGGAGTAAATAAACAAGCTTCTTCCCTAAAAAAATCTTCTAGTAGCATAGAAGAGATCACTAACTCTATGAGCAATGTCACAAGTGAAACAGAAACAATGATTTCTCAAACCCAAGATATAAAAAATATTATAGATATTATAACAGATATAGCAGAACAAACTAATCTTCTAGCTTTAAATGCTGCTATTGAAGCAGCTCGTGCTGGAGAACATGGTAGAGGATTTGCTGTTGTGGCTGATGAAGTTAGAAAATTAGCTGAAAGAACTCAAAGTTCCTTATCTGAAATAGAAGCTAATATTAATTTACTTGTTCAAACCATAACTGATGTAGCTATGGATATAAAAAAACAATCAGAAAGTATTTCTCAAATCAATATAGCAGTAGATCAAATAGGAAGTGTTACGGATGATAATCTTAAAATAGCCAATAATGCTGATAGTATAGCTAAAAAAATAAACGATATTTCTTCAAACATACTTGAAGATGTACACAAAAAACAATTCTAATTTCATGTTTTTAGTGTAAATTTAACTTAAATCAATTTTTTTCTCCTTTTTAAGATATAAAATATCTCTTTTACATTAAAAAGGAGAAATTATGACAAAAGAACAAATTCAAATCATCAAAGATTGTGTGCCTATTTTGCAAAAAAATGGAGAGGATTTAACTAATGAGTTTTATAAAATAATGTTTAATGATTATCCTGAGGTAAAACCTATGTTTAATATGGAAAAACAAATTTCAGGAGAACAACCAAAAGCTTTAGCGATGGCGATTTTAATGGCAGCTAAAAATATAGAAAATTTAGAAAATATGAGAAGCTTTGTTGATAAAGTTGCCATAACTCATGTTAATTTAGGGGTTAAAGAAGAGCATTATCCTATAGTTGGAGCCTGCCTTTTAAAGGCTATTAAAAATCTTTTAAATCCTGATGAAGCCACTCTTAAAGCTTGGGAAGTTGCTTATGAAAAAATTGCTGAATTTTATATCGATATAGAAAAAAAGCTCTATGATAAATAATACAAGCCCATTTTGGGCTTTAATCAAATTTTTCTACTAAATTTTTAGCTAATTCCTTTATATTCTCACCCTTTAATTCGCTGATTTCACCATTTTGAGCCAAGAAAATTCTATCAGCACTATCAAAATATGCATCATCATGTGTGATAGCAAAGATTGTTTTACCTTGCTCTTTTAGCAAAGGTAAAAGTTTTTTATAAAAAAATCTTCTAAAAACAGGATCTTGATCAGCCGCCCATTCATCAAGCACTAAAATATCCCTTTCTTCAAGCAAGGCTATAAGCATAGCTAAACGCTTTTTTTGCCCTGTAGAAAGTTTGGTTAAGGTCAGTTCATTATCTTTAACACTTGTTTTATCTTTAAGTTCTAAAAACTCCAACCAAAAAGCAATTTTTTCTTCGCTTGCAAAATTTTCTTTATTTAAGGTTTTAGTAAAAAGATGAAAATCGCTAAAAACGGCAGAAATAAGAGATCTATACTCATCTAACTTTTTATCATCTATAAGCGTATCATCAACATAAATTCCGCCTTTGCTTGGCTTAAAAAGTCCTGTCAAAAGCATACAAAAAGTGGATTTACCACTTCCATTTTTACCTATTAAAAATACCAATTCACCTTTTTTAAGTTCTATATTTACAGGATTTAAGTGAAAATTTTCTTCATAAGCAAATTGAGTATTTCTAAAAGAAATTTTTTTCCATTCACTAATATAATGTGTTTTTTTAAAACCTTCTATATAATCATCTAATTCCAATTTTGCGATCTTATCTAAAGCGATTTTTGCCAAAAGCAAAGTAGGAAAAGATCCTATCATAGATACTAAAGGGGTTCGTAAAAACAAAATAGAAAGAGCTATAGTTGTAGCATCTGCAACACTTGCCCATTCAAATTTTAAAGCTAAGTAAAACTCTACACCCACTAAAGCCAAAAGAGTTACATTTGTCCAGTTGTTTGAGAGATTGTTAAAAAGATTGCCTAAAGTACTATTTTTCTTTTTCAATCTTGCATTATTTTCAAATTCATCTTCATAGTAAAGCTTGGCTCTGTCACGATTGATCAAAAGTTCTTTATGTCCATCTAATATATTTTGGTAATTATTTTGCAAAGCATCGTCATTTTCCCTTGCCTTTCGAAAATACTGATATACTTTCATCATCAAAAAATTATTAGTAATAAAAATAACCATAATCCATATCACACACAAAGCAAAAATTTGTGGTGAAAGATAACATAAATAAACACTAGTGCATAAAATCAATATACTTGATTGTAAAAAATCAGGCAATCTTAAAAGCCCAAAAGATATATTTCTCACATCACTTCCCAAAGAAGCTAAAATTCTAGCCTTACCTACTTTAGCCACTCTTAACAAAGGGGTGTCTAAGATCTGCTTTACTACGCGCCTTTGCATTTTAAAAATAAAATTTTGTCCAAAAATACTAAGTCCAAGTTCAACTATGGTAGAACTTATAAAAAATATCAAAAGCAAAACAATAAAATAAAAAATAGGAATGTTTTGTGCATTTTTAAGCAAATAATCATTGATAAAAACAAGAGTTAAAACTCCAACAGCACTTGTAATAAAAGAAAAAAGCAAAAAAGAAATCAACTTTAATTTATTTTGCTTAAGTAATTCCATAATAAAAGGCATTTATAAACTCCAAAATATAATTTTAATTATAACATTTTAAGAGTGATTATCAAAATTTTATTTTATCTTTTACTATAAAAACAGCACAAATAGCCAATAACGCTAAAAAAATCATATATATACTCATACCATATAAAAATGGATTTTCATTTTTACTCGCAAGTGTATTAAGCCAAAAAACGAGTTGCGGAGTAATACTGCCTGAAATTGCATAAGCAATATTATAAGAAAAAGAAATTCCTGAAAATCTTATTTTAGCTCTAAAAACTTCACTCATTAAAATAGGCGCAAACACATTAATCCCACCTAAAAAACAAACAATCGAATACAAAATACACACCAAAACCAAATTTTTAAGCTCATATAAAGTATAAAAATATAAAAAAGAAAAAAATACAAAAGTTAAAGAAAAGAAAATGCAAATTTTAAATAAACCAAATTTATCTACAAGATAACCCATAAAAGCCCCGCCTAAAGCTATTCCCAAAATTCCTAATATCTGTAAATAACTTCCTTCAACCCCACTTAAATTTAAAATACTAGGCATAAATTTAGGCATCAATAAAACAAGCACAATAACACAACCTGTTAAAACCCAAGTCATCATCATTGATGAAAATAAATTTTTTACAATATCCTTTTCTTTAAATAAATCTCTAAGTGGAAAAGAACTAAGTGATGATTCTTTTTTCATTTGTTTAAAAACAGGAGTTTCTTGCAAAAATCTACGCAAATAAATAGAAATAATCCCAAAAATTCCACCTACAAAAAAAGCAATACGCCATGCATAAGCAGCAATTTCTTCTATACTAAAAAAAGTATTAATGATTAAAAATACTATACTTCCTAACAAAATTCCTAAAGCCATAGCTGAATTTAAACAGCTTAAAAAGAAAGCTTTTTGTTTTTCTTGACAATGTTCTCTTACAAAAACCCAAGCTCCAGGCAATTCTCCACCTATAGCTATGCCTTGAAAAATTCTTATAAGTATCAATAAAACAGGAGCTAAAAACCCAAGAGTTTCATAACCTGGAATAAAAGTTAAGACAAAGGTAGGAAGAACCATTAGTAAAATACTTAGCATAAACATATTTTTACGCCCAAATTTATCTCCAAAATGTGCCATAACTATACCACCTAAAGGACGTGCTAAATATCCAGCTGCAAATGCTCCATAAGTATTTAATAAAGCCCAAAATTCACTCATATCTTTAGGAAAAAATACATTGGCTATATATTCAGCAAAAAATACAAAAATAATAAAATCATAAAATTCTAAAGTTCCTCCTAGTGAAGAAAGTCCTAAGATCTTAATTTCCTTTGTTCCAAATTTTGATTTTTTCATTGATTAATTACCTTAAATTTTAAAAACATTGTTTTTATTATACTATAATCATTTCCAAAATATTATCTAAAAAATTTAAGGATAAATATGTTTAATTTTATAATCACTCTTTTAAAAACCAATCTTTATTTTTTAGAAGAAAAAACCACAAGCAAAAGTTCAAATCAAACCCATATAATCTCACTTAAACAATCTGATGATGAATTTTTAAATTTATTATTTTCTTTTTTAGTGCCACAAAGCGATGAAGATAAGAATTTTATAGGAAAAACTCGCACAAAAATCAAAAGAAATGAGCATAATATTGCTCTAATAAAAAATCCAAATTTTAATGCTTTAATAGACACAGGGTTTTTAGATACTATTGACACATTAAAAGAAAAATTGCATACCCACAAAACCGATTTTAAAGATATCACTCATATTATCCTAACACACGCGCATCCTGATCATATAGGAGCTTTAATGAGCGAAGAAAATCTTTTTCCAAAAGCTCAAATTTTAATCGATAAAAAAGAATATGATTTTTGGATCAAAAGCGATAGACAAGAAATTAAAAACACCTTGCTTAAACTTAAAAATATAGAATTTATTAACCACTCTAAAGATTTGATCTTTCAAAATTCAGGCATTAAAGCCATACCTGCTTATGGACATACCCCAGGTCAAAATGCTATCATAATTGATGATAAAATAGTCTTTTGGGGAGATTTACTTCATCTTTATGATATACAAATCCCAAAACCTAAAATCGCTATAAAATTTGATATAGATCAAAATGAGGCTATACAAACAAGGGAAAAACTACTTAAAGAATTTAAAGAAAGAAAACTCAAAGTTATAGGGACTCATGCGCCTTTTATTGAGCCTAAATTTTTAGATTAATTACTTAAAAATTACTAAAAATTAAGTAAAAATTTTAATAATTTTTGCTAAAATTATAGCCTTTTTATTTCATGAAAGGAGAAAATTTTGGCAAAAGATGATGTAATCGAAATTGATGGCACCGTACTTGAAGCATTGCCTAATGCAAATTTCAAGGTTGAACTTGACAACAAACATGTAATTTTATGTCATATTGCAGGAAAAATGCGTATGCATTATATAAGAATAATGCCAGGTGATAAAGTAAAAGTAGAACTTACACCTTATAGCCTTGATAAAGGGCGTATAACTTTTAGATATAAATAATCTAAGTTATTTAAAAGCTAATTTTAGATAAAATTAGAGTTTTTGCGACAAATTACATCGAACTATATGAAGAAGTATTTTTAAAATCCACCACTTATTTTGAAAATAGTTGGTTATTCATAAAACCTGATGTAGTCGTAAATCAAGTGGAATTCATTCAAGGAGACGCTCATGAAAGTGAGACCATCGGTTAAAAAGATGTGCGACAAGTGCAAAGTAGTTCGCCGTAAAGGCGTGGTTCGCATTATTTGCGAAAATCCAAAACATAAACAAAGACAAGGATAAACATGGCTCGTATTGCAGGTGTGGATTTACCAAAGAAAAAAAGAATTGAGTATGGACTAACCTATATTTATGGTATAGGACTTTTCACTTCAAGAAAAATTCTAGATAAAGTAGGAATTTCTTATGATAAAAGAGTTCATGAGTTAAGTGAAGATGAAGCAGCAGCTATCCGTAAAGAAATTCAAGAAAACTATATGGTTGAAGGGGACTTGAGAAAACAAGTTGCTATGGATATTAAAGCACTTATGGATTTAGGAAGCTTTAGAGGCTTAAGACACAGAAAAGGCTTACCAGTTCGCGGACAAAAAACAAAAACAAACGCAAGAACTAGAAAAGGTAAGAGAAAAACTGTTGGTGCAAAATCATAAGGATAAATCATGGCAAAAAGAAAAATCGTAAAGAAAAAAGTAGTTAAAAAAAATATAGCAAAAGGTATTGTTTATATCAGTGCGACTTTTAACAATACTATGGTTACAGTAACTGATGAAATGGGAAATGCTATCGCTTGGAGTAGTGCAGGTGGTTTAGGATTTAAAGGTTCTAAAAAATCAACTCCTTATGCGGCACAACAAGCAGTAGAAGACGCTTTAAATAAAGCAAAAGAACACGGAATTAAAGAAGTAGGCATTAAAGTACAAGGACCAGGAAGCGGTAGAGAAACTGCTGTTAAGAGTGTAGGTGCTATGGAAGGAATCAAAGTAACTTTCTTAAAAGATATCACTCCATTAGCTCACAATGGTTGCAGACCGCCTAAGCGTCGTCGTGTCTAAGATATAAGAAAAATTTAGGAGAATATTATGGCAAGATATAGAGGACCAGTAGAAAAATTAGAAAGACGCTTTGGTGTTAGCTTAGCATTAAAAGGAGAAAGAAGACTAGCTGGCAAAAGTGCACTAGATAAACGCCCTTATGCACCAGGACAACACGGAGCAAGAAAAGGTAAAATTAGTGAGTATGGACTTCAATTAAGAGAAAAACAAAAAGCTAAATTTATGTATGGAGTAAGCGAAAAGCAATTCCGTCGTTTATTTGCTGAAGCAGCAAGAAGAGAAGGAAATACAGGGGTATTACTTATCCAGCTTTTAGAACAAAGATTAGACAATGTGGTATATAGAATGGGTTTTGCTACAACACGTCGTTTTGCAAGACAACTTGTAACACATGGACATGTTTTAGTAAATGGTAAAAGAGTGGATATTCCTAGCTTTAGAGTAGAAGCAGGTGCTAAAATCGAAATTATCGAAAAAAGCAAAAACAATCCACAAATAACAAGAGCTATCGAACTTACAGCACAAACTGGAATCGTTGCTTGGGTTGATGTTGAAAAAGATAAGAGATTTGGAATTTTCACAAGAAAACCTGAGAGAGAAGAAGTTGTCATTCCGGTTGAGGAAAGATTTATCGTTGAGCTTTACTCTAAGTAATAGGGGCTAAATATGAGAAATATTACAACATCTGCTTATACGCCAACAGAATTTACAATAGAAAACATTAGTGATACTGTGGCTAAAATCAGTGCTTGGCCTTTTGAGATCGGCTATGGAATCACCCTAGCCCATCCTTTACGCCGTTTGCTTTACACTAGCACCATAGGATATGCTCCAACTGCGATCCATATTGATGGCGTAGCTCATGAATTTGATAGCATGCGTGGTATGCTTGAAGATGTAGCACTTTTTATCATTAATCTAAAAAAACTACGCTTTAAAATTAAAGGCGAATCAAATAAAGAAATAGTAGAATTTAGCTTTAAAGGCTCAAAAGAAATTTACGGCAAAGATCTAAATAATGATCAAGTAGAAGTAGTAAATAAAGACGCCTATCTAGCAACAATCAACGAAGATGCTGAACTCAAATTCACATTGATCGTTGAAAAAGGTATTGGCTATGTACCAAGCGAAGAAATTAAAGAGCTTTTAAATGATCCTAAATTTATAGCTTTAGATGCTTTCTTTACACCCGTAAGAGAAGCAACTTATGATATTGAAAAAGTTTTATTTGAAGATAATCCTGATTATGAAAAAGTGGTTTTAACCGTAACAACTGATGGACAAATCACTCCAAATGAAGCTTTTCAAAATGCTCTAGAAGCTATGTATAAACAATTATCAGTATTTGATAAAATTACCAATGTTAGAAGCGTAATTAAAAATCAAGCAACAAGCAATGAGTTAGAAAATACTAAATTATTGCAAAACATTACAGATTTAAATTTAAGTGCTAGAAGTTATAATTGTCTTGAAAAAGCAGGAGTAGTTTACATAGGCGAGCTTGCTTTGATGAGTGTAAGTGAACTTGCAGGACTTAAGAATTTAGGTAAAAAATCTCTTGATGAAATTAAAAACATCATGGAAAGCATAGGTTTTCCTGTGGGAACTTCTAAGCTTAGCGATAATAAAGAAATACTTAAAAATAAAATCGCAGAATTAAAAGCACAAAACGAAGGATAAAGAATGAGACATAAACATGGATATAGAAAACTTGGCAGAACTTCATCTCATCGTGCTGCCTTATTAAAAAATTTAACTATAGCTTTAGTAAATAGCGGAAAAATTGAAACTACTCTACCAAAAGCTAAAGAATTAAGAGGTTATGTAGAAAGATTGATTACTAGAGCAAGACTTGGAGATTTTAACGCTCATAGAGCAGTTTTTGCTTCATTGCAAGATAAAAACGCTACTAATAAATTAGTAACTGAAATTGCTCCAAAATTCAAAGATCGCAATGGTGGATATACAAGAATCATCAAAACAAGAATTCGCCGTGGTGATGCTGCTGAAATGGCTTTCATCGAATTTGTAGCTTAATCAAATCCTAGCTTTTGCTAGGATTAATACTTTAATTAAATATCCTAAAAATAAAAAGTTTTAAATAATTATTTTAAATAAAATTAAATTTATTTATTTTCTAAAACCCTTGCTAAAAATTCAACTACTTATGCTAATATAAGTTTTTAATTTTTATTTCAAGGATATGTTATGCAAGAAAACACTCGTTTACGCATTGCGATACAAAAATCAGGTAGACTTTCAAAAGAATCCATAGAGCTTCTTTCAGAATGTGGTGTTAAAATGCATATCCATGAACAAAGTTTGATCGCTTTTTCTACAAATTTACCCATAGATATTTTACGCGTTAGAGATGATGATATCCCTGGGCTTATTTTTGATGGGGTTGTAGATTTAGGCATTATAGGGGAAAATGTTTTAGAAGAAAATGAACTTAAACGCCAGTCTTTAGGAGAAAATCCAAGCTATAAGCTTTTAAAAAAGCTAGATTTTGGATATTGCCGTCTTTCTCTTGCCTTACCTCAAGAAAATAAATTTCAAAATTTGAAAGATTTTGAAGGCTTAAGGATAGCTACTTCTTATCCACAACTTTTAAAGCGTTTTATGAAAGAAAATGGGATTAATTATAAAAATTGTATGCTTACAGGTTCTGTTGAAGTAGCCCCTAGGGCAAATTTAGCCGATGCGATTTGCGATCTTGTTTCAAGCGGGGCAACTTTACAAGCAAATAATCTTAAAGAAGTTAAAGTCATTTATGAATCTCGTGCTTGTTTAATTCAAAAAGAAAATGCTTTAAGTAAAGAAAAACAAGCCTTAGTGGATAAAATTATGTTGCGTGTAGCAGGAGTAATGCAAGCAAGAGAATCTAAATACATTATGCTTCATGCTCCAAAAGAAAAACTTGATAAAATTCAAGCCCTACTTCCAGGAGTTGAAAGACCGACTATCTTACCTCTAGCACACGATGAAAAAAATGTAGCTTTACATATGGTAAGTAAAGAAAATCTTTTTTGGGAAACCATGGAGGCTTTAAAAGAAGAAGGTGCGAGTTCGATTTTAGTTCTGCCTATAGAAAAAATGTTAAAGTGAGTAAAAAATGCAAATTTTAGTATATGATAATTTAGATGAAAAACAAAAAGAAGAAGCATTAAAACGCCCTGCTATAAGTGCGAAAGATGAAATTTCAAAAATAGTAAGCTCCATTATTAAAGAAGTGCAAGAAAAAGGCGATCAAGCTTTGATAGAACAAGCTTTAAAATTTGATAAGGCTGAAATTTCAGAGATTAAAATCACTCAAGAAGAAATTACTCAAGCAAGTAATCGTTTGGATAAAGATTTACAAGAAGCTATTTTAGTAGCTTATGAAAATATCAAAAAATTCCACGAAGCTCAAATCCCACATGAAATCGCTCTTGAAACTACAAAAGGCGTTAAATGTGAAGTTTTAACACGTCCTATAGAAAAAGTAGGACTTTACATACCAGGGGGTTTAGCACCTTTGTTTTCAACGGTTTTAATGCTAGCTATTCCTGCAAAAATTGCAGGTTGTGAAAAAATCGTTTTAGCAAGTCCTGCAAAAATCAATGATGCTGTGCTTTTTTGTGCTAAGCTTTGCGGCGTGGATGAAATTTATCAAATGGGTGGTGCAGGAGCTATAGCGGCTTTAGCTTACGGTACGCAAAGTGTTTTAAAGGTGGATAAAATTTTTGGCCCAGGAAATGCCTTTGTAACCGAAGCAAAACGCCAAGTAAGTAGCGATATAAATGGAGCAGCTATTGATATGCAAGCAGGACCTAGTGAAGTTTTAGTAATAGCTGATGATTTGGCTAATGAAAAATTTGTAGCTAGTGATTTGCTTTCACAAGCTGAACATGGTGCAGATTCTCAAGTGATTTTGGTGTGTTTAAGTCAAGATTTTGCTCAAAAAACAAGTGATGAAGTCCAAAGTCAATTAGAACTTTTACCTCGTAAAGAACTTGCAAGCAAAAGCATTGCTAATTCACGCATTATCATAGCTAAAGATTTAAATCAAGCCTTAGAAATTTCAAATCTTTATGCCCCTGAACATTTGATCATACAAACTCAAAATCCACGAGAACTTTTAAAAGGTGTAAAACACGCAGGATCAGTATTTTTAGGAGCTTATTCTCCGGAGTCTATGGGTGATTATGCAAGTGGAACAAATCATGTTTTACCTACTTATGGACTTACTAAAACGCATTCTAGTTTAGGTTTGGCAGATTTTAGTAAAAGAATGACCGTTCAAGAGCTAAGCAAAGAAGGCTTTTTAGCTTTGGGTAAAAGTGTTGAAATTTTAGCGCAAAATGAGCATTTAGACGCACACAAAAATGCAGTAACTTTTCGTTTAGAGAGCTTAAAATGAGTCAAAAAATCCTTTTTATAGATAGAGATGGCACTTTAATAGAGGAGCCAAAAAGCGATTTTCAAATCGATACTCTTGAAAAATTGCGTTTTGAAAAAGATGCTATACCTACTCTTTTAAAACTAAAAAAATTTGGATTTAAATTTGTCATGGTAAGCAATCAAGATGGTCTTGGAACGCCAAGTTTTCCAAAGGAAAATTTTGAAATTGCTCATGAAAAAATGCTTGATATTTTAAAAAGTTGCGGTATAGAATTTCAAGATATTTTTATTTGTCCGCATTTTGAAAATGAAAATTGTGCTTGTAGAAAACCTAAAACCGCTATGTTAGAAGAGTATATCAAACACGAACTTTACGATAAAGAACAAAGTTTTGTTATCGGAGATCGTGAGAGTGATATGATCTTGGCTTCAAATTTAGGCGTGCGTGGTTTAAAATACGGCGAACTTTCTTGGAAAGAAATAGAAAATGAAATTTTAAGTTCTTTTAGAAGCGCGAGTTATCAAAGAACTACTAAAGAAACAGATATAAAAGTGAAAGTGTGCTTAAATGGGGATAAGATTAGCATTAAAACAGGCATTGATTTTTTTGATCACATGTTAGAGCAAATCGCTGTACATGGAGGCATAGGGCTTGAAATTTCTTGCAAAGGGGATTTAGAAATCGATGAGCATCATAGCGTTGAAGATGTAGCCTTAGCACTTGGAGCTTGTATCAAAAAAGCCTTAGGGGATAAAATCGGCATTGCAAGATATGGTTTTGCTTTACCTATGGATGAGTGTTTGGCAAGTTGTGCGATGGATTTTTGCAATCGTCCTCATTTAGTCTATAAAGCCAAATTTAAAAAATCTCATTTAGGGGCTTTAAGCACAGAAATGATCGAGCACTTTTTTTATTCTTTAGGCTATGCTATGGGTATAAGTTTGCATTTAAAAGTTAAAGGCAAAAATGATCATCATAAAGCCGAGGGGCTTTTTAAAGCCTTTGCAAAAGCTTTGAAAATGGCAGTGAAAATAGAAAGTGAAAATTTAGCCAGCTCTAAAGGAGTGATATGAAAATCATCATCATCGATACAGCCTGTGCGAATTTGGCATCTTTGAAATTTTGTCTGGATAGATTAGGTTTTAATGCAACTATCAGCAGGGATTTAAAAGAGCTTGAAAGTGCGGATAAGCTTTTTTTACCTGGAGTGGGTACCGCAAAAGAAGCGATGAAAAATTTAGAACAATTTAATCTTATTGATTTTATTAAAAATACCAAAAAACCTTTGCTTGGTATTTGTTTAGGTATGCAAATTTTAGGAAATTTTTCCGAAGAATTAAATCAAGAAACCTTAAAACTCATAGATTTTACAACTCAAAAATTTAAAGCTAAAGAAGGCTTTACTTTTCCACATATGGGATGGAATCAAGTTCATAGCTCTCATGCTTTGTTTAAAGGCTTAGAAGGAGCTTATTTTTATTTTGTGCATAGTTATTGTGTAGGACTTGGGGAATACACTATAGCAGATTGTGAGTATTCGCAAAAATTTAGCGCAAGTGTAATGAAAGATAATTTTTACGGGGTACAATTTCACCCTGAAAGAAGTAGCGAGGCGGGGGAAATTTTAATTTCAAATTTTATTAAGGATATAGGATGACTCAAATCATACCCGCACTCGATCTTATAGATGGCGAAGTGGTGCGTCTTGTAAAAGGGGATTACGAACAAAAAAAAGTATATAAATACAATCCCTTGGAAAAATTCAAAGAATACGAAAAAGCAGGAGCGAAAGAACTTCATCTTGTAGATCTTACAGGTGCAAAAGATCCTAGCAAAAGACAACTTGCTTTGATAAAAAAATTAGCTAAAGAAGTCAGTGTCAATTTACAAGTAGGTGGAGGCATACGCTCTAAAGAAGAAGTTAAAGCTTTGCTTGATTGTGGAGTAAAAAGAGTAGTGATAGGATCTATGGCGATTAAAGATGCGACTTTATGTCTTGAAATTTTAAAAGAATTTGGTAGTGAAGCTATAGTTTTAGCCTTAGATACGATTTTAAAAGAAGATTATGTTGTGGCTGTAAATGCTTGGCAAGAAGCAAGTGATAAAAAGCTTATGGAAGTTTTAGATTTTTATAGCAATAAAGGCTTAAAACACATACTTTGCACAGATATTTCAAAAGATGGCACCATGCAAGGAGTAAATGCAAGACTTTACAAACTTATCCATGAAATTTTTCCTAATATTTGCATTCAGGCAAGTGGTGGAGTAGCGAGCTTAAAAGACCTTGAAAACTTAAAAGGAATTTGTAGTGGGGTTATCGTAGGAAAAGCTTTATTAGACGGAGTTTTTAGCGTAGAAGAAGGGATAAGATGTCTAGCAAATTAAGCTACAAAGAACTTACTTTAGAAATTTTAAAACAAAGTGACAGACCTTTAAGTGTTAATGAAATTTGGCAAAAAGCTCTTGAACAAGGCTTAGATAAAAAGCTTTCTAGCATAGGACAAACTCCAATTGCTACTTTAGGGGCTAGGATATATGTTGATATAAAAGAATTGCAACACAATTCTTTATTTATCAAAGCTTCTCAAAAACCTACAACTTTTTGGCTAAAAGAAAGAGAAAATGAACTTTTAAAGCTTGATAATAAAAATGAAATTACTAACGAAAAACAAGAAAAAAATAAATTTCATGAAAGAGATTTACACCCCTTGCTTGTAAAATTTTTATATGAAAATTTAGATTTTAATTTAAATTGCAAAACAATTTATCACGAACAAAGCAAAAAGGGTAAAGGTGGGGAAGATAAGTGGAATTATCCTGATATTGTAGGGGTTTATTTTCCTTATGATGATTATGAAAAAGAAACCATAACACTTTTAGAAAATATCAAACAAAACAGCTATAAACTTTTTTCTTTTGAACTTAAAATTGCTTTAAATTTTTCAAATTTAAAAGAATGCTATTTTCAAGCTGTAAGCAATTCTAGTTGGGCAAATGAGGGCTATTTGGTTGTTTTACAAGAAATTGATAGCGAGGTTTTAAGCGAGTTAAGACGCTTAAATCAAAGTTTTGGCATAGGAGTGATAAAACTTGAAAAAGATATTTCAAATTCTCAAATTTTAATTAGTGCAAAAGAAAAAGAACTTGATATTCAAACACTAAATATGCTGATTAATAAAAATCCAAATTTTAAAGAATTTATTGATGATATAAACAAACAAATTAAAGTGGGGAAAGAAGCAAAAATTCAAGCTAATTTTGATGAAATTAAAAGCGATGAAGAAATGGAAAAATATCTTAAAGAAAAATGTATTTTGGAGAAATAAATGCTTACAAAACGCATAATTGCATGTTTAGATGTCAAAGATGGCAGAGTAGTAAAAGGAACACAATTTAAAAACCATAAAGATATGGGAGATATCATAGAACTTGCCAAGTATTATTCTCAAAATGGTATTGATGAGCTTGTTTTTTATGATATTGCTGCAAGTGCTAGAAAAGAACGCATATCAAGAGAATGGGTAAGTGAAGTAGCAAAAAATATCAATATTCCTTTTTGTGTTGCAGGGGGTATTAAAAGCGAAGAAGATGCAGCTGAACTTTTGGCTAATGGGGCAGATAAAATTTCTATCAATTCTCCTGCTTTAAATGATCCAAGCCTAATCACACGCCTTGCTAAAAGCTTTGGCGTGCAATGCGTAGTAGTAGGGATTGATAGCTTCAAAGATGAAAATGGAAATTTAAAAGTATTTCAATACACAGGCGATGAAAAAACAAGCAAGCATAGTGGAAAAAGCACTTTAGAATGGGTTAAAGAAGTGCAAGATCTAGGTGCAGGCGAAATTGTTTTAAATATGATGAATCAAGATGGTGTTAAAAATGGCTATGATTTAGAACAATTAGAAGCTGTATATAAAATTTGTAAAGTACCTTTGATCGCAAGTGGGGGAGCGGGAAAAATGGAGCATTTTTTAGAAGCTTTTAAACTGGGTATAGATGGGGCTTTAGCTGCTTCTGTTTTTCATCAAAAACTTATAGACATTAAAGAATTAAAAATTTATCTTAAAAATCAAGGTTTAAGTATAAGGATATAATATGCAAAATTTCAAAGAACTTAATGAAAAAATTGCTTGGCAAAAAGTGGATCATCTTTTACCTGTCATCATCCAAGATGCAAAAACTTGTGAAATTTTAATGCTAGGCTTTATGAATAATGAAGCCTTAGAAAAAAGCTTAGAAAGTGGCAAAGTAGTCTTTTTTTCACGCACAAAACAGCGTCTTTGGATGAAGGGTGAAGAAAGTGGAAATTTCTTAAATATCGTAGATTTAAGCTTAGATTGTGATAATGACACGCTTTTAATTTTAGCAAATCCTGTAGGGCCTACTTGTCATACGGGCGATATTTCTTGTTTTGAAAAAATTTCTAAAAATGCGGATTTTGTTTTTCTAGCCAGACTTGAAAAACTTATTAATGCACGCAAAAATGCCGATGAAAATACTTCTTATACAGCAAAACTTTTCAAAAGTGGCACAAAACGCATCGCACAAAAAGTTGGTGAAGAAGGCGTAGAAACAGCTTTAGCAGCGACAGTAAAAGATAAAGAAGAGCTTATTTGTGAAGCAGCGGATTTAATGTATCATTTAAGTGTTTTACTTGCAGATGCAAATCTTAGTTTCTCAGATGTGATTTCAAAGTTGAAAGAAAGGCATAAAGCTTAAAGCTTTATGTAAATGAATTTATATCAATGCAAGGCTTCGTTAAGTTTGACTGCTTTTTTATTTAAAGCTACTATCATAGCACCACTTATAGAATCTTGACGGAAATGTAGTCCATTTAAACCTTTAAGCTCTAAGCCTTTGTAAATTTCTTTATCAAAATTAAAATAAGGATTAAGTTTAGCAAGTTCTTCGGCATCTTTGAGTAAAAATTTCGTTCCTTCTAGCACCGCAATACCTGCATCAACTATACAATTATCCCCTAAAGGAATTCCTGTCACTGAATTAGCCCCTAAAAGACAAGCCTTGCCTACGCTTATAGCATTACCACTTGTTCCACTTAAAACACCTAAAATCGAAGCTCCGCCACCTACATCAGAACCTTCTCCTACTATAGCACTTGAACTAATACGCCCTTCAACCATACAAGCTCCTGTTGTACCTGCATTAAAATTCACATAACTTGCCCCTGGCATGATGGTTGTTCCTGCTGCTAAAGATGCACCCATTCTTACTTTGGAACTTTCTAAAATTCTTGTATTATCCTCAGGGATAATATGCGCTAAAAATCTTGGAAATTTATCAACAAAATCGATTTTTGGATATTGATTGCTCATTTTTAAACGCATTTCATTTGCTCTTAAATACTCAAGCTCGATAGGTTTATCATCGCTCCAAGCTACATTGCTTAAAAGTCCAAAAGCTCCATTTAGATTAATACTTCTTAAAGGTACTTTTTTAGTAGAAAGCAAATAAAGTTTTAGATAAACACTTTCTACACTTAAAGGTTCTTTATCTTCAAAAAGACAAACAAAAGCAAACTCATCGTCTTTAAATTTATCTTTGATAATCTTTAATAAATCAATATTTTGATGCCCTTCTTCTTCTAAAAAAGGTTTAAAACAAGAAAGTGCAAAATCAATATCTTCTAATTTTAAAGTTTGCACAAACTCGCTCGCATTAAAATCAATCTCCACACCCCTTTGCATAAAAGCTTCAAGCATGATTGCCGCTGAGCCAAAATTTTGCTCATAATTAATCAAAGCAAAACTTGCTTGTAAGATTTTATTTTTATTTAACTGTCCTCTATCAAGCCTTGCTATACCAAAAGCTTTAGGTTTTTTATAGCCACTTTTTTGCTCGATTTGTTTGATTAAAAGTAAAAAATCTTCTTTAGTATTAATCATTTTCTTTTCCTTATCCACTTAATTTTTAATGCGAACACGCACTTTTTCCATTCATCACAGGTTGTATAGCAGAATTATCCGCACCACCTTCATTGTTAATCTTTTCTATAAAGCTCCAAATTTTTTCAGCTGCCATTAAATAACGCTTTGAACTCACACTTTCAGGGTGATAAAAACTCACAGGCTTGCCTTCATCTCCACCTTCTCTTACTATCATTTCTATAGGAATTTGTGCTAAAACTTCACTTTTATAGGCTTTTGCCATATCCTCAGCCGTTCCTTTGCCAAAAATATCATACTCTTTACCATTATCAGGGCATAAAAATCCACTCATATTTTCAATCACACCCGCTATAGGAATGTGAAGCTTATTAAACATATCTAAAGCTCTTTTACTATCATCTAAAGATACGGTTTGAGGTGTGCTTACACAAACTCCTGCAGTAATAGGAATACTTTGTGCAGAAGTAATTTGCGCATCGCCTGTTCCTGGAGGCATATCCAAAAACAATACATCAAGTTCAGGCCAAATCACATCGGCTAAAAGTTGCTCGATTGCTTTCATAATCATAGCTCCACGCCACATAAGACCTTGACCCTCTTCGATCAAAACCCCCATACTCATCATATAAACACCATGAGTTAAAATAGGCTTTAATCTCTGCCCTACTACTTCAGGCTGAGTTTTGGTTTCGCCTAGCATTCTTGGAATATTTGGCCCATAAATATCTGCATCTAAAATCCCTACTCTTTTTCCCATTTTAGCCATGGAAATTGCTAAATTTACTGTAGTTGTAGATTTGCCCACACCACCTTTTCCACTTGAAACCATGATGAAATTTTTTACTTGTGGAGCGATATTTTTTCCACTTCTTGAATTGCTTTTTTCTTCAGGAATTTTTGGAGTAATGATATTAAGTTCAATATTTTTTAAAGCCAAACTCGATAAAGCTTCAATAGCATTTTTACGAATTTCATTAGCTACTTCAGGATTTGCTGAAACGATTTCTATATCAATAAATACACCATCATCTTGAATTTTAATATCTTTTACAAAGTTAAAACTCACTATATCCTTTTCAAAACCAGGATATTTTACAGTTTTTAATTTCTCTAAAATTTGTTCTTTCATATTTTTTCCTTGTCTTTTAAAAAAATAAATTTTACTAATAAAATGATAAAATTTAGCTTTTTATAAGTGTATAATATGGTAACATTATAAAAACCAACAATATTAAAAAGAGGAATGAAAAAATGAGTGAAATTAGCCTCATTATGTTAGCAGCTGGAAATTCTACTCGTTTTAACACAAAGGTAAAAAAACAATTTTTACGACTTGGAAATGACCCTCTTTGGCTTTATGCAACAAAAAATTTAAGCTCTTTTTATCCTTTTAAAAAAATAGTTGTTACCTCTAGTAATATCACTTATATGAAAAAATTTACTAAAAACTATGAATTCATAGAAGGTGGTGATACCAGAGCAGAATCCTTAAAAAAAGCCTTAGAGCTCATAGATAGCGAATTTGTTATGGTAAGTGATGTAGCAAGGGTATTGGTGAGTAAAAATTTGTTTGATCGTTTGATTGAAAATTTAGATAAAGCAGATTGTATTACCCCTGCTTTAAAAGTTGCAGATACAACACTTTTTGACAATGAAGCCTTGCAAAGAGAAAAAATCAAACTCATTCAAACCCCGCAAATTTCTAAAACCAAATTGCTTAAAAAAGCCTTGGATCAAAACCTAGAATTTACAGATGATAGCACAGCTATAGCTGCAATGGGTGGAAAAATTTGGTTTGTTGAAGGTGAAGAAAATGCAAGAAAACTAACCTTTAAAGAAGATCTTAAAAAGCTTGATTTGCCTACACCTAGCTTTGAAATTTTTACTGGCAATGGTTTTGATGTGCATGAATTTGGAGAGAATCGCCCTTTGCTTTTAGCAGGAGTGCAAATTCATCCTACTATGGGGCTTAAAGCACACAGCGATGGAGATGTTTTAGCTCACTCTTTAACCGATGCGATTTTAGGTGCTGCAGGACTTGGAGATATAGGAGAGCTTTATCCTGATACTGATATGAAATTTAAAAATGCCAACTCCATGGAGCTTTTAAAACAGGCTTATGATAAAGTCAGAGAAGTAGGTTTTGAACTCATTAATATAGACATTTGCGTCATGGCACAAAGCCCTAAACTTAAAGACTTTAAACAAGCTATGCAAAGCAATATAGCTCATACTTTAGATTTAGATGAATTTAGAATCAATGTTAAAGCCACAACAACGGAAAAATTGGGTTTTATTGGAAGAAAAGAAGGTATGGCGGTGCTTAGTAGTGTAAATTTAAAATATTTTGATTGGACAAGATTATGAAAGTTTTAATTATTGAAAATGAAATTTATCTAGCACAAAGCATTAGCATTAAACTAAGCGATGCTGGATATAGCTGTGAAATTATCAACTCGTTTGATGAATACAATGGTGAAAAATACTATGATATTGTACTGCTTTCTACAAATACTAATAACTTTCTAAAAGCCGTAGGTCAGTTTAAACATAGTATTATTATTTTGCTTATTTCTTATATAAGTACAGATACAGTTTCAAATCCTTTGAAATTAGGTGCTAGTGATTATATTCAAAAACCCTTTATGATAGAAGAGCTGATTAGAAAAATAAAGCATTATCAAGATTTTAGAAAACTTTCAATCCTTAATAAAGCTTATCAAAGCTACATCAAATCAAGATTAGAAACAATCAAAATTCCAGAGTATAATTATAAAAAATTAAAACTTCCATTGATATTAAAATCCAACAAGCAAAGCAGTGCTGATGCTTTTGTTTTTAATTATGCAAATGAATGTGACATTACTCTTTCTTTTATTGATTTAACATCTACAAATTCAGTTGAAAAAGTTATGAAACTTCCCACAGAAAACAATCTCTTATTTTTGAGTAACTTTCAAGCATTAAAAGCAGCAGAAAAGGAAAAACTCCTAGATTTTATACAAAACAAAAATGTTATTTTGCATACCAATTCAAATACAGATGATTTAAAAATAAACTGCATTAATTTAAATGATAATGAAAAAAATATCGATAGCAATGAAATTTTAACCATAGATGAGTATGTAAAATATGTTATTATAAATTACCAAAATATATTTCCTGATACTGATCTTTCAAAAAAATTAGGCATTTCACGTAAATCTTTATGGGAAAAAAGGAAGAAATATGAAATCAGCAAGAAAAAATAAAAACATTACCATAGATCAAAATGAATTTGGTATCTTGTCACTTATTAAAGAAGGTTTGCTAGGTGCTTGCACTCATTTAATGAATGAAAAAGAAGTCAATGAAATCATTAAATCAGGAAAATTTAAAGGAGAAAGTTTTCCCTATCCCTTAAGCTTTGCGCCAAAAAATGCTGAAGAAGCACTAAATGATATAAAATCTGGCGATAGAATCGATCTCATACTAGACGAAAAAGTAGTAGGACATATAGATTTTAAAAGCCGATTTAAAAATAATAAAAATTTTTCTGATATTTTCAGTCCTAACACTTGCTCTTTGGAAGATATGGGAACAACTTGTATAAGTGGAAAAATAGAAATTTACAATTCTCAAATTAAAAAAATAAAAGAAAATTTTCAACAAATCAAAAACAATCTTAATGCACAAAAAATTACCGCTATAGTTTCAAGTTTTGATCCTTTGCATCGTGCCCATGAAAGAATGTTTCGTTGGACTATTGATAAAGCAGATTTAGTTGTAATTTTTCTTGTAGAATCTTTTGATGCAAATGGGTTTGAATTCGAACTTAAAGAAGCTTATTTGAAAAAATTTATTCAAAACTATCTTCCACCGGATAGAATTTTCATTTTTCCATTAAAAAATATTAATATTTTTCACGCTCATTTAAATCCTGGTTTAGAAAGCATTATCGCAAAAAGTCTAGGTTGTACCAAACTAGTAGTAGGACAAAATCATACAGGACTTGGAATGTTTTATGATGATAATCAACCAAAAACCATACTTGATGATTTTTCCAAGGATTATGGCATAGAAGTGATTGTTTTGCCTGAATTTGTATTTTGCGATCAATGTCGCATGATTGTTAGCACAAGATCTTGCCCTCATGGTTGTCATCACCATTTGCACTATAATTCTCAGTCTTTAAAAGATTTACTAAGAGCGGGTATCATTCCTCCAGCAATTTTCATGCGCAAGGAAGTATCTAGTGTTATTTTAACTTCTCTTTTTCCAAATAGATTAAAAAATATGCAAAAAATTTATAATGAGCTTTTTCCAACTGATGGAATTTTAGAATACAAAAATGATGAAGAATTTTATCAAAAACTTTTAGAAATTCATCAAATGTCTTATATGGTGTAACAAAATGCAAAAATTATTTTTAACTTTTTTTTATTCAGGTTCTATAAAAAAGGCAAGTGGGACTTTTGGTACTATCGCTGCTTTAATACCTGCTTTTTTTATACTTAAATATCTCGGAATTAATACTTTGTTTTTACTAAGTATTTTAATTTTTGTTGCAAGTATTCGTGTTATAGATGATTATGAAAAAAAAACAGGAATTCACGATGACAAACACATAGTTATCGATGAAGTTGCTGGGGTTTTTCTTGCTTGTGCTATTGCAGCAAGTGTTGAAAACTCGATAGTCAATTTTATTTTGGCTTTTGTTTTATTTAGACTCTTTGACATTACAAAACCTTCTATTATTGGCAAGATAGATAAAAAAGTCAAAGGCGGACTAGGTGTAATGCTTGATGATATGCTAGCAGGATTGTTTGCTGGACTTTTAAGTGCGGTAATTTATGGATTTTTACTTAAATTTAATTTAGTTTTTTGGGATATAAATTTAAAGGATTTATTTTGAAATTTTGCTTAAATTAATTAAATTTTAAATTTTATTCTTATATAATTTAGTCTTTAATTTCAAAAAAGGAAAATATAAATGGCAAACCATAAATCTGCTGAAAAAAGAGCAAGACAAACTATTAAAAAAACAGAAAGAAATAGATTCTATAGAACAAGACTTAAAAATATAACTAAAGCCGTAAGAGAAGCTGCAGCAAATGGAGATAAAAATGCTGCTAATGAAGCTTTAAAAGTAGCTAATAAAAGCATTCATGCTATGGTAAGTCGCGGTTTCATTAAAAAACAAACTGCTTCTCGCCGTGTAAGCCGCTTAGCCCTTTTAGTAAATAAAATCGCATAATTTTCTATATAGTTTTTAATGTTAGCTAGCAAACTAGATCCTTTTTTAAAACGCTTTGAAGAGTTAAATTCTCTTCTTAGCAGTTCTGATATACTCAACGATATCAGTAAAATGACTACACTCTCTAAAGAACAAAAAAATTTAGAACCTATCGTTTTAAAAGCTAAAGAGTATTTAAAAACTTTAGACAATATAGAAGAAAATAAAGCTTTGCTAAACGATCCAGAACTTGGGGAACTTGCAAAAGAAGAACTAAAAACTTTAGAAGAATTAAAACCAAAACTTGAAGAAGAGATTAAAATTTTACTTCTTCCTAAGGATCCAAATGATGAAAGAAATATTTTTCTTGAAATTCGTGCAGGTACAGGTGGCGATGAGGCATCTTTATTTGTAGGAGATCTTGTAAAAGCTTATGCAAGATATGCTGAAAATCGCGGCTATAAACTTGAGATTGTAAGCTCTAGTGAAGGAAGTGTAGGTGGATTTAAAGAAATCATCATGCTTGTTAAAGGAACAGGGGCTTATTCAAGACTTAAATATGAAGGTGGAACGCACCGTGTTCAAAGAGTTCCTCAAACAGAATCCCAAGGACGCGTGCATACTTCTGCTATCACCGTGGCAGTAATGCCAGAAGTTGATGATATAGAAATCGAAATCAATCCAAACGATCTTAAAGTTGATGTTATGCGATCTTCAGGACATGGTGGACAAAGTGTAAATACTACTGATTCAGCTGTTCGTATCACTCATATCCCCACAGGTATAGTTGTAGTCAATCAAGATGGAAAAAGCCAACACAAAAATAAAGAAAGTGCGATGAAAGTCCTAAAAGCAAGGCTTTATGAAATGCAAGAAAGTGAAAGACTAGCAAAAGAAAGTGAAGCAAGAAAATCACAAGTAGGAAGCGGAGATAGAAGCGAACGCATTCGCACTTACAATTTTCCACAAAATCGTATCAGCGATCATAGAATAAATCTTACTTTATATCGCTTAGATGCCATTATGCAAGATGGGCTTTTTGATGAAATCATAGAACCTTTAATCACTCATCATCAAGCCCAAGCTTTACAAGAACAAAATTTATAAGTTTTATACAAATTAATGCTTATGTGGGAATTTATGTGGATTTCCACTAGCACCTACATGTGCAACATTTCCATTTTCTATATCATAAGCTTGACCAAAACCTTTTACAAAGCGTCCTTTTTTAAATTCAAGCTTTACTAGATGAAAATCAAGCATCTTGCGTATAGTTTTAATGCCTCCTTCTCCTCCGGTTTGTTTTTCAAACTCATCATAAATTTGATCAAATCTTTCACCTCTCTCTAAAAAGCTTGCATTTACTCTATAGCGCAATCTTTTGCGAAGTATCACAGAAGCAGCTTTACTCTCATCCTCTAAAAACATTATTTCCATATTGTTTGGATTTACTTTGATGTTGTTAAAATGTTCACTTACTTCACTTATATAAATATAATTTCCCCATTCTGTGCTTACAAAAGGTGCATACGAGCAAACAACTTCTCCATTTGTATTTAAAGTTGCCAAAGCTACAGAATTAAAACTTAGCATAAATTCATTTAATTCTTTTTCTACACCACTAAAATTTTGCTCACTCTTTGCACTCATGCAAAGGGATATTATAGTATCTTTAATTGTGTTTTCATCGGCTTTTTTAGGAAATTCCACTCGTAAATTTTCTTTATCATTGTAAACAAGATCCAAGCCATTAAAATCAACACTTTTTAGAAAAACATCTTGCACTTGCTCAATACCACCAAATTTTTTACAAAGATCAACTAAATTTGATTTATGATGATCATTCATATGAGAAATAATGCTTTGAAAATTCATTTTTATCCTTTCTTGATTTTAAAATAAAATATTAAAAAAAATGGTATCAATTATCAAATTAAAAAGCACTTAAAATATACAAATTATCTATTTTAACAAAAATTTATACTAAATTAAGTTAATAAAGGATAAATTTCATTCTAAATTATTATGATATAAATTATCATTATTTATTTTATTTAAGGAGTAAAATTTGCATCCAAATAAAAAAGCTTTTAAGTTATCTTTATTTGCATTATTGCTAATAACTAATTTAAATGCGCAAGAATCAAATGAAGCTATTAAATTACAAAAAGTTGTTGTTAGTGCAACAGGTTTTGAGCAAGATGCAGACTCAAATTTACGCAATGTAATCAGCATAGAAGGCAAAGATCTGCAAAATAAAGGTTATGTTTCCTTAGAACAAGCCTTAGAAAGAATTTCGGGTATTAGCTTTGTAAATTTTGGACTTGGACGCAATATAGATATGCGTGGACAAGGAGATAAATCCAATATAGCTGTAAAAGTTATGATCGATGGGCGTGCTATTAATGTTCTTGATAATTCCCATGGTGTAACCCCGCTAGATAGTATCAATTTAGATAATGTAGAACGCATAGAAATCATACCTGGAGGTGGGTCTGTGCTTTATGGAAGTGGTACTAGAGGGGGTGTGATTAATATCATTACAAAAAAACAAAAATCAGATGCTTTTGCTATAAATTTAAAAAGCAGTGCTTATGATCATGGTGGACTAGGTGGAAATTTAGGTATCAATGGTGCCAAACAAATAAATGAAAATTTAGCTTTTAGCTTTGATATACAAAGTTTTAACCTTGATGGATATCAAGAAGGTTATAATGAAAAAGGTTATTTTATTAACACAAAAACCTATATTGATATCAATGATAATAGCGATTTAACTTTGGGTTATAATTATTTTAAAAGCAAAAATACCAGCAGTGGCTATCTAACAAAAGCACAAGCTCAAAGCGATCCAACTCAAAAAGGCAATAGTGACAATATCACACAAATCAATCGCCCTGAAATTTCTTTGGATTATCATTACTATTTTGATGATATATGGGAATTTAACCTAGAAGCTTTTTGGCAAAATCAAAAGATCAATTATCTAAAAGATGTTTCTACAATGAGTTATAGAGATATGAATCTTCCTGTATATCAAAATGGAAGTGGTTTTGAAGACACACTTACAGGGGTAAGTTTAAAAAACAAGCTAAATTATGCAAATAATTCTTATTTTATTTTTGGTTATGAATTTGCAAACCATGATGCAAAAAGAACAAGCATTATTCATTATGATGTAAATAGCCCTAGGTTTCAAATGAGTCATACTATGACAACGCTTATGGATATGACTAAACAAAGCCATTCTATTTTCGCTCTTGATTCTCATGAATTTAACGATATTTTTAGTATTTCAGGTGGAGCAAGATATGAATATAGTCTTTATGACACAAATAGAAATTACACTAGCAATATGATTATATCAAGCGTTCCTAGACCAAGCACTCCAGAGCTTTTTTCAACCGATGATACAAGTCATAACTTCGCCTTTGAAATTACTCCAAATTTTAAATACTCAGACACAGGAAAGCTTTATATCAAATACGAAAGAGGTTTTGTCTCTCCAAGTCCAGCACAATTTGTGAATAAGGATAAAGATTCACAAAAGTATTATTCTGCAAATTTAAATCCTGAGATCTTTGATACTTTTGAACTAGGAATTGATGATTTTTGGTGGGATTTTTACGGCTTTAATCTAACTTTATTTTACACCCAAAGCAAAGATGAAATTTCTTATCTTGGAAACCCTCACGCAACAGGTGGAGGATTTTGGCAATATTATAATATAGATCAAACTCGCCGTTTAGGAGTAGAATTAAGCCTGAGTCAAAATTTTTTAGATGATGATTTAATCTTTAGAGAAAGTCTAACTTATCTTGATGCTAAAATTTCTAAAGGCGTTAATGACGGCATGAGAATTCCTTATGTTTCAAAAATCAAAGCCACAGCTGGGCTCGAATACGCTTGGAATAAAAATTTCTCAAATTTTATTGATTTAACCTATTTTTCTAGAGCAAAAGATGGTGGAATTATAGATGAAAATACAGGAAAAATGTCTAAAAATTCTTGGATAAGGGATTATTTTTTAACAGATATTGGCATGAAATATAATTATAAAAAATTACAAATTTTAGCAGGAATTCGCAATCTTTTCGATAAAAGATACTACACATACCAAGACAGTATAAATGATCAATACCTAGCTGGGAATGGCAGAAACTACTATGTTGAATTTAAATACGCATTCTAAAATTTTAGTGATTATAGGGCTTGTAGCAGCTTATATAATCGCTTCTTTTACAGCACTTTGCTTAGGAGATGAGAATTTAAACCCAAAAGAACTTTTTTCATATATCTTTAGCCGAGATGAAATTTTAAGACAAATCATCATAGATGGACGCTTACCACGCATTATAATGGCGATTTTAATCGGTATGCTTTTAGCTAGTAGTGGGGCTATCACTCAAAATGTATTTTCAAATCCTATAGCCGATCCTTATATCATAGGTATAGCTTCTGCGGCAACCTTTGGAGCGGTTTTGGCGTATTTGTTAAAATTGAATGATTATTATTATGGAATTTTAGGTTTTGTTTGCTCTGCCTTTTTTGCCCTAGGAGTTTTTAAAATTTCTTCTAAGGCTTCTATAGCGACTTTACTCATTATCGGCATAGCAGCTTCATCTTTTTTAGGGGCTTTTACTTCTTTTTTCACCTATCTTATAGGCGAGGATTCTTTTAAAATAGTCGCTTGGCTTATGGGAAATATAGGCAATGCTTCTTGGTTTCGTGTGGGAATTTTAATCTTGCCTTTAATTTTTTGTTTGTTTTATTTTTACGCTCATAAAAACGAATTAAACATACTTTTAAGCGGAGATGATGAAGCTAGAAATTTAGGGGTAAATGCTCAAAAATTAAAAATAAATTTACTCATTGTCTCATCCTTGGCTGTATCTTTTGCGGTTGCTTTTAGCGGACTTATAGGCTTTGTTGGACTCATCATTCCTCATACTATAAGACTTTTGCTTAAAAATTATGATAATGCCTTAGTTATCCCTTTATGTACAGCATTTGGAGGATTATTTTTACTTATTTGTGATACTTTAGCAAGAACTCTTTTAGCCCCTGTACAAATTCCGATTGGAATCCTAACTGCATTTTTTGGAGCTCCTATTTTTTTATACTTGGCTTTAAGCGCTAGGAGATTTTTATAATGCTAAAAATACATGATTTAAGCTTTGCTTATCACCAAAAAAATTTACTAAAAAACATTCATTTAGAACTTAAAAATCAGGCTTTTGTAGGAATTTTAGGGCCAAATGGCTCAGGCAAAAGCACTCTTTTAAAACTTATACTTAAAAATTTAAGTCCAAATAAAGGAGAAATAAGTCTTTTTAATACAAATATCAAGGATTTTTCTCTTAAAGAATTTGCCAAAATTTGTGGTTTTGTACCTCAAAAATCAGAATTAAACACCCCTTTAAAAGTCATCGATGTGCTTTTAATGAGCAAATATGCGAATTTAAAACACGCTTTTAGTTCTTATTCCAAAGAAGATATTTTAGAAATTAAAGAATTTGCTAAGGATTTAAGACTTGAAAATTTTCTAGAAAGAAGTATACTTTCTTTAAGCGGAGGTGAATTTCAAAGAATGCTTTTAGCAAGAGCTTTGCTTAAAAAGCCAAAAATTCTTTTTTTAGATGAACCTACTTCAGCCCTTGATTTAAACTATGCTATAGAGCTTTTAACTCTTTGCGAAAAACTAGTTAAAGAAAAAAATATAGCCGTTGTTGCTATCTTGCATGATTTAAATTTAGCTTCCATGTTTTGCGATAAAATCCTTTTTTTAAAAGAAGGGGAAATAAAGTATTTTGGAACGAGCAAAGAGCTTTTTACTCAAGAAATTTTAAAAGAAATTTATGATTTAAACTGCGAGATTATTTATAAAAATTCTAAACCTTATATTTTAGCTTTAAAGGAGAAAAAATGAAAAAAATTTTAATTATTATGAGTTTATTTTTAATCACACTAAATGCAAAAGAACGCCTTGTAGTGCTTGATCCTGCAAGCATAGAAACCCTTTTTATGCTTAAGGCTGAAGATCAAATCGTAGGCATTGCCACTTTACAACACTCAAATATCTATCCTAAAGATCAAACCTCAAAACTTACAAGTGTAGGCACTTTTTCAAATCCTTCACTTGAAAAAATAGTAGCATTAAAACCAAGTTTGGTGATTTTAAGCTCTTATTCTTTAAATTTAGAAGAAGGACTTAAAAATTTTGGTATCAAAAGTATCAATTTAAAAGCCGAGCGTTTAGAAGATATAACAAAAAATATCACAACCTTAGGCCAAATCACCAAAAAAGAAAAAGAAGCAGAGCTTTTAAAACAAGAATTTACCCAAAATTTAAAAAAATTAAGCGATAAACCCCTAAATAAAAGTGCGATTTATCTTTATTCTAGCAACCCTTTAATGGCCTTTAATAATAATTCTTTAATAGCTGATATTTTAAGACTTATAGGGATTAAAAATTTAAGTCCGCAAAGTCAAATTTCAAGACCTGTTATATCAGCAGAATATATACTGAAACAAAATCCAGACATACTCATTCTTGGAATTAATGCTAAAAACAATCTTTTGGATACAAATGCTTTATTGAAAAATACCAAAGCAGTTAAAACAGGGAGTATTTATTTTAACAAAGATACACATATATTATTACGTCTTAGTCCTAAGATAATAGATAGAATTCAAGAATTTAAAACAAAGCTAGAAAATAACAATTTTTAATCACCCAATCTTGCTTTAAAAAATTCGCAAGTTTGACAAAGCTTTTCTATGCGTTCATCTTCTTTAAAAGCTTTTTTCATCATCTTTATACGCGGTGATTTAAAAAGCTTATCAAAGTTATTTTCAAAAACATTTCCCAAGTTAATATCTGCTTTAGTATCCAAACAGCAAGGCACTAAACTTCCATCACTTAAAATCCCAATTTGCTCTTTTAAAGCATGACATTTTCCTTTTTTATAAAGGGGTTCATCTTTTAAATTTGGCCATTTAAAAAGTTTATTTTGATGAAGCAAAATATGTCTTTGCAAGCGATTTTTACTTAAGTTTGTATCGATCTTAACTTCAAATTCTTTGGCTAAAAACTCATAAATTTTTAAATTTGACTTAGGTGCTTTAAAATTAGCATCTAAATTCCAAAGTCTTAGATTGATAAAAGAAAGGCTTTTTTGCTCTAAATGCTTTTTGCAAAGTTCTAAAATAGGCTTAAAATACTGTTCTAAAGAAATTTTGCTTTGACTTAAAAAAGACATTAAAGAAATATTGATTTGATGGATATTCTCATACCCTAACAATAAAGCTTGATTTTTAGAATTTAGATAAAAGCCACTTGTAGTAATTTCAAGTTTCATAGCTTCACCTTTTGCGATTTTTAGATAATTTTCAAAATTAGGCAAAAGCAAAGGATCACCCAAAAGATGAAAGGTAAAAAGCTCAGCTTTATTAGAAATTTCATAAGCTAAGTTTTGAAATTTTTCTTCACTCATTACCCCGCGAATTCCTTTTTGAGAAGGGCAAAAATCGCATTTTAAACCACAAATATCGCTTAATTCTATATATATTTTTTTAAATTTCATTATATTTCCTAGAGTAAACATTTTACCAAAATTTATGAAATTTATTAAAATATGTAACATTTTTATCAATATTTTTATCTTTTTTATTTCTCTTCTTTATTTTTAAATATATTAAGCAAAAATCACACTATACTTAAATAAAAATCTAAAATTAAGGAAGGGTTTATGCAAGAGCTTACTCGCACAAAAAAAATTCGCTCTATTATTGCTGCAAGTAGTGGAAATTTAGTAGAGTGGTTTGACTTTTATATCTATGCTTTTACAGCAACTTATTTTGCTCATACTTTTTCAACTTCAGATAATCCTGTTATCCAGCAAATCAATGCCTTTGGGGTTTTTGCAGCAGGATTTTTTATGCGTCCTATAGGCTCTTGGCTTTTTGGCTCTTTAGCTGATAAAGTAGGTCGTAAGAAATCTATGGTTATATCAGTGGTTTTAATGGCTTTGGGCTCTTTTATGATAGCAGCCTTGCCAAGCAAAGATACAGTGGGCGATCTTGCTATTATCTTACTTTTAATAGCAAGACTCATTCAAGGTCTTAGTGTAGGTGGGGAGTATGGCATAGCAGCTACTTATCTTTCAGAACTTGCTACAGAAGGAAAACGCGGTTTTTACTCATCTTTTCAGTATGTAACCCTAATAGGTGGTCAACTTTTGGCCGTTGCAAGCACTAGCATAATGTTTTTATTTTTTAGTATTGATGATATGAAAGATTACGCTTGGAGAATACTTTTTGTAATAGGTGGAATTTTAGCACTAGGCTCGCTTTTTGTAAGAAAAATGATGAATGAAAGTGCTACAAAACTTCACCAGCATGAAGATCGTGGTACTTTAAAAGCATTATGCAAATCTTGGAAATCTTTTTTAATGGTGCTTGGGGTTACTTCTGGGGGTTCTTTAGCTTTTTATACTATTACAACTTATACTAAAACTTTTATGGAAAATACGGGTATGGATAAAATGCTTGTTAATAATCTTTTTTTAGGTGCTTTATTTATACTAATGATCATTCAACCTCTTTTTGGATATATAGGAGATAAAATAGGTCACAAACGTTCTTTAATTGTATTTTGTATTTTGGCATTGGTAGGAATTTATCCTATTTTTTCACTTATAGCCAATAACGTGCAAAATAATCCTTCTTTGACATTTATGTTAGTAGTATTATTGTTTGTTATTTTAAGTTTTTATACTTCAGTTGCCGGGATTTTTAAAGCAAAACTTTTTCCTGAACATGTAAGGGCTTTAGGGACAGGTTTGGGTTATGCTATTTCAAATGCTGTTTTTGGAGGATCTGCTCCTTGGGTTGCTTTGCAATTTAAAAATGCAGGTATAGAAAATGGCTTTTTTATATATATAGCTATTTTTACAATCATCATGCTTATAGCTACTTTATGCTTGCCTAAAAAATCAGAGCTTAATTAATTTTAACGCTTTTAAAGAAAGTGCTGAAAGTGCGGTACTTTCTAACTCTTTTAAGGTTTGAAATTCATAATTTTTATTTTCATTGTTTAAAATTTGATGATAAACCTTGATATTAAGTTTATACTTAGTATAGCTGTGCTTAAACTCCCCTACAAAACTCATATCTTTAGAAAGTTTATACTCTCCTTCTTTAAAAAAAGGAAAATTATACATACCCTTATAAAGCTTATCTTGACTTTGCCCTATGGCAAATTTTTTATTAAATTCAAACAAAAAAAGATTTAAATTTACACTTTGATAAAGTATTTTTTTAGCTCTTGGATAAAGCTCTGTATGAAATTTGCCTTGACAAAAATCATACAAAGGACAAATTCCACACTTTGCATTTTTACTCACACAAACCAATGCTCCTATATCAAGCAAAGCTTGGTTATGATCAAAGGCATGATTTATATTTAAAAGCTCTTTAGCTCTTTTTTCAAGTTCTTTCATACTAGGATTTTCCAAAGCAAAAAGACGAGAAAGCACACGGCGTATATTACCATCAACAAAAGAAACCTTTTGATCATAGCCAAAACAAGCTATAGCACCTGCTGTATAAGCTCCTATACCGCTTAGTTTTTTTAGTTCCTCAACTTCTTTGGGCAATTTAGCTCCAAACTTATCCACGCATTCTAAGGCCACCTTTTTTAAATTTCTAGCACGAGTATAGTAACCAAGCCCTTGCCAAGCCTTTAAAAGCTCATTTTCATTGGCTTTAGCTAAACTTTGCAAAGTAGGAAATTTTTGCAAAAAGGGAAAATAAAACCTTTCTAAAACTGATTTAACTTGAGTTTGTTGAAGCATAATTTCGCTGATATAAACCCCATAAGCTCTATCAATATGCTTTAAATTTTCATCACAATTTTGACTTTGTAAATTACGCCAAGGCAAAGTTTTGCGTCCATTTTTTTCATACCAAAGAAGTAAATTTTCTTGCAGTTTTTCAAGCTCTTTTTTTTGCATAAATGAAAGTATAACAAAAAATTTTAAAATTTTTTGCTAAAATTAGCTCAAATTAAATTATTAAGGATATTAAATGTTAGCTTTTTTTAAAGGTTTAGGCGTAGGTTTTTTATGTTTATTACTTTTTGTTGCAGGAGTAGTTTTTAATGTAGAATTTTTAGGCAAAAAAGACTCTAATCATGATTTATATTTTTCAAGAAATATAGAAGTAAGCAATACACTAAAACCCGATATTTTATATGCAAATATTAATTTTTGGGCAAATGAAAATTTAAGCTCAAAAATCACATTAGACAATAGTGAAAAAGCCGAAATCACAAATACTTTCAATCAAATTTTAGAACGCTCAAAAAAAGAAAATTTTTGTAGCGGAGGAAGTTTTTCTTTAGAGCCTAATTTTTCCTATAAAGATGGTATACAAACCCCAAAAGGTCAAAGATTTGATGCGAATTTAGAATGTGAATTTAAAGAAAACCGACTTGCAGATTTTAACAAGCTTTTAAATGACATCAATTCTATCATAGCTAAAAATAATTTCATCAGCGTTTCAACACCAGCCATACAAACAAGATTTTCAAAAGATACACTAAACAACAACAAAGAAAATCTCTACAAAGAGCTTTTAAAAACATCATACGAATATGAAAAAACTTACTCTTTAGATCTTAATAAAACTTGTGTATTGAAAAATTTACAAGTAAATACAAATGCCAATATCGCACCTAGAATGTTAAATGCGAAATCTAGCAATATAGAACTTTCATCTCCAATTATCAGCGAAAAAGAACAAATTTTAAGCGCGAAAGCTTTATTTATTTGCAAATAACTTAAGGCAAAATAAACTCCTTTTAAGTTTATTTTGCTATACTTTTATCTTCAATTCTTTCAGAAATTTATGCGGGAATAGCTCAGGGGTAGAGCACAACCTTGCCAAGGTTGGGGTCGCGAGTTCGAATCTCGTTTCCCGCTCCATAATCACCCGCCCGGGTGGTGGAATTGGTAGACACAAGGGACTTAAAATCCCTCGGAATTTTTCTTCCGTGCCGGTTCAAGTCCGGCCTCGGGCACCACTTTTTCAACATTATCAGGGCGACATAGCCAAGCGGTAAGGCATGGGCCTGCAAAGCCTTGATCTCCGGTTCGAATCCGGATGTCGCCTCCAAAAGGCAAAACTTTACTTTATCGGGAGATGGCTGAGTGGTCGAAAGCGGCGGTCTTGAAAACCGTTGAGGGTCACACCTCCAGGGGTTCGAATCCCTTTCTCCCGGCCACCAAGACTTTCTAGTTTATCAATTATATCATTCCTGAAATTATAAAGGATACTACAAATGAAAAATAATACTTCGGTCTTACTATTTTTGTTATATCCTAAAAAACTTAGAAAAACTATGACTAATATAACTAAAAATAAGAAATACAAATGGAAAATTTAGAATTTGTTATCTTAAAACAAAAATATAAAATTTTAAAAATATGTCAAATTTTAAAATACAAGGTAGGCAAATGAAAGAATTTTATATGAATTTAGCCTTAAATGAGGCTTGGAAATATCAGTTTTTAACCTATCCAAATCCGGCTGTAGGCTGTGTAATCTTAGATAAAAATGGAAAAATTTTAGCCATAAAAGCTCATGAAAAAGCTGGATTAGCTCATGCAGAACTTAATGCCATAACTCATGCTTTTAAAAGCTTAAGACCTGAAATTTCATTGCCTAAAGAAGCAAACGCCTTACATGAGTTTATTTGCAAAAACCATCAAGGTGTATTTAAAGATAGCATAGCTTTTGTCACACTTGAGCCTTGCTCTCATCAAGGAAAAACGCCTCCTTGTGCAAAACTCTTTAGCGAGCTAGGTTTTAAAAAAATTTTCATCAGCGTTAAAGATGGAAATAAAATCGCAAGTGGTGGGGCTGAATTTTTAAAAAAACAAGGCATAGAGGTTGAATTTGACATACTTAAAGAAGAAGGAAAAAAACTTTTAAAACCTTTTTTAAAATGGCAAAAAGGGCAATTTAAACTTTTTAAATTAGCCCTTTCTATGAATGGCTCGCCTTTTGGCAAAATCGTAAGCAATGAGCTAAGTCGCGCTTATGCACATAAAATTAGAGCGGTGATTGATTTGCTTGTAGTCGGTGGAGAAACCATAAGAAAAGATCATCCTATACTAGATGCTAGGCTTTGCAAAGCAAAAGCGCCTAATCTTTGTATCTTAAGCCGTCAAAATATAGATAATTTTGATAAAAATATCCCTTTATTTAAAGTTCCAAACCGCCAAATTTATACCCAAATTCCAAGTGAAGCAAAATTTTTAATGTATGAGGGTGGAGAAAATTTTCTAGAAATCTTTAAAGATGAAATAGATATGTTTTTGATTTTCCAAAGTTCAAGTTTAAATGATGAAAAAAATGTTACAATACCTTTAAATTTCAAGCCACTTTATAGGAATTTTTTAGGGAGTGATACTTATGGCATTTATGAACTTTAGTGGATTTTTTTATGCAAGAAATGATTTAAGATTATTTAAAATAGAAAAGACAAATGAATTAAAATCCTTTTTTTACAAAAACTACACCTTATCAAGCTACAAAGATGATTTAAATTTAAACAATGAAATCTTTTTTTATCAAAGTTTAAAAGAAGACTTATTTAAAGAAAATGATGAAATTTTAGTTTCAAATTTGGGTAAAAAGATCATACTTTTTAGAAATTTTACTCAAAATTGTGATAATTTTAATGAAGCAAAATTAAAACAAATATTGCTTTTATTTTTTTTATTATTAGCGAGTGTATTTTTTGCAAGTTTGGCTATGATTAATGAATTTGGAGCCATAGATCTTGTTTTTTTAATGATTTGCTTATTACTTTTAGTGATGGGAGCAATCAATCTTGGCTTGCTTTTTAAGCAAATTCGTATTCTTAAAAGTTTTTCCAAAGAAGAAATGAAAGAATTTTTAAGTCAAAGAATGAAAAAATACACTAAAGTGTAAAAAATACTTTAGCATACTGTTTTTAAATTTGTAGCAAGACCACCTAAAGAAGTTTCTTTGTATTTATAATTCATATCTTTTCCTGTTTCGTACATGGTTTCTATAACATCATCAAGGCTTACCATGGGAGTAGATTTACGTGTCATTGCCATTCTAGCAGCACTTATAGCCTTAATAGCTCCAAAGGCATTTCTTTCTATACAAGGAATTTGCACAAGTCCTGCAACTGGATCGCAAGTTAAACCTAGATGATGCTCCATTGCCATTTCAGCAGCGTTGCATGCTTTAAAAGCATTAGCTCCTAAAACTGTTGCCATAGCCGCAGCTGCCATAGAACTAGCACTACCAATTTCTGCTTGACAGCCTGCTTCTGCTCCGCTAATACTTGCATTTTTCTTATAAAAAGAACCTATAAGCATTGCTGTTAATAAAAACTCTATAGCCTTTTCATCACTAAAGCCTATAGTATGATTTTTAAGATAAAGCATAACAGCAGGGATAACAGCACATGCTCCATTTGTTGGTGCGGTTACAACCTTTGCTCCGCTAGCATTTTCTTCAGCAATCGCAATAGCATATAAAGAAATAAAATCTATAATGCCCATAGGATCAGCTGTCATCGCCACTCTTTCTTTAAGCCCTTTGGCTCTACGTTTTAAATGAAGTTTTCCAGGCAAATAATCTTCATTTGGATGTGTGCCATTATAATACACTTCTTGCATCACTTCCCAAATTTCAAGACAATAAGCTCGAATTTCCTCTTTAGTGTGAAATTGCAATTCATAACGATAAGAAAGCTCTGCTAAATCCCAATCTCTTTTATCGCAAAGTTCTAAAGCTTCTTTTGCATTGTTAAGCTCTATATCTAGTTTTTTCTTTTTATTTTGGTTGGAATTTTTACCTTTTTTTTCTAATTGTGCAGCTGTTAAAACAAAGCCTCCACCTACAGAATAATAAGTTTCTTCATCAATTAACACACCTTTGCAATCATAAGCTTTAATCTTCATACCATTCTCATGCAAAGGTAAAAAATCTTTGGAAAATATCAAATCTTTTTCATAATTAAAACAAAGTTTTTTCTCGCCACAAAAATCAATTTGAGCATTTTCAATAGCATTTTTATTTGCTTCATCTTGTATTGCCGCACTTAAATTTTTAGCTTCTAGGCCATTTAACCCCCAAATTACAGCCTTATCACTCAAGTGTCCTTTACCTGTTAATGACAAAGAACCGTAAAGAGTGACTTCAACTCTATCAATTTCATCGAGCTTTTTAGCAACTTTTTTACAAAATAAATTTCCAGCAAGCATAGGCCCTAAAGTATGAGAAGAAGAAGGGCCAACACCTATTTTAAAAATGCTTAAATTACTCATTTTTTATCCTTAATTTATAAAAGATTGTGAATTGCAGCAGAAATTGCAACTATTCCCATTACCAAAATAAAAAGATCTAAAAATTTATTACGAAATCTTGCCAAAATATCAAAACGATAAATACAATAAAGCGGCATTAAGAAAAGCAAAATAGCCAAAACAGGACCACCAATAGCCTCAATAATTCCTATAACACTTGGATTTTTATACGCAACAAACCAAGCGATAGCAAAGGTAATGATCGCTGTTAAAGTTTGAGCGAATTTACCTTGAATTTTACCATTACTTGCTTTATATAAAATACCATTTAAGCCCTCTTGAGAACCAAGATAATGTCCTAAGAAACTTTTACTAATGGCCACAAGTGCAACAATAGGCCCAACATAAGTCAGCAAAGAAACTTCAGGAAATTTATTTGCTATAAAGGTAAGAATATTGATATTTTGATCTTTTGCTGATGCAAAATCTTCTGGTGTAAAAGTTAAAGCACAAGAAAAAACAAAAAACATTACAACAAAAACCATAAGAATAATTGCCAAAGAAATAATTTTTCTAGCGCGAGGTTCAGCATAATCACCATATTCTTTTTTACAATAACAAGCAAGCGAAGAAATAATAGGAGAGTGATTAAAACTAAATACCATCACAGGAACAACAAGCCATAAAGTAACCCAAAAATTACTTGTTGAAATTACAGAAAAATCGGCATTTGTAAATAATGATGAATTCCATTGTGGAATTAACAGCAATGAAAAAATAAATAAAAATATAATAAAAGGAAAAACAAGAAAACTCATTGCTTTTGTCACAACATTCTCACCAAGAATAGAAATCAAAACCAAAACTCCAACAATCAAAAAACTCACCCACCAACGAGCAGCATGAGTAAGATCTGCATTGAAATTAAACTGATTGACTAAAAATTCAAGTAAAGTTGTTGTAAGATTAGCACTATAAACCAATAAAATGGGCAAAATAGCAAAAAAATACAAAAGCGTAATTAAAAATCCACCACCCTTGCCAAAATAACTTTCTGCAACAAAAGTAATATCATCTTTTGGATTAGAACTTGAAAGCACAAAGCGACATAAATTTCTATGAGCTAAGTAAGTCATAGGAAAAGCTAAAACAAGTATAACTAGCAAAGGTATCAATCCACCAAGCCCAGCACTAATAGGTAACAAAAGTACGCCGGCTCCAATAGCTGTTCCAAAAAGAGATAAAACCCACCTTGTATCGTGACTAGTCCATTTAGGAGTATTCATTATTCTTCCTTAAATTATAAGATTGTATCTCTTTTATTTTAGCAAAATATTTATAAATAATTATTTTTTTTAAAAAATATTTTAAATCTTATGTAACATTTTGTAAATTTAATTTTATAAAAAAACAATCACTTGTATCAATAAAGTATTATTTTAAAACTAAATATATTTTGGGTTTTGCAATCAAAAAATAAAAATTTGGAAGACTATGCTTCCAAATTTTTGCATCAAATTTTCTAAGGGAGTTAAATTTTCAAAAATTAATCTAATTTTTGACCTAGGACATTTCCTTGCATATCCGTATAAACTTTCATGTTATTATTAAACTTAAATTTATAACCATTAATTTCTTTATCTATTTCAAGAATTTGAGCATTTGGTTGAGTTGCGCTTACTTTTTTCATAACACTAGGTAAAATAGTATGTGGCAAAGCCTTGTATTTTCCATCAACTTCTTTCCAATCTCCATTGATCATAAAATCAATTTCAGTTCCATCATTTAAAATTACATCATAAGAATCTATATCTTTTTTCACTAAACCAATTTGAGCAGTTTTAAAATTTTTAGAAATAAATTCTTTGGCATTATTTGGAAGTTCGCTAGCAGGAACAACCATATCTTTAGCTAAAAGCACCGTAGCGCCCAACAAAGCAAGTAAAGTTAATTTTGCTTTCATAATTTCTCCTTTTGTGTTTTGGTTGGCGAAAGTTTAACTCAAAACTGTGAAGTGAATGTGAAACTTAAAAAATAATTTTCAAGCTTTCGTTCTCAACACTTATACCTTGACTTTTTATAAATTTTATTTCTTTTCCATCTTCAAATTTTAAAATATCTTTATCTTTTAGATTAATATCATAAGTTAAAATATGTAAAACAATATCATAAATACAAAAGAAAAGTTCTTTTTCTTCTATGTTTAAATCACAAACTTCAAGTTCTAATTTATCAAAATTTCTAAGCCCATAAGTATAAGCATTGACTCCATTTTCACTAGGATAAACACTAACATATATCCAATTATATACCGGTAAGCGATTATCATCTAACATTTTTGCATTTTCTATATAAAAACTGGGTTCTAGAACAACTGCACCTGTATAAAAACCTAAAGCATGTTTATTATCCAAACATAAAGCTGCAATTTTCGTAAACATTTTAGCTTGTTCTAATTTGCTTTGATCTTGACTTAGCACCGCTATAAGAAGGTGAGCTTTATGTTTTTTAGTTTGCTCTAAGGCATCTTTCCACATAAAATTAAAATTTGCATAGTATTCTGCTTCGTGATTAGGTATAGGATTTTTAATCAAATTTAAAGTAATCAACATATTTTCATGTGAAAAAATCACTCCCTCTTTGGTAAAATTTTCATCAGCTATTTTTATATTAAATTTATCTTCTAAAATGCTTTTTAACTCCGAAAAATTAAAATCAACTTCATCAAGAAGAACAAAAGAGGTAAAATTGTGATTTAAATCTATAGTCATATTAAAACCCTATATAAATTTTTGTAAATTATAACCTAAATAAAAATAAAAATTATAAACAAGAATTTCTTAAAAATTATGATAATTGATATTAATTATAAATTTATTTTCTATATAGTATAATCTTTTAAAATTTATAAGTATATTTTGGAGAAAAATGTGGAATTTCTAAAAGATTACATCGATTTAATTATCTTTTTAATTCTAGGAATTATGGCATTTATAGCTTTTTGGTGTGTCGTAGAAAGAATGCTATTTTTTAGAAAAATTAACTTTAAAAATTATGAGAATCAAGAGCAATTTGATGATGCGATTAGCGAAAATTTAACCACTATATATATCATCTATTCCAATGCCCCCTATATAGGACTTTTAGGCACTGTAATAGGCATAATGGTTACATTTTACGAAATGGGATTGGCGGGTAATATAGATGTCAAATCTATAGTCGTAGGACTTTCTTTAGCTCTTAAAGCTACAGCCTTAGGACTTTTGGTTGCTATTCCTGCTTTAATAGCTTATAATGCTCTACTTAGAAAAGTTTCCCTCTTAAGCAATGCTTATAAGGCAAATAAAAATGCTTAAACTACCAAAAAATGAAGGTTTAAATATAGTTCCATTTATAGATATTATGCTTGTTTTGCTTGCTATAGTACTTAGTATTTCAACCTTTATTGCGCATGGAAAAATTCAAATCTCACTTCCTTCAAGTGAAAATGCTACCAATATAAGCAATAATGAAAAAAAACTTCTTATAACCATAGACGAAAAAAATACTTTTTATTTAAATGATAAATTAGCTGATTTAAATGAAGTTCAAAATGCTATTTTTTCACTTGATAAAAAAACTATAGTAGAACTAAAAAGCGATAAAAATGCTAAATTTGAAAGCTTTGTAAAAATTATAGATTTTTTAAAAGCCAAAGAACATGAAAATTTTCAGATTCTTACTGAGAAAAACAAATGAAAACTTTATTTTTAAATCATAAATACCAAGCTTCTTATATAACTTTTATAGTCTTTATACCTTTGCTTTTTGTCATTTTTCACTCAAATGATTTTTTTAAAATGGAAATTAAAAACGAAGATTCTTTTTCTTTGGCAATAAAACAATTTACCCAAACTAATCCAACAAATGAGGCCAAACCAACAGAATCCATTATAGAACCTATCAAACCAAAACCTCAGCCAAAAGTTATTAAAAAAACTCCTGAAAAAATTCAAAAAAAGGTAAAAAAAACACCTCCACACCCAATGCCAAATAAAACCCCTATAGCGCCAACTCAAGAAGTTAAACCTTTTGCAAAAACAACTGATATAAATGTCAAACCTAAGATCACCCAATTAACACAAGGAAAAGATAATCACCCTGTATTAAAAGAAATCCAAAAAGCTATACAACAAGCACAATTTTATCCAAGGCAAGCAAAAAAAATGCGTATGCAAGGAACTGTAAAAGTAGAATTTTTATGGAAAGAAAACAAAACTTTAGCAGATTTAAAAATCATCGAAAGCTCAGGATATGATTTGTTAGATAAAAGTGCTTTAGAAAGCATAAGAAAAGCTTCTTTAAATTTTCCGCAGTATAATGGAGATTTAAGAATTACACTACCTATTATATATGATTTTAAAATCTTAAGAGGGTAAAATTATAATTTTATAAAAGCTACACTCTCTTATCTACAATTTGTGCTTCTTGATTTTCAATTTTATTTTTAAAATCTTTACTTAAATTCTGACTTAATTCTTGCAAAGATTTTTGCTTCAATTTTTCAAATTCTTCAGGATTGCTAGCCTCAAGCTTTGCCTGCTCATCAGCACTTAAAGCACTTAAACCTTTTTCTTGGGCTTTTTGAAGCAAATCTTCGTCTTCTTTTTCTTTGATATTATTTTCCTTATCATCTTTTTTATTGATTTTTTGCGGATCTATGGTTTTCATAGCATTAGCTCCACCACCTGATGCTTCTTTAATGTCGCTTAAAATTTCTCTCATACTAGGTTCTTTAACATCACTATCATCAACTTTACCATCTTTATTTACATCTTTATCAATAAAAAAATTTAATTTTTCTTCTATATTTGCATCATCAGATATTTTTTCATCGCTTGTTTTAAAGCCTAAATTTTGCATACTTTGTTGAAGGGTATTTGTATTAAAATTTAATTTTACACTTTGTTGTTTATTGTTTAAATTTGAATTTAAAGAACCAAAATTATCTTTTACACTTTCAAACCAATTTGAAACAAATTGGTTTGCTTCGCTATTAAGCCTTATACTACCATCATTTCTAGCAACATAATTCGTATAAGAACCGAAATTTTTTTGTAAACTACTATAATTTTCATCACTTAAATTTAAAGCTATAAGTTCACCTTGCTTATTTTCAAAAACAACCTTAACACCATCGCTATTTAAACTCGAAAGATCTTGCACGGGAATTTTATCTTGATCTTCTTTTTTTAATTCTAAAATTTCTTTACGATTTGTAACATTTTGAGAACTTGGTAAAGAAACATTAAAATCATTGATTGTTAATTTATCCATAATAACTCCTTAGAAATTTTAAAGCCCAAGCATTTAACTTGGACTTGTTTATTTTATTTACAAGCTGCAAATAAGCCCAAACGACACATTTGTCTTTGATATTGAGTAGGCAAAGAATTGCATCGTTTCAATCTTATTTCATAATCAACGCAAGAACTTCTAACTTGTGGGCTTTTATTATTCTCAGTTTTGCCATAAGCAAAAGAACCAATAAAGCAAGCACTAGTGCAACAGAGAGTAATTTTCTCATAGTAAACTTCCAAAAATAATTGTAATCTTAAAATTATTTGATACAATTACAAATTTGATATCGGCAAAAAATCAAATTTATTTATACTAACAAAATTATTTTTTAAAAAAGGAACATAAATGAAAGCATTAGCTCTTTTTAGCGGTGGGCTTGATAGCATGCTTGCAATGAAACTCATCACTACACAAGGCATAGAAGTTAAAGCTCTAAATATCAATATAGGTTTTGGAAGCACAAGCGATAAAAGCGAAATCATGAAAAAGCGTGCGGCAATGGTAGGTGCAGATTTTGAAATGATAGATGTAAGAAACTCCTATCTTCAAGAGGTGCTTTTTAATCCACAATATGGCTATGGCAAACATTTTAATCCTTGTATAGATTGTCATGCTTTTATGTTTAAAACTGCTCTTGCTATGTTAAAAGAAGAAAATGCAAGTTTTATCATCACAGGAGAAGTTTTAGGACAACGCCCTATGAGTCAAAGAAGTGATGCGATGACAAAAGTTAAAAAACTTGCCCTTGATGAAGAAGATTTAATCTTGCGTCCTATGTGTGCAAAAAACCTACCTCTAACCAAACCCGAAAGAGAAGGTTGGGTAGATAGAGAAAAACTCGAAGATATTAGCGGAAGAAGTCGCAAAAGACAACTTGAACTTGCAGCTAAGTTTGGTTTGGAAGACTTTGAAAGCCCAGGTGGAGGTTGTTTGCTAACTCTTGATAGTTTTGCTAAAAAAATTCGAGATTTCATAGAATTTGACAAAGATATGCAGGTTAATGACGCACAACTTTTAAAATATGGTCGTCATTTAAGATTGCCCAATGGAGCTAAAATGATCATAGGTAGAAATGAACTTGAAAATACTCTTTTAAAAGGTTTAAAAACTCCTAAATATGAAGTAATAGAACTTGGGGGTTTAATCGGAGCTTACTCTTTGGTAGATGAAAAAATTTCAGAAAAAGACTTAGAACTTGCCTTAAAAATAGCCCTTACCTATACTAAACACGAAACAGGAAAAAGTTATGAACTTAAATTTAAAAACCGAATTTATAAAAACTTAGCCTTTGAAGACAAAAAAGAAATTAGTCCATTTTTTATTTCTTAAAACTAAAAAGATACAGAGGCTCTAAGATAAATAGGAATTGTTTCGCTTGGCATATTAGAAGATTTATGTATAGCTTTCGAAGCTGTTAAATTTAAAGAAAAATGATTTAAATTATATCTAAATCCAAAAGCAACTCCAGCTAAAAAGTCTTTATTGGGCAACAGATAATCTCTACCATAACCCATATCTATTCCAATAAAAGGCTCTAGCTTTCTTAAATATTTAGAAGCATTTAAAAATTGCAAATAAACTGTATTATTACTATACATTCCATAATCAAGAGCAGCAGAACTTTCCTTAAATCCTCTAACCGTATATTCATCACCTATTAAAAATTTATTAGAATATAACAATGGTTCATTAGAATAACTTGCACCAAAACTATTTTGATATAAAAATGCTATATCATCATTTATATAAAAATTTTTTTGATAACTTAAATTAAAATTTACTTTATTAAATTCAATTTTATATAAAGAATCTCTAGAGTCCCTTTTAGAACCTAAAAATGGAATTCCTTTTTCATATTCCAGATTTACAAATAAAAATCCGCTAAATGCTACTGTTGAATACTCAACACCACTAACAATATTTGAATATCTACCACTTGAACTCTCTAAGCGAAAATTATTAATTTCATTAATATCATCTTTAATATTTACATTAACATAAATTGAAAATTTATCTTTGTTTGTACGATGTAAAATTTTTTTTAACATAATTTTATGTCTTAAACTTGTATCTTTATTGTTTATAAAAGAATCATCATATCCTGCTATCAAATTTCTATTATCACTATATTGTAAAGAATACGATAATTGATAACTTTGTATAGGTAAGTTATAGCTTAATATATAAACATTTTCTCGATTTTGACTCATATTTTTCAATAATCCTTTAATAAAACCAAATCGTATAGAATCATTTAGATTGAAAACATTACTTAAAGAAAGATATGTGCTAGCTTTGTATTCTCCTTTAGCCTTAGAACCGCTATTATCAAAATCTAATATCAAATCAGGTAACTTTGGTTCAAGATTAACAAATATGTCAGAATAACCATAATTTTCATTAGCTTTTACAGCAATTTTAACATCTCTTGCACCATTATTTAGATTTTCTATTCCTGTATCCAAATCATAAATGTTAAATTTATCACCCTTTTTCAAAGGCATACCAAAATCTAATCTTGTTGTATTATTATCTCCATTAAGATATATCTCTCCTACAAAACCGTATTCTAAATCAAGAAAAAGTATATCATGTTGCCAATCTATTTCATCAATAGTTACACTAGAGGTTGAATAACCTTTTGAAATAATAAAATTGGTAAGCTCTTTAACTATATTATAAATATCACCAACTCTTAAGGGTTTGTTTATGTATCTTTTTAAAATACTTTCAGCTTGCATAGTAAGCTTATCATTTTTTTTAAATCGAATTTGTTTAAAAATATAAATTTGAGACTCAAAATCTTCATTTTTTGAATACTCATCTTCTTTTTTCTGTTGCTTTTTTTCTAACTCATTAAATTCTTTTTGTATATGCAATTGCTGTTGTCTTTTATCTAGTAAATTAAACATTTTTGTAGAGTCATCTGCCTGCAATAAACAAAGATGACTCATAAGCAAAAATACAATTTTAACAAATCGCACTCATAACCTTATTTATCATTTTGATTAAAAATTGGTTCTGAGTTTGATGTGTGATCAAGATGAGAATCGGAACCAGCATGAATAAAATGATCCACCCCATCTTTTATTTTATGAGTAAAAATCCCAATATTCATAGTTCCACCACTCCAAGAATGATCTTGAGTATTTTGAGTATTTTGAGTATTTTGACTCAAGTCATAATCCTTTTTATCATTAATATTGATATTCATTGCAGAGTTAATTTTGCCTGTCCTATCAATATGATCATTTAAATCAATATTACCTTTATAAACATGCTCTGTCGCTACAGTTAATGCAACATTAGCTCCATCGCTTTTTTCATGAACATCTATATTAGACCCTGTAACTTTTCCACCAAGCGATAAATTTCCTTTTTTAACATCAGAATTTAAAATTCCTCCTTCCAATGATAAATCTCCATTCACACGACCATTTAACTCATTACCGGCACTAATACCACTTTGAGTTTCTACAGCTTGGTTATCAGTTTTAGCATATCCTATACCAATTGTCCCTGAAAATTCTCCTGAAATAACATGATTTGACGATAAATCTAATCCTACAGATCCACCCAAGGAACCACTATGTTGTTCTGAATGAAATTGATCCTTTAAAGAATTAACATTTAAATCTCCATCTATATTTAAATCAATGTTATTAGAAGCTTTTATATTAGCACCATTTAATGTGGTGTCTTTTCCTGTAGTAATCTTAACATTATTTGTATCAAAATTAGAATTATAATATTTAGCTTCATCTTGTTTAAAACGTGATCCTCCAGCAGAAAACTCAATTTCACCTCCAGCGGTTCCTCCATCAAAAACATTATATCCTGCTACTCTTTTATTACCCATTTCCATTTCAAAAGAAACACCTGAAGAAGAAGAGCTTGATTTTGCAGCATTAGTTATAAAATTATCTTTTGCTTTGATATTAATTTCATCTGCCTTAGCATCAGTCCCATTTAAAATGATATCTCCTTTTGTACTTTCTATATTTAATTTACCTCCTGCTTTAACATGGGTGGTATTTTCTTTAGAACTTTGCTCATGTTCTTTCTCAAACGTAAAACCTATACTTTCGCCGGAGCTTGCTTCTGCAATATTATCATGAAACACACCAAGAGTATTTGAAAGAGCTTGAACTGTTGGTACCACATAATTTGACCCTTTATCATTACTAAGATTACCAATCCCCTGATTAAGAGCAGATACTGCTAAACCACCTGCTTCAAGTTTTTCTTTGCTATAAATACCAAATCTTGTACTATCTTCAGTTTTAGTATTTTCATACTTAGTGCTTTTAATCTCCCCTCCTTTTAAGTTAATATCTTTATCTGCTTCAAAGTTACCTCCACCTATATCCAAAGTGTCATCTGCTTCAATATTGATATTTGTTCCTTTAACCGAACTAGAAAGATAAGAAGATTCATCTTCTGTTTTTTGAGTTTTAGCAAATTCTATTCCTATTTCAGAAGAACCTAAAGTACTAGATCCTCTAAAATTACCATCATATGTTTGACCAGCACCGGATATTTGATCTGTAAAACTATATTTTGCGACGACTTCATGTCCACCTAATCCTATATTAGCATCACCAAAGAATCCTATAGCTGAAGAATTACTTTGCATGTGATTTTGATTCTTTGCTGCTACAAAATCAACCTCGTTAGCATGTATGTTAATATCTTTACCGTCTAAATGACTTCCTGTAATAGTTGCTTTATTTTTTGCATGTAAATTTAAATTACCTGCTTCAACATTAGATGAAGAAGCCAAAGAGCTGTCACTACTTACAGAATCATATCTATATCCTAATCCACTAAGAGTTGAAGAATCTAAAGAAGAAGAAATTTTATTTTCTCCATTTTTTATATTAATATTTTCTCCATTTAAATTAACTGAATTTTCAGCTTTAACATTAGAACCTACAACATTTATATTATTTTTAGCATCAATTTTAATATCTCCTTTTGAATTCAAATTACTACCAATCGATTTAGTAATTTCTGAATTACCTTTTTCATAAGAGATAGATGCTGTTCCATATCGTATTCCATCAAAAGTAACATTAGATTTTTCATGAGCATCTTTTATATTAACATCATTACCCTTAATATTAATTTCATGATTTGCATCTACATTACTACCTACTATATTAATATCTTTATTAGACATAATATCTATATTACCTGCTTTAAAATTTGAGCTTAAAACTTTATCTGTTGTCTGCAAAGCATTAGTATTTTCAACATCTGTATTAGTATTTTTAAAAGATGATGAATTAGCATAATCATTACTTATATTAATATTTCCATCTTTGGAATGTAAAGTAATTTTAGAATTTTCAGAATCTGCCACAACATTGCTATTTTTAACATTTACATCCTGGTTGGCACTAATAACAATAGTATCTTTTCCACTGATTTGACCTTTATTGATGGAGCTGTGAGAACCTTTTTCATCAACACCCAAAAGCGTATCTATATTAACTTCATTACCTTGGATATTAACATTTTTTCCACTTACGCTTGAACTATGTAAATTCATTTTATCATTAACATTGATATTAACCGTACCTTCCGAAGCAATATTACCTAATGAAGAATCGAATTTATCTGTATTTATATCAACTCCATTTTTTCCAACAATATTTACTCCACCTTTATTTGCCTCTAAAGTTTTATGAGAAAAATAAAATTTAGGAACAAAGACTGTTTTTCCATCTCTATCAACTTTTTCAAATAAAATCATATCATCATCAGTCGTTTGATTTTTACCCAATCCTTGGCCTAGTTTCAAACCATGCCCATTAGCGTATTTTACCCCATTTTCAAGAAGTAGTTTAATATCTTCATCACTTAAAGCACCATGCATACCCAATTTTGCATACATATTTTTAATAAGTTGATTTTGAAAGAAAGAATCCCCTACAACAGTAGCATCATCTAAATTTTTATCTTTAAATTCTTTTGCAACATCTTTAAATCCAAAATACTTATCTGCATCCACTGCTACAGAATCTGATGTATACTGATAAGAAATATTTCCATTTTTCGTATTTGTAAAATGAAACAATCCAGAATTAGCAATATCTGGTATCAGTTGCGAAGCTAAATCTTTATTATTTATTACATCTTCTAAATGAGATTTTATCAAAGCAGAATTCTCATCAAAAGAACTTACCAAACCTTGATTAAATTCTTTAGAATTTAAATTTAATTTTCCATTAGATGCTATTAAAGCTTCAGATTTTGCTTTAAAAACAATTTTAGCATCATGATTCCATTGACTTGGGTCTGGAACAAATCTTTTTGAAGCATAGTCACTGCCAAACAATAAAGAAAAATATAAATGCAAAGTCTCATTATGAGCAGCAGCATCTTTAAGAGCATTCCAAGCAGATTCTCGTTGATGATCTTTTAATTTATTACTTGCAAAGTATTTTAAAGCGTCAAGCAAGCTACCGCCTTTGGTAAAATAATCAGTCCAGTTAGTATTCCAAGATCCTAAATACTCTTTAGCAAAAAAACCATCTAGTTTAACATGAGATAAAACATCTTCTATATTAAGATCTTGACTTAAAGATTTATTATTAATATTTCCATAAGAAACAATATTACCTTGAGCTATAATTTTACCACTATTATTAATTTGTGCTGATTTATTTTTTGAAGTAGTATTGATATTGACATTCCCACCTGCTTGAATAGAAGCTTGTTTAGCATCTAAATTATTAAGATACTTTAAATTATCAATTCCAACTTCCATATTCCAACGTTTAAAAAGTGTATCACCATAATTAGCCCAACCATTACCTTTAATTTTTTCATCAGAGCTTTGAATAGAGCCTGTTAAACTTGCATTATTATTCAATTCTTTTACTTCAATGTTAATGTCTTTGTTAGCGACAATCAAACCATTATTATCAATAATATCGGCATTTAAATAAGCATTATTTAAACTATTAAAAGTAGAATTATTGGTAATATGCGAAGCAGTTGCTTTCAAATCATTGCGTGCCAAGAAATATCCATCATTGATTATACTCCCTCTCGCATTAAGAGTTAAATCCTTTCCACTAGCAACAAGATCTTTATTAAAAATATCTTTTGCCTCAAGTCCTATTGAAGAAGAATTTTCAAGCTTTGAATTAATATATAAATCACCCAAACTTTTAATATCAAGTAAATTTTTTGCATATAAATTACCGTTATTGAGGGTTAAATTTTTATTAGCTTGTAAATAAATATTATTTTGACTAAAAATTTTTCCCTGATTAGCAAAATCATCATTGTTTAAAGTTAAATATACATCTTTATTTGCCGAAATTTTACCTTGGTTTTCAAAAGATCCTGTATTGATTTTCGCATCACCTAAAGTATTTATAGAACCAAAATTGGCCGTTTTATTTTTAGTATGCAAATCTAAATTATCAGTATCAATTTGTGAATTTTCTACATTAGTTTTAAATACATCCTTAGTCTCTTTATTAAAATGAGTTTGTTTTGCATTTTCAAAATCTTGAGCATCAATTTTGATATTTTTACCTCTATATAATCCCTCATTAATGATTTTTCCATCAGCATTTAATCTCATATTATCTGCGTCAATCAAAGAAGTTGTAATATCTCTAGCATTTACATCAATACTTCCTCCTTGATTTACGCCAAGAGCTTGAAATTCTGCCTTGCCATTGACTTTGACAATAATATCTTTAAGACCTCTTATAATCCCGGTGTGTCTTACACCAACACCCTCTTCTGTGCTAACAAAGGTAACTGTATTTGCATACATAGAACCTAAATTCCTACCATCAATTCCATAATCAATTTTATCATTTGTTTGTCTTGAAGCAAGAATGTTAGGAATATTACTATTGCTTAAATCTACTTTATTAAATCCAGCTATAAAATTAATATTAGATAAGTATTTTCCTGCTTGATAATGAGCAATATTACCGGCAATACCTATGCTACGACTAATTACATTGAAATAATCTCCATCAACTGCAACGCCTTTTTCTCCAATATCTATTCTACCATTGCTTGTTGTTTCTGTTGTAAAATCTTCATTAAATTTACCAGCACTAAGAGTAACTCCTTTAGTATTCAAAAAAGTTGCTCCATTAACACTAAAACCATTTTCATTGGCAAAAATTAAATTAGCACTTTTTCCAAATACCTCAACAGGACCATTAATATTAGAAGCTTGTTTACTTAAAATTTCATTAATAATAGTATTGGCATTTTGTTTTAAATTAGGATTTTTATTTACCCATCCACCAATTTGAGAATTGCCATCAATTAAGCTATTATTAAAAATAACCCCATCTTTAACATTAAAATCTTCAAATTGATTATGCGAAACCCCATTTTTATTTGGATTTTTAATATTAATTACATCTGTATTATTGCTAGATTTTACCATATCAGTGGTTCTTGAAACAATAATATTGCCATTTCTTTGACGTAAATCTGCTGATAGTAATACGCAAGGAAATAAAGCACTAAGAAGCGTTAAATTTAACGATAAACGAACAATTTTCTTTTTATTGAATTCCATAAACCCCTCCTAAAAAAATAATATTTTAATTATTTTATACTAAATATAGTAATTTTTATCAATATTTTTAAATTAAAAAAATAAATTTCATTCTTTTTTTACACATTTAATAAAAAATCTTAAAAAATAGACGATATTACAATGAATCTTTTCAAAATATTGCAATCAAGCCCATGAAAATGGGCTTTTTTATTTTAATCCATAAGCATTTTTTAAATTGTTTAAATTCGCACTCGCATTCAAAAGCAAACAATCAGCCAAAACTAAACGCACCATAGCACTAGCTACAACACTTCCTCTAACACCTACACAAGGATCATGCCTACCTTTGAGTTCAAATTCCAAATTATTGCCAAATTTATCTATACTTTCTTGCTTGGCAAAAATAGAAGGAGTAGGTTTAAAATAAGTTTTTAAAATAAGATTTTCTCCATTTGAAATTCCTCCTAAAATTCCTCCGCTATGATTGCTTAAAAACTTTCCATCTTTTAAAGCATCATTATTACACGATCCGCGCATTTTGCTTGCATTAATACCTTCGCCTATTTCGACTGCTTTAACAGCATTAACTCCCATTAAAGCATGAGCTAATTTAGAGTCCAACTTATCATAAAGAACCTCTCCAAGTCCCACAAGCATACCACTAACTTTTGTAAAAACAGCAGCACCTACACTATCTTTTGAATTTCTAGCATTTAAAATTTCATTTTTAAAGTCACTTTCTAGTTTTGGATCAAGGCAAAAAATTTCACTTTTATTAGCAAATTCAAAATCAAATTCTTCTTCTTTCAAATTTGATACAAAAGTTCCTACTCCAAAAACACCACTTTGAATACAAATGCCAAATTCACGCAAAAGCATCGCTGCAACTGCACCACCAGCCACTCTAGCAACACTTTCCCTAGCACTTGATCTACCCCCACCCCTATAATCTCTTATGCCATATTTATAAAAATAAGTAAAATCCGCATGAGCAGGACGAAATAGATCTTTTAAATTATCATAATCCTTAGAATGAGCATTTTCATTAAAAACTACTATAGCTATGGGATGACCCGTTGTATATCCTTCAAAAACCCCGCTTAAAACCTGAGCTTTATCACTTTCTTTTCTTGGTGTTGCAAATTTACTTCCGCCTTTGCGTTTATCAAGCTCATTTTGTAAAAATTCTTCATCAAATTTAACTCCAGCAGGCATTCCATCAATAATACATCCAACAGCCACACCATGAGACTCACCAAAACTTGTAAATTTCAATCTCGTACCAAATGTATTCACTATAAAGCTCCTAATTTCTCAAGTGCAATTTTTGCTGCCATTTGTTGTGCTTCTTTTTTACTTCCTGCAATAGCTCTTGCAAGTTCTTTACCATCAAGCATTAAAGCAATTTCAAATTGCTTTAAATGATCAGGACCAAAAGCACGCACTGTTTCATACTGCGGAGTTTGTCCGATTTTTCCCTGTGTAATCTCTTGTAATTTTGTTTTATAATCTTTTATAAGAATTTTTGCATCAATTTGAGGGAAATTTTTTTCTATAAGCCTTAAAGCAATAGTTTTTGCAAACTCAAACCCGGCTTCTAAATGTATAGCACCTATAATGGCTTCTAACGCATCTGAAAGTATAGAAGGCTTTTCTTTTCCTCCATTGTTTTCTTCAGCAACACTCATAAAAATAAAATCGCCCAAATTTAAACTATTTGCAATTTTTGCAAAAGACTTTTCATTCACTAAAGCCGCTCTAAGCTTAGATAAATCTCCTTCGGCATCTTTGGCGAATTTATGAAAAAGGTATTCACCCACAACTAAATCAAGCACGGCATCACCTAAAAATTCCAGGCGTTCGTTGTTGTAAGATTTTTTAAAACTTTTATGGGTTAAAGCATGTATAAGAAGATTTTTATCTTTAAATTTATAAGTTAAACTCTGCTCTAGTTTTTCAATGTTTTTCATCATTTTCCCTTGCAATTTTCAAAGCAGCTTCGCGCGCCAATGTATCACACCTTTCATTTTCCAAATGTCCATTATGTGCTTTTACCCAAAAAGCCTTAATCTTATGAGATTTTGCCACTTTAATATATTCCTTCCATAAATCTATATTTTTTTTACCTTTAAAATCCTTTTTTATCCATCCTTCTAGCCATTCATTAATACTTTGAACCATTAGGTTAGAATCTGTAAAAAGCGAAATTTCACAAGGCTCTTTTAAAGCCTTCAAAGATTCAATAATTGCCATTAGCTCCATTCTATTGTTAGTGGTATTAGCCTCAGCTCCAAAACCTTCCTTTTGATACTCCTTATAACGCAAAATATAAGCCCATCCGCCAAAACCTGGATTATTAAGACATGAGCCATCTGTATAAATTTCAATGTGTTTCATTGTTTTTCACTTCATAAATAATTTTACAAGTATTAAACTCATAACAAACAGGACAATGATAAAAAAACAAAGGTATAACATTTTTACACTCAGAACAACGATATGAAAATTCCAACCCCGCATTAAAAGAATTATCTTTTAAAATTTTTAACATTTTAAAATTAGAATTTTTAAAAACAAACTGATGCGTATCATCATGCTTTGAAATTTTACCCAAAGCATAAAAGAATTCTAAAAAATCTTGATTTTCTAAATTAAACGCTTCATTTTCTCTATAAAGCAAATCACAAATATCAAAAAAATTTTGTCCTAAAAACATATGATATTTTTCAAAAACTAAACGCCCTAACATAGGATTATCTTCTATTTTAAATTCTAAAAGTTTTTTCTTTTTTTGTTCATCAGTGATATTAAAAGTACAAAGTTCTAAAGCTTTGATAAAATCATACTCTTTTTGTACATCTTCATTAAGCTCAAAAAGACATTCTAAAAGTTCTAAATTTTCTTTATAAGAATGAAGTTTTAAATAAACAATTTTTAAAAGTTTTAAGGCTTGTATATTTCTTGGACGCAGTTTTAAGGCTTGTAATAAAACTTCTTTTGCACGCTCTAAAAATCCTGCTTTAAAATAAACTTTTGCTAAAGAAAGGAAAATAAATTCTCTTTCTTGTTTATCTTTACATTTTTCAAGAGCAATCAAATAAATTTGAGTTGCTTTTTCAAATTCCCCGCTTTTAGTAAAAATTTCGGCCAAAAAACTTAAATTTCCAAAACTCAAGCTACTATTTCTTAACAACTCTTTATGAACGTTATCCATTTCAAATTTTTTTATAAATTTTTCAAGCTTTTGTTCTTCATCTTTGCTAGCAAATATTTTCCAAATATAATTTGCAACAGCTACAACAAATACTAAAATGGTTAAAATTATAAGCCCTACTAAAGGGTCTCTGTATTCTACAAAGAAAAAATCCATAGTCTCGCTCTAAAAATTTTATGCCAAATTATAGCCAAATCTTTGTATAATTTTAACAAGGTTTGTAAAATGATAACTAAAGAAAGTATAGAAAATTTATCCCAAAGACTTAATATTGTCGATATTATAGAAAATTATATTGAAGTAAAAAAACAAGGCTCTAGTTTTGTGTGTATCTGTCCTTTCCATGCAGATAAAAACCCGTCTATGCATATCAATCCTACCAAAGGTTTTTATCATTGTTTTGCTTGCAAAGCTGGTGGAGATGCCTTTAAATTTGTAATGGATTATGAAAAATTAAGTTTTTCCGATGCAGTTGAAAAAGTTGCAAGCCTCAGTAATTTTACTTTGAGTTATACAAAAGAAAAACAAGAAAATAAAAAAGAGCTAAAGTCTATACTACCAAGCTTAAATGCGTATTTTAAAGATAATCTCAAACACCACAAAGAAGTTTTAACCTATCTTTACCAAAGAGCTTTAAATGACAAAGATATAGCCAAATTCGAATTAGGTTTTGCAGGAGCAAGTGAAGATAGTATAAGATTATTGCAAAATCAAAAAATTCCTTTAGAAGATGCTGTGAGTGTTGGAGCTTTAAAAAAAGATGAAAATAATGAATTTTACGCAAGTTTTATATGGCGTATCACCTTTCCAATCTACGATCATAAAGACTTATTGGTAGGGTTTGGAGGGCGTACTTTAAATCCCAATGTACCGGCAAAGTATGTAAATTCACCTCAAAATATACTTTTTGATAAAAGTAGAATTTTTTATGCTTTTAACATCGCTAAAGAAAATATAGCCAAAAAAAAAGAAATAATAGTATGTGAAGGTTACATGGATGCAATAGCTTTTCACAAAGCAGGGTTTAACAATGCTGTAGCAGTTCTTGGAACAGCATTAACCGAACATCATCTACCTTTAATTCGTCGTTATGAAGCAAAAGTAATCTTATGTTTTGATAATGATGAAGCAGGATTAAAAGCTGCGACACGATCTGCATTTTTATTGAGCACAAACAAAATAGACGGTAAAGTGGCAATTTTGCAAGGCGGAAAAGATCCTGCCGAGCTCGTAGCAAAAAATGAAAGCACAAAACTCCATAATATACTCGATGAAGGAATAGAGCTTGGCGAATTTTATATCAGGCGCTTAATATCCACCCATTCCATAATTTCTGCTCTTGATAGACAAAAAGCTTTAGAAACTATACAAAAATTCACCTTTAATCTTGAACCTTTAGTGGCAAATTCTTACACTAGTTTAGTTTCAAATTTATTAAAAGTAGATGAAAAATTTATTATCTTATCACAAAATTCAAAAAAAACCATACAAACCCCTTTAATTTCTCAAAATAAATACAATTTTCCTAAAGAAAAAATTCACATTGCAGAATTAGAACTTATAGCTTTTTTAAAACAGTATCCAGATATATGTAACGATTTTAAGCAAATTAGTGATAGTGTTTGCTTTAAGCATAAGATTTTATTGGATAAAATTTTAGAAAAAAAAGGTTATGAAGATAGTGATATTAGAGAATTTGAAAGTAAAAATATTCGAAAAAATTTAAACTATAGTGAATTCTTGTTAGGTGTTTGCAAGGTTAATTTAGCTTTTTTAAACAATATAAAAATTAAAAATTCTACACTCGCATTAAAAAAACAACTTTTTACGCTTATTGATAAAAATTTAAATCTTTTAATTAAAAATTTAAATACCGAAGAATTAAATAATTTTTTAAAAGAATATTTAAGCTTCTTAAAATATGAAAAAAACGAAGAAATTCTGCAACAATCATTTAGAAACTTAAATGGAATTTTTGGTAACAAAAACTTTACAGCTTATGATTTAGAATTTAGCGTACAAGATAGTGACGAACCTTTTTAATTTATTTAAATTTCAAGCCTTAATTTACCTTTTTTTAAACACAATCACGCTAAAGTATATAAAAATTTTTAAGGATAAATTATGATGCCTTTTAGTGATGAAGAGCTTATAAATCCTGTTAAAGCAAGTTTAGAAAAGAGCTTGCCTATGCTTGAGCGTGATGGCGGAGGGCTTGAATTTTTAGGAATTAAAAATGGGATCGTTTATATCCATTTAATAGGAGCTTGTAAAGGCTGTGCATCGAGTGGAACAACGCTAAAATACGGTCTTGAAAGGCAACTTAAGATTGATATTCATCCAGAAATCACTATAATCAATTTAAACGGCGGAGCAGACGAATTTGCAAAATTATAAAAAACTTGGAATTGAACATTTTTACAAGAAAGATTTTAAAACTGCAAAAATGTATTTTTCTATGGCTTATGAAAAACGCAAAAATAAACGCTTGCTAAATTTTATCTGCCTTTGCGATCTTGCTTTAAAATCTCCTAAAGAAGCTTCTTTACTTTTTGATTTTTATATAGAACATTACAAAATCTCTAGCATTGATAAAGACTTAGAAGAAATTTTAAGTACAATTGAATTTAAAAAACAAGAAAACAAACAGGAAAACGAATTTGAAGATGGGCATGCGTTAAATTATCAAGATTTTTTAAAAAGCGAAGAAGAACTTGGCTTTCAAAAAAGTTTTGAAAATATCATTAATAGCACTAAATTAGTTATTGATAATCGTGATGATTTTTTAGATTTTTTGGAAAAATTACTTGATAATGGCTATAAAGATATGACTTTAAATTATATAGAAAATGTTATGCCTCATTTTTGGGCAAATGATAGATTTATCAAACTCCAAGAAAAACTCATAGGATTTAAAAGTGAAATTAAAACTTGAAAATTCATTCATTACAGATAATACCTTAGAGTGTGAAAAAGAATGCTTTTTTTTACAAACCACACAAAATGCTAAATTTCACGCTCAAGCCTTAGAAAAAGGTGCAAAAATCATCGATGTAAATGAGTGTAAAAAACTTTTAAAAATCGATAAAAAGATTCAAATCATAGGAATCACAGGAACCAATGGCAAAACCACAACCGCAGCAGCGATTTATTCTATCTTATTGGATTTAGGTTATAAATGCGGGCTTTGCGGGACAAGAGGAGCTTTTATCAACGATGAACAAATTGATGAAAAATCCTTAACCACCTCCCCTATTCTTAAAACCTTAGAGTACCTACAAATAGCCACTCAAAAAAAATGTGATTTTTTCATCATGGAAGTAAGCTCACACGCACTCGTTCAAAACCGTATCGAAGGCTTAAAATTTGTTGCTAAAATTTTTACCAATATCACTCAAGATCATTTAGATTTTCACGGTGCTTTTGAAAATTACAAAGAAGCAAAAGAACTTTTTTTTACCGATGAGAGTTTAAAATTTATCAACAAAGATGCTTTGGCTATTAAATTTAATGTGCGTAACGCTTTTACTTACGGCATAGAAAATCCTGCTTTATATCAAATCAAAGCTTATTCTTTAGAAGAAGGCATTAGTGCTATTGTAACAAATAAAAATCAAACTTTTCACATAGACTCGCCCTTGCTAGGACTTTTTAATCTTTACAATCTTCTAGTTGCTAGTGCTTGTGTGAATGAACTCGTAAAGCCTGATTTAAAAGACTTGGAAAAAGCTATCAGTGGATTTGGCGGGGTTTGTGGTAGAGTAGAACAAGTAGCAAAAGGTGTGATCGTGGATTTTGCTCATACGCCTGATGGCATTGAAAAAGTACTTGACACTCTTAAAAATAAAAAACTCATCGTTGTTTTTGGAGCAGGTGGAGATAGAGATAAAACCAAACGCCCTTTAATGGGAAAAATCGTCGAACATTTTGCAAAAATTGCTATCATTACAAGTGATAATCCACGTAGCGAAGAACCAAAAACCATCATGGAAGAAATTTTATCAGGCTTTGCTAAAAAAGAAAAAGTTTTAACGATAGAAGATAGAAAAGAAGCCATAAAAAAAGCTTTAGAACTAAAAGAAAATGACGATTTAGTCGTTATTTTAGGCAAAGGTGATGAAACTACTCAAGAAATTAAAGGGATAAAATATCCTTTTAGTGATAAAGTAGTTGTTAATGAAATTTTAAAAAATCAAGGATAATCAATGTTTGAAAATATGGATTTTTCTAAAATGGGTGAACTTTTAAATCAAGTTCAAGAAAAAGCAAAAAATATAGAACTAGAACTTGCAAATCGTGAATTTAGCGCCAAAAGTGGAGCAGGACTTGTTAAAGTAAGCGCTAATGGAAAAGGCGAGATTATCGATGTTAGCATTGATGATTCTTTACTTGAAGATAAAGAGTCCTTGCAAATTTTACTTATTTCTGCAATTAATGATGTTTTAGCCATGGTTGCGCAAAATCGCTCAAGTATGGCGAATGATGTTTTAGGCGGTTTTGGAGGTATGAAATTATGAAAAAAATTTTAATTATTTGCATGCTTTTTACTTTGTCTTTTGGTATAGAAAGACCTAAATTTGAAGATTTTTTAGCAGGTTATGAAAGAAATAAGGCAAGCATGCTCAACTATGAAGGAATGCCAGCTTTTGCACTCAGTGAAAATTTACTTGCTGTGTTAAAACAGCCTAATACTAAGCTTAACAAATATGTAAAATACGATCCATTTTTAAATTTATATCTTGTAAGAACTGACTTTAGCCTAATCCCTACTCCTATGGGTGATGAAGAAAAACTTACTCGTAATGATTGGGTTGGAATTTGGGATCCTAATAAACCTTATATAGGGCATATTAAGTATTTAGCTCAAAATATTGATGAAAAAGATCAACTTGATTTTAATTCTAAAATAGGACTTTTAGGGACTCCATGCTGTGAAATGATGGGGATTGCTTTAAATAATAGCTCTTTTATAGGCAATCGCTATTTAAAACATTTTATGAAATATAACGATGTTTATTGGGGGGATATTGGCGTTGATTTTGTTGTTCGAGAAAATAAAATTTATGTTAACAATGCAAGAAAAAATCCACAATTTTTAATCAACGATCAAGTTATAAGTGTTGATGGCTTGCCCGCCAATGATTTAAGAAAACTCAATGAAAAAATTCTTTTTGCAGATCGCGGAAGCACTCTTTATTTTCAAGTGTTGCGTGATAATATGGATTTAAATATTTCTACTGAAGTTTTTGCAAAAGATTTGAGCAAATTTAATCTTCCTGATTCTAAACCAAAACCAAAAATTACAAATTTCACAAGCAATCTTGGTTTAACGGTTAATACTAGTCTTGTTGTAACTAAAATAGATCCAAAATCAAAAGCATCAAATGCAGGATTTATGGTAGGAGATAAAATTTTACGCGTTAATAATATTATTTTAAATAATTTTAAAGAATTACAAAATATTTTAAGCGCTGGTAATGACTTTAGCATCTTAATTGAACGCAAAAGTACTAAATTACCTTTATCAAATTTCAACAATGAACTAGGCGGAAATGCCAACTCAGGTGGCGATGGTAAATTTCAATTTTTCATAAGGCTTACTAAGTGAATTTAAAAGAACTTTTTATCCATCACTTAGAAAAAAATCTACCTAAAGTCGAAAGCTTTCATCCTTTTTTTAATGAAGCTTTAGCTCTTATGCTAAAAGCAGGAGGAAAGCATTTTCGTGCACAATTGCTTTTAAGCGTAGTACAAAGCAATAAACCTGAACTTTTAAATCAAGCTTTAGATGTGGCTTTAGCTTTGGAATTTATCCATACTTATTCACTCATACACGATGATTTACCCGCTATGGATAATGCGGATTTTAGACGAGGAATTCCAACCTTACACAAAAGCTACGATGAAACTACAGCCATCTTAGCGGGCGATGCTTTAAACACTGAAGCTTTTTTAGTTCTAAGTCATGCTCATTTAAAAGATGAAATCAAAATCAAACTCATCAAAACCCTTGCCTTTAATGCAGGACTTAATGGAATGGTCATAGGACAAGCTATTGATTGTTTCTTTGAAGACAAAAGACTGAGTTTAAATGAACTTGAGTTTTTACATACACACAAAACCGCAAGATTAATCGCTGCAGCTTTAAAAATGGGTTGTGAAATTTGCGAACTTAACAACGAAGAAAGCAATCAAATTTACAAACTTGGTTTGAAATTAGGACTGATTTTTCAAATCAATGATGATATTATCGATGTAACCACAAGTCAAGAACAAAGCGGAAAGCCTACTAATAACGATATTCATAAAAATTCTTTTGTCAATTTGCTTGGACTTGAACAAGCTATAAAAACAAAAGAAAATCTTCTTAGTGAATGCGAACAAGATTTAAAAAAACTCAATGAAAAACTCGCACAAATGATACAAAATTTAATAATTCAATACTTATAAAGGTAAAAAATGGACATTCAAATTTTACAAGAACAGGCAAATACTCTAAGATTTTTAAGTGCCGATATGGTGCAAAAAGCAAACTCAGGACACCCAGGTGCACCTTTGGGCTTAGCAGATATTTTAAGTGTTTTAAGTTATCATTTAAAATACAATCCTAAAAATCCCACTTGGCTAAACCGTGATAGACTTGTATTTTCAGGCGGACATGCAAGTGCTTTGCTTTATAGTTTTTTACATTTAAGTGGCTATGATTTAAGCTTAGAAGATCTTAAAAATTTCCGCCAACTTCATTCTAAAACCCCAGGACACCCTGAAATTTCAACTCTTGGAGTAGAAATCGCTACAGGTCCTTTAGGACAAGGCGTTGCCAATGCTGTAGGCTTTGCTATGGCGGCAAAAAAAGCACAAAATTTACTAGGTAGCAATTTAATCGATCATAAAATTTATTGTCTTTGCGGAGATGGAGATTTACAAGAAGGCATTTCTTATGAAGCTTGTTCTTTAGCAGGACTTCACAAACTTGATAACTTCATACTCATTTATGATAGCAACAATATCTCCATAGAAGGCGATGTAGGTTTAGCCTTTAATGAAAATGTAAAAATGCGTTTTGAAGCACAAGGATTTGAAGTTTTAAGTATAAATGGACATGATTATGAAGAAATTAATAAAGCCTTAGAACAAGCTAAAAAATCCACAAAACCTTGTCTTATCATCGCAAAAACAACTATAGCAAAGGGTGCAGGAGAGCTTGAAGGCAGTCATAAAAGCCATGGCGCACCTTTGGGTGAAGAAGTGATTAAAAAAGCCAAAGAACAAGCAGGTTTTGATCCAAATATCAGTTTTCATATCCCACAAGCAAGCAAAATCCGCTTTGAAAGTGCTGTAGAACTTGGGGATTTAGAAGAAGCAAAATGGAAAGATAAGCTTGAAAAAAGTGGTAAAAAAGAACTTTTAGAAAGGCTATTAAACCCTGATTTTAGCAAGATAGCTTATCCTGATTTTAAAGGAAAAGATCTTGCGACAAGAGATAGCAATGGTGAAATTTTAAATGTTTTAGCTAAAAATTTAGAAGGATTTTTAGGTGGAAGTGCGGATTTAGGCCCTTCAAATAAAACAGAACTTCACGGTATGGGAGACTTTGTAAAAGGTAAAAATATCCATTTTGGTATCAGAGAACACGCTATGGCAGCGATTAACAATGCTTTTGCAAGATATGGAATTTTCTTACCATTTTCGGCAACTTTTTTCATCTTTAGTGAGTACTTAAAACCTGCCGCAAGAATAGCAGCCCTAATGAAAATCAAACATTTTTTTATTTTCACACACGACAGCATAGGCGTGGGCGAAGATGGCCCAACACACCAGCCTATAGAACAACTTAGCACTTTTAGAGCTATGCCAAATTTTTTAACCTTTAGGCCTGCTGATGGGGTAGAAAATGTCAAAGCTTGGCAAATAGCCCTAAATGCTGATATACCGAGTGCTTTTGTGCTTTCACGCCAAAAACTCAAAGCTCTAAATGAACCTATTTTTGGAGATGTAAAAAATGGAGCGTATTTACTCAAAGAAAGCAAAGATGCTAATTTTACACTTTTAGCAAGTGGAAGTGAAGTTTGGCTTTGTTTAGAAAGTGCAAACGAACTTGAAAAACAAGGTTTTGCTTGTAATGTTGTTTCCATGCCTTGTTTTGAACTTTTTGAAAAACAAGATAAAGCTTATCAAGAAAGATTGTTAAAAGGTGAAGTTATAGGCGTTGAAGCAGCGCATTCTAATGAACTTTATAAATTTTGCCACAAAGTGTATGGCATAGAAAGTTTTGGAGAAAGTGGTAAAGACAAAGATGTGTTTGAACACTTTGGATTTAGCGTTTCAAAGCTTGTAAATTTTATCCTTAGCAAATAAAATGAATACAAATTTCAAATTTCAAAATAACACTCTTTTTATCTTTGGAATTTGGGATAAAACAAGCATTTATAAGTTAAAAATAAAAGATTTTTTAGCTTTGATTCAAAGCAAGGAAGTGATTTTTGATTTTAAAGATCTAAAAGCAATCGATACCGCTGGAGTGAGATTTTTCCTTGCTTTGGAAAATGATCTTAAAGATAAAAATATTAAAATCACCAAAGAAGGCTTAAATTCAAGCTTTCAAACCCTTTTTGAACTTTGTGAAAAAAACTACCAAAGACTAAGCAAAACAAAAAAATCACATAAAAATTTCAGTGAATACTTTATCGATCTTGGAAAATTAAGTTTAGAACTTTTAAAAATTTTAAGAAAATTCATCAATTTTACAGGAGCTTTTTTCACAAGTCTTTTTTTATGCCTTAAAAATCCTAAAAATTTTCGCTTTATTGCTTTTTTATATCATATAGAAAATTCTGCTTTTAAAGCCTTGCCTATAGTTATTTTAACTGCTCTTTTAGTAGGAGTGGTTTTAGCCTATCAGGCTGCTTATCAACTCGCACAATTTGGAGCCAATATTTTCATAGTGGATTTGATGGGAATTTCAGCCACTAGAGAACTTGCACCTTTAATCGCTGCCATAGTGATCGCAGGAAGAAGCGCAAGTTCTTATACCGCACAAATTGGAGTGATGAAAATTACTGATGAAATTGCAGCTATGAATACTATGGGTTTTCGCTCTTTTGAATTTATTATTATTCCACGTGTCATGGCTTTGGTAGTGGCCATGCCTTTAATCGTTGCCGTTAGCGATGCAATCAGTATTATAGGTGGAATGATGGTTGCAAAATTAAATCTTGATATTTCTTTTGTCGAATTTTTAAGACGCTTTAGAGAAGCTGTCGATATAAAACATATCTTTATAGGACTTGCAAAAGCACCTATTTTTGGATTTTTAATAGGACTTATTGCTTGTTTTCGTGGTTTTGAGGTAAAAAATACTACACAAAGCATAGGAATTTATACAACAAAAAGCGTTGTAAATGCTATTTTTTGGGTGATAGCTTTTGATGCTTTATTCTCCGTTATTTTAACTTCTGCAGGAATTTAAATGGTTATTAAAGCACAAAATATCATTACAAAATTTGGAGAAAAAATTGTCCATAATGGCGTAAGTTTTGAAATCAAAAAAAACGAAATTTTTGGTATTTTAGGAGGTAGCGGAAGTGGAAAATCCGTCCTTTTAAAACAAATGCTTATGCTTGAACATTTTGATGGTGGAGAATATGAAATTTTAGGCTATAAACTTAAAAATATCAACGAAGAAGATGGACTTACTTTGCGTAAAAAATGGGGTGTGGTTTTTCAGTTTGCTGCACTTTTTAGCTTTTTTAATGTTTATGAAAATATCGCCATTCCTTTAAAAGAATACACTCATTTAGATGAAAATAGCATACAAGAACTGGTTTTAATGAAGCTAAAAATGGTAGGCTTAAACGAAAGTGTTTTAAAACAATTTCCAAGCGAACTTAGTGGCGGTATGCAAAAAAGAGTGGCAATTGCTAGAGCTTTAGCACTTGATAGTAAATTGCTTTTTTTAGATGAACCTACTTCAGGACTTGACCCTCATAGTAGTCGTGAATTTGACGATTTGGTTTTAGAGTTAAAAAAAAGTTTTGATTTAAATATCATTTTGGTTACACATGATAAAGAAAGTATGAAAAATTTACTCGATCGCTTTATCATTTTAGAAAATAAAAAAGTTGGATTTTGCGGTACTTATGAAGAATTACGCCTGCAAAATGAACGACTTTTTAAAAGATTTATGGAGTAAAAGTGGAAAATAGAGCAAATTATTTTTTTGTAGGACTTTTTGTTTTTGGAGTATTTTTTGCAAGCCTTGGTTTCATACTTTGGCTTGGTGGATACTCTAAAGAAGAAAGTTTTAAGTATTATGAAATTCACACACAAGAATCCGTTGCAGGACTTGGCATAAAAGCACCTGTAAGGCTTTTGGGTGTGGAAGTAGGTAGCGTAGAAGAAATCAGCATTTACAATCAAGATGAACTCGGCGTTAACATACGCATCAAGGTCAAAAATAACACGCCTATAAAAGAAGATACTTTTGCTACTTTGCAACTTCAAGGTATCACAGGACTTAAATTTGTCCAACTTCAAGGCGGAAGTAAAAATAGTAAAGATCTAGTATCTATCCACGGAAAACTTCCAGTCATTCCTTTTAAAGAAAGTTTTTTAGCAACCATAGACAGACAAAGTGAACATATTTTTTCTTTGGTTAAAACGGCCGATGATAAATCAAAAGAACTTTTAAGCGAAAAAAATCTTAAAAATCTAGAAATCCTTTTGCAAAATCTAGCAGAATTAAGTGCAAATTTAAACGCTAATTCTAAAAATTTAAGCCTTAATCTTTCAAACGCAAGTTTAAAAATAGGAAAAATGGCTGATAATATAAGCCTTAGTGCACAAAATTTCAACTCCAGTCTTAAAGACATAAAAGAAAGTACGATGATTTTAAAAAAATTCATAAAAAAAGCTGATGAAAAATTAAACACTTATGATGATATTAAAGCATCTTTGATGCAAAATTTAGAGCTTTTTAAACGAGTTTTAATTGAAAGCAATATTCTAATAGAAAATTTACAAAACAGCCCTGCTGATTTGATTTTTAAAGAAACCAAACCTAAACTAGGACCAGGAGAAAAATAATGCTAAAGCAATTATTCTATATTTTGACTTTTATTTTTATGTTATGCGGATGCTCTTTAAGACACGAAACCATCAATAAAAATGAAAATATCATATTAAAAGACGAAGGAATAGACTCAAATATTTTTTTTAAAAAAACCAGTAAAATTCTTAAAATTCGCAATGCAAATGCACCTTTGTATTTAAACTCGCGAGCTATTGTTTATATAGATAATGGTTTTAGCAACAAATACGCACATTATTTCTGGGGAGATTTGCCAAGCAATCTTTATTCTTTTTTAATTTTGTCAAAATTTGAACAAAGCAATATTTTTACAACCTTACTTTCTTCAACAAGCTCTTTAAGCGCGGATTATGCTCTTGAAAGCAGGATTAACTCTTTTGAGCAAATTCTTAATAACAATGAAAACTACGCTCAAATTTCTATAAGCGTAAATTTCATAAATCTTGAAAACAATCAAATAATAGCTCATAAAATTTTCAATACTAAAGAAAAAATAGAAAAAAAAGATATCCGCTCTACTTATGATGCTTTTCAAAAAGCCTTGAATAAAATTGGCAATGAGATTGTTTTTTGGGTAAATTCTAACTTATCCTAATTTAGGAACACTTTTTGCTTTTTAAATATTTAGCAATATTTTTGAAAGGTAAACAATGAAAAGTGATTTAGATATATTTAAAAAACACTTAGGCGAAATTCAAAGCGTGAATGAATTTAAAGCAAATCAAATTTGCTCTCAAATCAATGATGCAAATGATTTTATAGGAGCACTTCAAGTACTTGATATGTCTTTAAAAAAAATAGAAAAAAGCATTCTAGAAAGAATAGATGAAAATTCAGATGATATGCAAAAAAGAACTCTTGATGCCACAGCATCACAACTTATACAAAACTGCTCTTTCATGGGAACAGCCCTTTTTGGAAATATTTTCAATGTTTATGTTGGTAAAAAACTTTTTGAATTTGAAATTGCTAATCCGCTTTTAATTCTTCAAACAAGTAATTATGAAGGTGTATTGGCCTATATACAAGATAAAAGAGATGAAATAAAAATCATTCTATCAGAATTAGCAACCGCAATTACTATGGGCGAAACTATGGATAATGCTGGAATTTATAACTCTACAATGGATTTTAAAAATTTATTTAAATAAGAATAGTAATCGTTTGTTCTCTTTAAGCAAATATAATATATTTTAGCTTAAAGAGATTTTCCAAACTCTTAAAAGAGAGTTAGGCTACGAATAAAAAGGGGGAGGGAAATAGCCTAACCCAAACGAGATCTTAAAAGATCTCTTTAAACTAAAATAAATATTTAGATAATTTAATAAAAATTATTAAATTATCTAACCATATTTATGTTTTAGTTTAATACAATGTGGCACTTTATTCTAATAACACTTAATATATGATAAAAATATTATTTAGTAACTTAAATTATTAAAGAATATTACTACAATATTATTTAAAAAATTTTAAATTTTTAGAATTTTAAGAAAAAAATATTATTTTATAATTTAATATCATATCATAGAAAGAATTTCAGCACGCCCATTAATCACGGCAACACAATGTTCATAATGAGCCGCATTCAGCCCATCAATACTTCCAGCATCCCATTTTCCATTATAATGCTTTGGTGTTCCATCTTTTTGGCATATCATAGGCTCTATGCAAAACACCATTCCATTTTTAATTTTAGGGCCACTTTTTGCACTCGCACCTTTTTCTAAATAGTTTAAAATTTCAGGCTCTCCATGGGGCTTTCGTCCTATACCATGCCCGCAATATCCACGAAGCGGGACAAAACCTCTTGCATGGATAAATTCGCCTAAAGCAGCTGAAAGTTCCTTAAAACGCATTCCATCACGAATAATATCTATAGCATGATATAACGCATCTTTAGCACAAGAGATTAAAGCTTTATCAGTGGGTGAAACTTCTCCTATAGCAATAGTTCTTGCTGCATCCCCATAATACCCATCAATCAAACTTCCCACATCAAGACCTAAAATATCACCCTCTTTGATAATTTTATCATCTGGAATTCCATGGATACAAACTTGATTTAAAGATGTGCAAATGGCACCTGGAAAACCATAAAGTCCCTTAAATGATGGCTTGGCGCCAAGGCTTAAAATATAATCTTCTGCCATTTTATCAATTTGTTTTAAGCTCATTCCTATTTTAATTTCATTCTCTAAAAAATTTAAAGTTTTTGCTACAATTTGATTTGCTATTCTTAATTTTTCTATTTCATCTGGTTTTTTCAATTCTATCATTTTATTTCCTTATAAATTTAGCCAAATTTTAGCAGTATTTTTTAAAGATTCAACATCGCTTGAAGCATAAAAATGTAATCTTGCTTTATGATTTTTCAAATCTATATTTTCTCTTTCTTTAAGAAATTCAACTATGGCATCTCCTGAATGAATTAATTTTGTTTTATCGCCAAAATACTTACTTAAAGAACGACCTAGTAAAGGGAAATGAGTGCAAGCGAGTATCAAAGCATCTGGAGTTGTGATATTTTTAAAATAATACTCCATAGCACTTTGCAAAAAATCTCCTTCAAAAATACCTTCTTCAACCATAGGCACAAAAAGCCCTGTAGCTAAAGCATTTATATTTGTATATCCTTGGGATAATAAACGCTTTTGGTATTCTTCTGATTTAATGGTTGCTTTTGTTGCAATGACTAAAATTTCTTTATTTTTATCATGCAAAGCTTTTATCGTTGCTTCAACCCCTGCATCAATTACACCATATACTGGAAAATGTGCTTTTGTCCTTAAAGCATCTAAAGCATAAGCACTAGCAGTATTACATGCAATGATAAGCATATCAATTTGAAATTGTTCAAAAAATTCCAATGCTTCAAGACAGAACTTTATAATAGTATCTTTATCTTTTACTCCATAAGGAACTCTTGCGGTATCTCCATAATAGATAATTTCATCAAAAAGTCTAGCTTCATAAAGAGATTTTAAAACGCTAAGCCCCCCTACCCCGCTATCAAATACACCTATTTTCACTTTAATACCTTCTTGCTCCTATATAACGAGCCTTCCAATAAGAACTATTTAGCTCGACTTCTTTTACTCCACCTTTAGTAGATAAATGTATAAATTTTCCCTTGCTCATATAAATACCAACATGCATACCATTTGGCCCTCTACCTGTCTTAAAAAATACCAAATCTCCTGTTTGCAATTTTGATTTAGAAACTTTTCTCCCAGAACCTAATTGAGTTTTTGTGGTGCGAGGTATGCGTATATTAAGCTGAGCTAATGCACTCTGTGTAAATCCTGAACAATCAGCACCTTTTTTAGTAATTCCACCTAAAACATAAGGAGTTTTTTTCCATTCATGTGCTATAGTCTTAAGTTTTGTTTCTTTATTTGTATTATAAATTGGACGAGTATAGTTTAAATTCTGATAAAAACTACATCCGCTTATAAAGAATATAATCGTGATGATGAAAAAAATATGCCTCATCAATCCCCTTAAGATCGAGCAGCAAAGAATTTAAGATAAATAAAACCCCAAATCCCAGAACAAAATGAAGCTATGAGAATAGCTAAATTATCTGCATAATTAAAAATATCGCTAACTTCATACGCCAAGCCATCGATAAACAAACTCATTGTAAAACCAATTCCTGTAAGTATACAAACCCCATAAAGTTGTTTCAAATTTGAACCTTGGGGCAAGGCTGCAAATTTAAAACGGATTGCCAAATAAGAAAACAAAAATACACCCACTTGTTTACCCACAAAAAGCCCCAAGAAAATACCTATACTTACACCTGAAAAAATTGCTCCTATATCGATATTGGATAAATTTACTCCAGCGTTAGCAAAAGCAAATAAAGGCAAGATAACAAAAGCGAGCCAAAATTTTAGACTTTCATAGATTTCTTCTAAAAATGCTTCTCCATTTTTAGTTTGCATCGGTATAAAAAATGCTGTTATGATTCCAGCTAAAGTTGCATGCACACCACTTTTTAAAACACTAATCCAAAGAATAACTGAGCAAATAAAATAAAAAGACTTTCTTGTTATTCCTAAAATATTTAAAACAAGCATTGCCAAAATAGCAATTCCTGCAACGACAAAAGCAACTATTGATAATTTTGTCGTATAAAAAATAGCTATAATTAAAATAGCACCCACATCATCAAAAATAGCCAAAGAAAGTAAGAAAATTTTTAAACTTGATGGAATATGCTTGCCACACATCATTAAAATCGCTAAGGCAAACGCTGTATCTGTAGCTGTAGGTATAGCCCAACCTTTTAAAGTATAAGCATCTCCTATATTTACCAAAGCAAACAACATCGCAGGTATAAGTATACCTCCTAAAGCAGCCATAAAAGGTAAAACAATATTTTTAGGATTTTTAAAATCCCCGTGCAAAAATTCCTTCTTAAGCTCAAGCCCTATAGCAAAGAAAAATATAGATATAAGCCCATCATTTATCCAAAGTAAAAAAGGCTTATTAAGCTCAAATTCACCTACGCTAAATCCGACTTTTAAATTTAGAAATTCTCGATAATGTTCGCTAAAAGATCCATTTTGCACAAGCAAAGCAAGCAAAGTACAAACTATAAGTAAAACACCACCAAAAGCCTCGTTTAAAACTAAAGTTTTTAATTTATGTACTATATTATTCATTTAACAATCTTAAGATAAATAAAACCAACAATGGCACTTAAAAAACTAGCTATTAAAATAGCAAGTTTATCCGCATGTTCAAAAATATCACTATTTTTATAAGCCAAACCATCAATAAACAAACTCATCGTAAAACCAATGCCTGTTAAAATACATATACCATAAAATTTTCCATATTTAATATTTTCAGGTAGTTTTGCAAGCTTAAGTTTGATAGCAATAAAACAAAAAGTAAAAACACCTAGTTGCTTTCCTAAAAATAATCCTAGAATAATTCCAAGACTTACAGGCGAAAATACCGAACCAAGATGCATATCTCGGATATCAATCCCAGCATTAGCAAAAGCAAATAAAGGCAAGATAAAATAAACCACCCAAGGATTTAAATCCTTAAGAACTTCATGCAAATAAGGTTTTTTATTTTTTGTATCAAGCGGTATAAATAAAGAAATGATCACACCAGCCAAAGTCGCATGTACTCCACTTTTAAGCATAGCTATCCACAATACAACACCTACTAACACATACAAAGAAAGATGGGTGATGTGATAATAATTTAACAAAAGTAGAGCAAATATACAAAACAAACAAATAATAATCGCCAAAGCTGAAAGCTGATCTGTATAAAATAAAGCAATGATAACAATAGCGCCCAAATCATCAAAAATAGCTAAAGAAAGTAAAAAAAGCTTTAAACTTGTAGGAATTTTATTTCCTAAAAGCATCAAAATACCCACTGCAAAAGCTATATCGGTTGCTGTAGGTATTGCCCAACCTTTCATAGCAAAACCATGGGAATAATTAATAGCAGCAAAAATTAAAGCAGGAGTAATCATACCCCCCAAAGCTCCAAATATAGGTAAAGATACAGCTCTTATATTTTTAAGCTGTCCGCGTAAAATTTCATATTTTAACTCAAGCCCTATACATAGAAAAAATATAGCTATCAAACCATCATTTATCCATAAATCCAACGACTTTGAAATTTGAAAATGATCAAATCCTACTGTAAAATTAGCATGAAAAAAATCTGTATAAATAACACTTAAAGAAGAATTTTTACATAATAAGGCTAAAAATGTAAAAAATATAAGCAAAATACCAGGGAAAGTTTCACTTAAAACCATCTTCTTTATCATTTGCATCCTTGCTCCTAAATAAATATTATAAAAATTTAATACGATAAATAAAATGGCAAAATTATAACGAAAAAATACTAAAGAAATAATTATTTAAAAAAACAAGCTCAAGATACCAACAAGTTCTTAAGCTTATTCTTAAGATATTTAAGCGTAAATATCCAAACCACTAGAGCTAGAAACTTGTGGAGCGGAGGCTTGAGAGACACCTTCCATACCTTCGATGAGTTCATTCATCAATGCCTCGTTTGTGTCCATAGATTTTTTCAAAACTGAAGTATTAACAGCAGTCATTAAATTAGCATTACCCATAGAAACATCTGAAACCATATCATCCTCCTTTTAGATTGAGTCTTAAGACTTTATTTAAATCGGATGATATTTTTAAAACTTAATATTTTTTACTAAACTTTTTAAAATTTTTCAAGGAAACCAATATCTGAAATTAAAAATCATAAATTTTTTAAGATAAAATCCTATTTTAAAAATTTTTACACTATGAAACAATAAGCAAAATATAAATAGTTGATACTTTTAGAAGCAAATGAAATAGATAAAATTTTACTTCAATAAATTTAAGTTTTATCTTATTTATACGATTTATAATATAATCAAAAATTACAACTTAAAAAGCTATTGCAATTATATAGGAGTTTGCTAATGTTACTTAATACACCTTGTAGGGGAATAGTAGATACAAATTTAAAATTTCAAGAAAAAAAAGAAAAAGTAGAAGCTAAAGCTGAGAAAGAAGAAGCAAATAAAGATAATAGCAATTCTACAAACACGGATACCAACAAAAAAGATAAACTTTTGGATATATCTGCTTAATCTAAAATATGCTATAACCATCTCCTTGAAGAATACAATAAATGATTTTTTGATTTTTATTAAGCTTTTAAAACATCAAAAAAGGAAAAATTAAAAATGCAAAAACAATATCCCAAAGTGCATAGCTTAAAAGAAAACCTTGCGATACTTAAAAACAACCCATATTAAATCACAAAAATAAGATATATTTAAAAATTTATTAAAATATATCTTAAATACAATTAATAAAAAATATTATCGATACAAAAGCTTATTTTTTAGTTCTATTTAAGATTTTTAATATTATACTAGCCATTATTTATTTTGATAATAAATATTATTTTTATCAAAAACTAAGGATAATGATAATGAAAATTTTTAAAATTATATTTTTAATTATAAGTATTTTTTTATCAAGCTCAGCTTTTGCTAGAGTAGATGATTATATTAATGAAGCAAATCTTATCAAAGACATGCTAAAACAAAGCATAGAAACTTACAAAAAGGGTGATAATCTAGGTGCTAAAAAGCTTAGCGAAGATGCGTATTTTCAACATTTTGAAAATATGGAAGGCCCTATAGGAAGAAACATAGGAAGAAAAGCCATCACCATGGAGCGTAAATTTGTAAATTTGCGTCGTATGTATAAAGATGAAGCTCCTTTAACACAAATTAATGCTTTAGTGGATAGCCTTTATTATGATCTTGATGAAGTAGCCCCTATTTTACAAAATGGATATCGTTTAAAAGCAGAAGCAAGCGATACAAACTATGATAAGACTAAAGCTGAAAAATCAAGCCTAGAAGCCAATGCCAAACGCGAAGCTGATGCAGAAGCTTTAATCGCACAAATGATGGGCGTGGATAAAAAAGATTTAGCACAAAGTTCTTTAACCACCCAAGCTCCTATACCTGCAAACGACGACACAAGCAAACTTACAGATGATAATGCAAGCGCTGATTTACAAGCTGCCGCTGCAATGGACGCAAGATTGCAATTTATACTAGATAATATCTCTACCAAATTTTCACAGGCAGCTAATGCTTTTAAAGAAAAAAACTACCAAGCTAGTAAAGATTTTTTAAATGATGCCTTATTTAGTGATTATCGCAATACCAAAGTAGAAATTTTAGTAAATAAATTTACCAAAGCAGGAAACGATCAAAAAATTCAACAAGCCATACGCACCCTTATACGCCAAATCAACGATGCAAAAATAGATGAAAAAGGCTTAAGAGATGGCTTAGATAACATAGAAGAACAAATTTTTGATGTTTTCTTACAAATTCCAAATTCAGAACTTTCAAGTTTGCAAATTTCAGGCTTTAATGATGAAGCAAAAGGCAAAGATTATACCAAAGTTTCTAATGATATCAAACTTGCTTTAGATGAAATTTTAAAAAATTATGATGGCTTTAGTGCTTCTATAGTAGATGATTTACAAGGAATTTATCTAGATATTTTTGAAGCAAGCGGTATGGAAAATAAAATCGGTGCTGTAGATAGTGGCTTAAAACTTAAAATAGAAAGTTTATTTTCCAAAGGTGTGGCACTGATTAAAGCAAGTGCAGATAAAAAAGAGCTTGAAGCTACTTTTAATGACTTAGAACAACTCATAGCAAGCAGTGTGGATAAAATTCAAGATTCTACTCCTTATTCGCTGTTTATATGGGCTTTAGGTATTATTTTGCGTGAAGGCTTGGAAGCTTTGATTATCGTTGTAGCCATTGTTTCTTATCTTGTGCAAAGTGGTAATAAAAATCGTCTAAATATCGCCTATAGTGCTCTTTTTACAGGAGTGATTTTAAGTTTTGTTACCGCTTTTGGAGTTTCTTGGCTATTTAAAGAAAATGCGGGACAAAGTAGAGAGCTTATAGAGGGTATTACCATGCTTATAGCCGTATTGCTACTCTTTTATGTGGGCTTTTGGTTACTTTCAAACGCACAAAATAAAAAATGGACAAGCTTTATCAAACAAGGTGCTATAGATGCCATATCAAACAATAGTGCAAAAACCCTTTGGATCACCGTATTTTTAGCTGTTTATAGAGAAGGTGCAGAAACTGTGCTTTTTTATCAAGCCTTGCTTTTTGATGCTAAAACAAGCACTGATTTTAGTGCTGTTTTTGGCGGGCTTGGACTTGGAATTTTAATACTTATTGTTTTATATTTTCTTTTAAAAGCAGGAGCCATTCGCATACCTGTAAAACAATTTTTCTATATCACTTCTTACATTATTTTTTACATGGTTTTTGTTTTTACAGGCAAAGGCATAGCTGAACTCATAGAAGGAAAAATCATCATTCCTAGTCTTATACCTATGAATTTTGAACCGATTTTATGGCTTGGAATTTATCCTTACTATGAGACTTTAATCCCTCAATTTATAGTTTTGATCATGCTAATTATTGGCATTTTGATAACAAAACAAATTTCAAAAAAAGGAGTAAAATCATGATAAAAAAAGTTTTATCAGTAGTTGCTGCAGCTGCGGTTATTAGTACAAATTTATTTGCAGGCGAAGTGCCAATCGGCGATCCAAAAGAACTTAATGGCATGGAAATAGCCGCTGTTTATTTACAACCTATTGAAATGGAGCCAAGAGGTATTGATTTAGCTGCATCTTTAGCAGATATTCACCTAGAAGCTGACATTCACGCACTTAAAAACAATCCAAATGGTTTTCCAGAAGGTTTTTGGATGCCTTATTTAACCATAGCTTATGAACTTAAAAATACCGACACAGGTGCAATTAAACGCGGAACTTTGATGCCTATGGTGGCTGATGATGGTCCTCACTATGGCGCAAATATCGCTATGGAAAAAGATAAAAAAGGTGGCTTTGGCGTAGGAAATTATGAACTTACTTTTTATATCTCAAATCCAGAAAAACAAGGTTTTGGACGCCATGTTGATGAAGAAACAGGCGTGGGCAAGTGGTTTGAACCTTTTAAAGTAGATTATAAATTCAAATACACAGGCACGCCAAAATGATTTTACGCTCGGATTTTCCGAGTGTTTAAATATTTTTATTTTTATTTGAAAAATTAAAATAACAATGTTTAAAGAGTAAATTATGAGTATATATTTTGTGCATTTTCTTATCAGTGTTTTACCGCTAAGTATTTTAATGGCCTTTATCACTCCTGATAAAAAATATATTTTTAAAAGTTTTTTAGTAGTTTTTTTGGGCTTTTTGTTTGGATATTTTGCTTTTTTTATCGCGGCACAATTTTTAAAAACCGAAAATTTAATCTTTAATTTTGATTTTGTTTTTATAGGTTTATTGCTAGTAAGCTTTATATTTTATTTTTGGAAAAAAATTGAAATTTTAAATTTTATTTTATTGGGAATTTTAAGTTTTTGCACCGCTTTGCATTATTATTTTTTAAGTCAAGATTTCCCTATTTTTACTAGCTCTTTAATCGATAGCGAAGGTATAAGTTCTTTAGGTTTTATTGCTTTAGCCTTGCTTGTTTGTATTTTGATTTTCTTCTTTTTAAAATGGCAAAAAAATTTTAATCAAAAAACAAGCTTTATGCTGTTTTTACTGCTTATCCTTATGGAAAGCGATAAAGCTCTAGCCAATATCTTGCTTACTTTAATGCGAAATTCCATCATAGAAACTCATACTTTTTTGGTGAGTTTTGTAGGAAAAAGTAATTATTTTGGTGTTTTTGGAATTTATGTTTATTTAATTTTCATCGCTTTTTTAGCATTCTTAAGCTTAAAAATTCGCAAAAAAAATATAAGCAAAAAACAAATTTTAGATATAAATTATCGCAAAAACGAAGCTAAAACAAGTCTTATTAATCGTTATTTTTCCAGTGTTTTTATCTCCTGTGTTATAAGTTTTTGCATTATTTTATACTTTTTTATGGTAAGCTCTAAGCCTTTAACCATAGATGAGCCTAAAGAAATTTTACCCGATAAGAATGGCAAATTTATCTTTGATATAGCTCTTTTAAGGGACAACAAACTCCACCGCTTTGCTTATATCAGTGCTGAAGGCAAGGTGATAAGGTTTTTTCTTATCAACAAAAGAGAAGATAGGGATTCTCCTGTAGCTGTTTTTGATGCTTGTATGATTTGTGGAGATATGGGCTATATCAAAAAAGATGGACAACTCATTTGCATTTCTTGCAATGTGCGTATTTTCTTACCTAGTGTAGGCAAAAGCGGGGGTTGCAATCCTATCCCACTCAAATACGAATACGATGGTAAAAAAATCACCATAGATGTTAAAGATGTAATAGCAGGATCTAATTATTTTAGTCAAATCAAGGAAATTGAAGTGCAAGATCCTGTATCAAAAACAAAGGTTATAAACACCCAAGCTCCTTTTTCTTATAGCTATAAAGGGATTACTTATTATTTTTCAAATCAAAACAACTATGAAGAATTTAAAAAAGATCCTATAAAATATGTAGAAGAAAACGAAGCCCAATTTTTAATCCAAAGGAGAAACGATGTTGGCTAAAATGATTTTTAACTCTATATTTAAAAACAAAATTCAAAAATTTTTAGCCTTTCTTACTTGTTTTTTAGCCACGCTTTTGCTCTCTACTATGCTAAATATTACCCTAAGTATAGGCGATGAAGTAACTAAACAACTCAAAAGCTATGGCTCTAATATCCTTGTTTTACCCAAAGGCTCAAGTCTTAGTATAGAAATAGGTAATGAACTTTATGAACCCTTAAAAAACAAAAACTACCTAGAAGAAAAAAATTTATATATGATTAAAGACATTTATTGGCGTAACAACATCACCGCACTTGCTCCTTTTTTAGAAGGTAAAATCGCAATTGAAAACTCCCAGCAAAAAGCACTTATTTATGGCACTTACTTTCAAAAAGCCATAAAAATTAAAGATGATGATGATTATATCACAGGTATAAAAAGTCTTTATCCTTATTTAGCAGTCCAAGGAGAATGGGCAAAAGATGATAGCAATGAAATCATGCTAGGCGAAGACTTTGCTAAAAACAATAAACTAAAATTAGGAGATACTATCAAACTCATAGGAGAAAACAATCAAAGCAAAGAAGCAAAAATCGTAGGCATTTTACTTCATGCCAATCCTAAAATGTCAAATAAAATCATCACTCCTTTAAATTTAGCTCAAGATTTACTCAACAAACAAGGGCTTTACTCAAGTGCAGAAGTAAGAGCTTTTACCATACCTGAATCAGCCCTTTCTGAAAAAGTGCGTCGCATGGGCGAAGAAAAATTAGATCAGTTAGAATATGACAAATGGTATTGCTCAGCTTATGTAGGCTCAATCGCTAGTCAAATTAGCGATGGCTTACCAGGTGCTGATGCAAAAGCTCTAAATGCTATAAGCGATGCTCAAAGCTTGGTGGTTAAAAAGATCCAATCCTTAATGGGCATTACTTGTATTATTTGTCTTATTGTTGCAAGTATTGCGATTTCAAGTCTGATGAGTTCTGAAATTCATCGTAGAAAAAAAGAAATAGGACTTTTAAAAGTGCTTGGTGCTAATACTTTTCAAATTTATCTCATCTTTGCTAGTGAAAATTTAATCGTAGCTTTATTTGCTGCTTTATTTGGATTTATTTTTGGCACAGCACTTTCTCAAATCATCAGTCTTAGTATTTTTGGATATTTTATTGATATAGCCTTTGTAGCTTTACCTTTAAGCTTTATTTTTGCAGGACTTATTGCCTTGCTAGGTTGCTTGCTTCCTATCAAAAATATCACACAACTTTCAGCCGCAGGAGTGCTTTATGGTAGATAAGTTTTTCCTTAATGAACTTTTTAAAAGCATTAGCTTTTCTTATCAAAGACTTTTTATTATAGTTTTAAGTGTTTTTATAGGAGCACTTACTTGCTCAGCTTTTTTAAATATTTATTTTGATATTGACACCAAACTTTCTAAAGAATTAAAAGCTTATGGAGCAAATGTAATGATAAGTCCTAAGCAGGATGAAAATTTTATCTCCAATGCTGAGTATGAAAAAGTAAAAGAAAAATTAAAGGCTAGAGCTTTAACTCCTTTTTTGTATGATTTTTTAAATTTAGGCAGTACAAGCGGAGTGGTTTTAGGCACTGATTTTAGGGCTTTAAAAATCACTAAACCTTTTTTAGAAGTTAAAGAAGGAAGCTTTTCTCTAAATGATTTTGATGAAAATTCAGCCTTTTTAGGGGTTAATTTAGCCAAGCAACTAGGACTAAAAACAGGCAATGAACTTCAAATTTACAATCCAAGCAACGGAAAAAGCACAAAACTTACCATAAAAGGCATACTTTCAAGCAATGATGAATTTGATAGCATTGTTTTAGCTCCTTTAAGCGTGGTGCAAAATTTAAGCGATAGAGCCGGTATTAACTATGCTAATGCTGTAGTTTATGGAAATTTTGATGAAGTTAAAGCCAAAACACAAGCAATCAGCAATGAATTCATCGATGCAAAACCTATATCTTCAGTATCCTTAAGTGAAGGTTTAGTGCTTGGAAAAATCAAAGCTTTAATGTTTTTAATCATACTTGTAGTATTGATCATAGTCACTACTAGCGTTAATACGACCTTAAGCTCTATTATATTTTCTCGCAAAAAAGAAATCGCACTGCGTTTAGCCTTGGGTGCGAAAAAAAGTGAAATTTTTAAACTTTTTGCTAGTGAATGCTTTATAGTAAGTTTTTTTGCTAGTTTAATCGGAGCTTTTTGTGGGATATTTTTAGCCAATGTCTTTGGTTATTTGATTTTTAATTCTAGTATTGATTTTAGATTTATAGCTGTTTTTATAGCCTTAATCATTTCTTTGATTTTTGCCTTTTTGGCTGCATTTTTTCCTATAAAAAGAGCATTAAAAATCAATGTGTGTGAAAATTTGAAAGGTGAATGATGAAAAAAGAACTTATTAAAATAAACAACTTAAATAAAGAATTTGGCAAAGTTAAAGCCTTAAACAATATCAACTTAAGCGTCTATGAAGGAGAATGGCTTGCCATCATGGGTCCATCAGGAAGTGGAAAATCAACGCTTTTAAACATACTATCACTCATGGATACTCCAAGCTCTGGAGAGTATATCTTAGACAATGAAAACCTAGAGCAAATGGATGAGGAGCAAAAAATCACCTTGCGTCGTGAAAAAATAGGGCTTGTCTTTCAACAATTTCATCTTATCCCCTATCTTAACGCTTTAGAAAATGTTATGCTCTCTCAGTATTATCACTCAAGCGTAGATGAAGAAGATGCCAAAATGGTTCTTGAAAAAGCAGGACTTTCGCATAGACTCACTCATTTACCTAGCCAATTAAGTGGCGGGGAACAACAAAGAGTTTGCATAGCAAGAGCTTTAATCAACAACCCAGAGCTTTTACTCGCAGATGAACCCACAGGAAATTTAGATGAAGCCAATGAACAAATCGTTCTTCAAACCTTGCAAAAATTAAAAAATGAAGGCAAAACCATAGTTTTAATCACACACAATCCTGATTTGGCTAAATTCGCAGATCGAACCCTTATCTTACAACATGGGGTGTTAAAATGAAAAAAAGCCTTTTAATCTTAAGCATTTTGTTTTTGCTCAATGCTTGTTCTTTTGAAAATTCAAAAGATACTGGAAAAGTTGGAGAAAAAAGCGCTGAAATTTCAGCTAAAGATACCTTAGGAAAAGCTGTAAAACTTGCTGATGATAACACAAGTTTAAAAATCTTAGTCTTTTTTCAAAATGGCTGCCCTTCTTGCTTAAAAGAACTCCCTTCTTTAGATGAATTCATACAAAATCACCCCAATAAAATCAGTGTTTATGCTATAAATTCCATCGATAATGCCAATGTGGTTAAGGTTTTAGCCGAACAATTTGACTTTAAAAATGTAAAAGTTTTAAAAGACGATCTTAAAATCACCAATGATCGTTACGCTGTGTTTGCAACCCCTACTACCATCATCATTAAAGATGGGATGATAAAAGATAGAATTTTAGGAGAAAAACCATGGGAATTTTTCGAATCCAAGCTTATTTCTTTGCTTTAATCATAGCTTTATTTTTTGTAGCTTGTGATAGTGGAGAAAATTTTAAAGCTTTAAATAGTGATAAAACCTATAATTTTGCCTACAATGGTTTTGAAAAAAGCCTAAAACTAAATGATAAAGCGCAAAATTTTGCCTTAGTATTCTTCACAAAAGATTGCGGAGTTTGTAAAGAACAAATTCCTATTTTACAGAATTTGGCTAAAAATTATGATTTTAGTATCTTTGTGGTTTTAGGTGATGTAAATGATGCAAATGATGCAAAAACTTGGGCTGATGAAAAAGGTTTATCTAATTTAGCAATGTTTTATGAAAAAAGAGCAGCTAAATACCTTTCAAGTGCCATTGGGGAAATATATGGAGTACCTGTGCTTAGTTTTTTCAAAGAAGGAAAAATGGATGAAAAATTCATAGGCTTAACTCCTTATAGCATACTTGAAAAAGAAATCAAAAAAGTAAAAAGCTAAAAATTTACTTTAAAGCTTTTTATCTCCTATAAAATATCCATAAAGCTCATAGCTTCCATCTTTTTTCATCAAAATTACAGGATATTTTTCACTATAACCTTGTTCCATTCCTGGGCTTCCTTGCGGCATGCCAGGAGCTGAAATTCCTATAACATCTTTAGGTTTGTTTTCAAGCAACCATGCTATAGCACTTTCAGGAACATGCCCTTCAATAGCATAGCCTTCGATCACACCTGTATGGCAACTTTGATATTCATCTTTTATACCCATTTTTTCTTTGATTTTAAGAAAATCATTGGTTTTATGAACACTAACCTCATAACCCTTAGCTTTCATATAATCAGCCCAAAGATCACAACAGCCACAAGTAGGACTTTCATAAACTTGTATTTCCTTAGCCTGCGTAAGAGTGAGTAAAAAAAGAATGGTTAAAATTGTTTTTTTCATAATTGCTATCCTAAGTAAAAAATATATAATAATACTTTTATAAAGTTAATATCATCACATTTTTAACACTAAAAATGAATTTACAAAAATTTAATCAAGAAAAGATTTTAATGAGTGCTGATTTTGTCTTTACAGCAAAGATATAAAAGATAAAACGATTTAAAAAAACTAGAAATTTTTAACTTAAAAAGCTTAAAATTTAGATATATTTTATACTATGTTTTTTATAATCAAAACCTTTATGGTGTGAAAGCTCTAAAATAATAGAGCTTTCAAGTATTATTTGAAATTATAGCGCTTTGAAGAGATATCAGAACGACAATTAACATCATTGCTTAATTTTATAGGTCTATCAAGATGATCACATTCAATATCCCATTCAGCAGCCCAATTTGTTTTTCTATCTACAACTAAGAAAGAATTCATTATAATAGACAGTCTTTCCTTTTGCTATCCTTTGTTTCATTACTTTAAAACTGCCCCTTTGAATAACATTATATTGTTCTGGATCATCTTTTTTGATACTTTCTATAGCATAAATCTCTAAGTTATCAGTGTTAAATTGATTTTTCATTTCTTCTTTAGCATCTTCTAAAGCTATTTTTGCATAGGCATCATCTCCTCCTGATACTTTAACTAAATTAGAATCATGTATAGCAATAACACCTGCAAATGCTGAAACACTTAAAGCAACTAAAGCTGCCAAAGCTAAACCTAATTTTTGCATTTCATCTAACAATCATAAGAAATTTTAAAATGAAATAAAAATTTATGAGAAATCAACTCTTGTTTGAAAATGATAAAAGTAAGTGGTGCGGATGAAAGGACTTGAACCTTCACGCATTGCTGCACCAGATCCTAAGTCTGGCGTGTCTGCCAATTTCACCACATCCGCTAAAGTGGTACGCCCAAGAGGATTCGAACCTCTGACCTACGGCTTAGAAGGCCGTTGCTCTATCCAGCTGAGCTATGAACGCATATAAAATCTTGGTGGTGCGCCCGATAGGAATCGAACCCATAACCTACAGATCCGAAGTCTGTCGCTCTATCCAGTTGAGCTACGAGCGCTTAGTGGGGTGAGTGATGGGAATTGAACCCACGACCCTCAGGACCACAATCTGATGCTCTAACCGACTGAGCTACACTCACCATTTTGTATAAATTTATAAAAAATGGTCGGGGTGAAAGGATTCGAACCTTCGGCCCCTTGGTCCCAAACCAAGTGCGCTAACCAGACTGCGCTACACCCCGAATAAATAAAAGGAAATATTTTATCACAAAATAATTTTAAAGTCAAGGATTTTCATCTCTTATTCTTAAAAAAACCGGAAAGCGAGGTAAGGAATTTTTGGTCAATCCATTAAATTTATAAGTCACAATACTACCAATTTTTGGAGGATTTTTTCTATCTTCATCTTTTAAACCACTGCCTATTTTAATGATTTGTCCATTAGGCATTTTACAAAGTAAGGCACCTACTTGATTTTCAAATTTACCCTTGCCCTTGCGAAATCCTACCAACTCACATTCTGCATCGTCATAGGGTTTTAATTTCATAGCATTTTTACTTCTGCCTTTTTCATAAGGACTTAAATTTTTGCGTATAACAATACCTTCTCCTTGATTTTTTATAATGCTTTTGTAAAATTGATTTAAATTATTTTGATTTTCAACTGGAATTTGAGGAATAATTTTTATATAGGCACTAGGATATTTTTGTAAATACTCTTCTAAAACAGCCAGACGATTTTTAAGAGTGCAAGTAGAAATTTGAAATTCTTCACAAGCATTTGGCACATCAAAAATATTATAAGTTACTTCCTTCCATAAGGTCAAATTGCTATCGCCAGTACGAATTAAAGCTGAAATTTCATCAAATTTATTTCTTGCTATCCAAAGCTCACCATCAATAGCAAAAGGAGGGAAATTTTTTGTAAAAAAGTCAGGAGTTTTTATTTGGTAATTTTGGCGAGTTTTTAGATATTTTCCATCCCAAATTCCACGCACCCCATCAAGTTTTTCGCTCATCAAATAAGCATTAAAATCTTTAGAATTAAAATCTTGCTTATCGAATTTGTTAAGAAGTAAAATTTCATTAGCAAAAACTAAACAAGCACAACATATTAAAAAAATAAATCTCATCAAAGCAGATTAATCATATATCCAGTTGCATCTTTTTGAATATTATAATTATAAGTTCCATCAAGATATATTACAAGTCGATAATATCCTTTATGAGATCCAAAGTCTATGCGTTTAAAAATAGAATTGCTAAGGCGTATGTTTTTTGTAGGGCTAATCAAATTAGATCTAAAATCTATAACGATTTTACTTGGATTTCCTACTGAAAAATCTGTGATCATTTCATCACTAGTGTTAAGTTTTATTTTGTTTTTATAAACCGCGTAAGAAATAAAATCATAAATCTTTGCAACCTGTAAAGGTATTTCAACATTGGCTGTTGAGTTTGATTCTTGTTTAGAGCTATTTTTTTCAGGTATAGTAACTGAAACATCAAGTACTTTTGAAGGATCAGGGCTTTTAAATCTTGATATAGTATAAGTATCGTGCCAATCAATACTTTTATTGACATCTAAATCGATCTTATCTTCACTTCCGTCTAAATTGATATAATTAAAAGTGATGCTTTTTAAAATTCTTGCACTAGAATTAAATTTAACTTCCTCTTTTTGAAATTCAGGTGGAGCAACCAAGGTTATATTTTGATCTGCCTTGAAAGGATTTTCATCAGCATATAAAAGAGAGGTAAAAATAAAAAATATTGCCAAAATTCTAGTTTTCATTTGGGTATAATCCTTTTAATTCAAAATAATCTTTTTGTGCTTTAGCATTTTGTTCTTTGAGCAAAATAATCTTTTTATTAAGCTCTTCTTTGGTATTTTCTAAGCTTAATAAAGTGTCTAAAGAATACTGCCCAAAAAACATATTGCCAAAATAAATCGCTCCAATTACAACAAGAAAAGCCCAAAAAATCATTTTTATAACATGGGTATAAAAACTTTTTTTTCTTGTGCTTTCGTCGTATTCTTTAAGTAAATCGCTCAGAGCTTTTCTCCTAAGTATTCATCGCTTTCAAGTTCAATTTCAAGCAAGCGATTGTATTTTGCGGTTCTTTCACCTCTTGCTAGGGCTCCTGTTTTGATTTGTCCTGTATTTAAAGCCACAGCAAAATCTGCTATAAAAGCATCTTCACTTTCTCCACTTCTATGACTCATCACACATTTATAGTTATTTCTTTGCGCTAAACGCACAGTTCTCATAGTTTGGGTAATAGTTCCGATTTGATTTGGTTTAATAAGCACAGCATTTGCCATTTTTTTGATGATGCCTTCTCTTAAAATATCTTCATTAGTTACAAATAAATCATCGCCTACAAGCTGAATTTTATTGCCCAATTTTTTAGTAAGCTTTATCCAACCTTCAAAGTCATTTTCAGCTAAGCCATCTTCGATACTGCAAATTGGATATTTTGCACAAAGTTCTACATAGCATTCGATCAAATCCTCGCTTGAAAAAGCCTTGCCTTCCATGTGATATTTGCCATCTTTGAAAAATTCTGTACTTGCCACATCAAGAGCGATTTTTACACGATTTTCATAACCTGCTTTTTTGATACAAGTCATTAAAAGATCGATAGGTTCTGTGTTGTTAGCTAAATTTGGAGCAAAACCGCCTTCATCACCTAAAGCCGTAGAATGTCCAGAATTTGCGAGTTCTTTTTTTAATATCGCATAAATTTCACAAACTGAACGCAAAGCTTCTTTAAAGCTAGTAAAACCAAAAGGCATGATCATAAATTCTTGAAAATCTACATTGTTGTTTGCATGAGCACCGCCATTTATGATATTACACATTGGCACGGGTAAAATGCTCGCATTTGCACCACCTAAGTAACGATACAAAGGCATTCCCAAAGCAGCCGCAGCCGCACGAGCTGTTGCCATAGATACGCCTAAAGTCGCATTTGCACCTAAATTTGAGTAATTATTTGTTCCATCAAGCTCACGCAAAGTATCATCAAGTTGAGTTTGATTAAAAGCATCTAGTCCTAAAATTTCATCTGCAATGGTCTCATTGACATTTGCAACAGCTTTTAAAACGCCTTTTCCGCCAAATCTTTCATCATTATCACGCAATTCTAAAGCTTCTTTTGAACCTGTACTTGCACCACTTGGAACTATGGCCGCACCTACACTTCCATCGCTTAGCGTAACTTCGGCTTTTACGGTTGGATTTCCTCTACTATCAAGAACTTCATAGGCTCTAACATCTTCAATTACTAACATTATTCCTCTCCTTCGTCATCTTCGCTACCGCTGATCATACCTTCTATTCCCATAGAATTTTGAATTGCTTTTGTGATTTCATCTGCAATTTCAGGGTTTTCTTTTAAGAAAGCTTTTGAGTTTTCTCTACCTTGTCCAAGTTTTTTATCTTTATAAGAAAACCACGCACCACTTTTATCTACGATATCAAGTTTTACACCATAATCGATCAATTCACCTTCACGACTTAAACCCTCTCCAAACATCACATCAAATTCAGCTTGTCTGAATGGAGGAGCAACTTTATTTTTAACTACTTTTACTTTAACGCGGTTTCCTATAGGTTCTTCGTTTTGTTTTAAGGTTGCTACTTTTCTAACATCTAAACGCACAGAAGCATAAAATTTTAATGCATTTCCACCTGTTGTAGTTTCAGGAGTACCATAGCCCATAGCACCAATTTTCATACGAATTTGGTTGATAAAAATCACCGTGGTATTCATTTTATGAACTATACCTGTAAGTTTTCTTAGAGCTTGAGACATAAGTCTTGCTTGAAGCCCTACATGTTGATCGCCCATATCGCCTTCAATTTCTGCTTTTGGGGTAAGTGCTGCAACGCTATCTACTACGATAAGATCTACTGCACCACTTCTTGCTATAGTTTCTACAATTTCTAAGGCTTGTTCTCCAAAATCAGGTTGAGAAACATACAAATCATCTGTATTTACACCTAAATTTTTAGCATATTTTACATCAAGCGCATGTTCTGCATCGATAAAAGCACAAACTCCACCTGCTTTTTGGCATTCTGCGATAATATGTAAAGTTAGAGTGGTTTTACCTGAACTTTCAGGCCCATAAATTTCTATAATTCTTCCTTTTGGAACACCGCCTATACCTAAAGCAAGATCAAGCCCAACTGAACCTGTGCCTATGCTATCGATTTGCTCGACTTCTTTATCCCCTAGTCTTAAGATAGTACCTTTTCCAAAGGTTTTATCTAAACTTTTTAGGGCAGCGTCTAGGGATTTTCTTTTATTATCATCCATAACTTTCCTTAAAAATTCTAAATTTTTAGTTAGAATTCTAACAAAATAAAATTAAATAACAATTTATTTTGCTAGAATTAAAGCAAAGATTTAAAGGAAATTAAAGATGAAAAAAATCACTATCGCACATTCTCCTGATGCTGATGATATTTTTATGTATATGGCTATTAAATTTGGATGGATAGGGAATGATTTTGCTTATGAAAATACAGCTTTAGATATACAAACTTTAAATGAATTTGCTTTGAAAAATGAATTTGATGCTACGGCTATTTCTTTTGGACTTTATCCTTTAATCGCTTCTGAATACGCTCTTTTACGCACAGCAGTAAGTTTTGGCGAAGGTTATGGACCAAAGCTTATCAAAAAAAAAGATACACATTTAAAAAGAAATTTTAAAGTTGCTTTAAGTGGAGCAAATACCACCAATGCTTTAATTTTTCGTATAAAATATCCTGAAGCAAGAATTATTTATAAGAATTTTTTAGACATTGAAAATGCAGTTTTAAGTGGTGAAGTAGATGCAGGAGTTTTGATCCATGAAAGCATTTTAGAATTTGATCAAAGTCTTTGTGTAGAAGCAGAACTTTGGGATATATGGCTTGAATTTGCTAAAGAAAATTTACCTTTACCTTTAGGTGGAATGGCTTTGCGTCGCTCTTTGCCTTTAAGCGATGCGATTAAGATCGAAAGAGATTTAACCAATGCTGTAAAAATTGCCGATGCAAATCGTAAAATTTTAGCCCCCATGCTTATGGAAAGAAAACTTATCCGTGTTAATGAAGAAAAACTTAATACTTATCTTAATTTATATGCCAATAAAAACTCTATTAGCATGAATCAAACTCAACTTTTAGCTGTAGATACGCTTTTTAAACTAGGATATGATTATAAATTTTATGATAAAATCATACATGTAAATGATTATCTTATCCCTAGCGAATACGAAGAAGCTAGAAATTCTTAAAAAGGATAAAAATGGACGAAAGTACCTTAGTTGCTCTTGGAGTACAAACCTTTAAAATCACACTTTTACTTTCCTTGCCTATGCTTTTAGCAGGACTTATTGCAGGGCTTGTAATCAGTATTTTTCAAGCAACTACACAGATTAATGAAATGACACTTTCTTTTGTTCCTAAAATCATCTTGGTTGTGGTTATTTTAATCTTTTTAATGCCTTGGATGACTACGACTATGATTGATTTTACTGAGAATATACTAAATCAAATTCCAACTTTTATCAAATGATCATTGATTTTAAAAAATACTCTTCTGTGCGTATAGGAAATGAATTTGAAGTTTTAGTTTTGGATCAAATTTGTGATTTTGATGGTTTTTTAATAGGTGGTGCAAACAACCTTTTAGTTAGCCCAAAACCTAAAAATATAGGAATTTTAGGAGATGGTTTTGATTTTATACAAATTTTAGATCAAAATAAAGATTTTATACATCTTCGCATAGGCTGCAAAACAAAATCAAGCAAAATGTATCGCTTTGCTAAAGAAAATAATCTTAAGGGTTTTGAGTATTTAAGCAAAATTCCTGGCACACTTGGTGGGCTTTTGAAAATGAATGCAGGGCTTAAAGGAGAGTGCATCAGTCAAAATTTAATCAAAATTGCTACTTCTCAAGGCGAAATTCTAAGAGAAAATATAAATTTTGATTATCGTTTTTGTCCTTTAAATATGCCTTTTTTTTGGGCTGAATTTAAACTAAATTTTGGCTTTGATACCCTTAAAGATGAAGCTTTAAAAAATGCAAGAAGCAACCAACCTAGTGGAGCAAGCTTTGGCTCTATCTTTAAAAATCCAAAAAACGACTTTGCAGGACGTTTAATCGAAGCTGTAGGGCTTAAAGGCTTTAGTAAAGGAGATGCTATGTTAAGCGATAAACACGCAAATTTTTTAATCAATAAAAAAAATGCAAGTTTTGAAGATGCGTTTTTTCTTATCGAATTGGCTAGAAAAAAAGTCTTTGAAGAATTTGGCATAAACTTAGAAAATGAAGTGATTATTATCTAAAAATTTTTCAATATATCTTTAAATTAATTGATAGTTGATTTTAATTTTTTTATTTCATTATCTATAACACTAGCTAACATTTTTGGCATTTGATTTACAATATCTTGATAATTTTGTTTTGCATCTTGATCTTTTAATGTCAAATTTAATTCTGCATTTTTTGCTGCAAGAATTTTTCCATTCCTTGTAGAAATAATTTTAAAATTAACATTAGCCACACCCTCTTTACTAGTTGTGATAAAATAATTTGTAATATTTACATAAAAATCTTGCAAATTTACCACCACAACATAATCTGTAAATTTAGCATACATTTTAGCCTTATCTTTTTCTTGTGTTAAAAAAGGACTTACATTTATAAGTTTTGCATCTTTAGGGCTAAAATATGACAAAGTTTTAGGACTTTGATAAATACCATTTGCAACAGAATTAACCCAATTAAGCTTTAAACTTTGAATCAAATTTTTAGCAAATAATGTAGAAAATTCCTTATCACTCACCCTAAAACCATCTAAAAAATAACCAAAATTTTTCCTAGAAGTTAATACAATAGCAAAATCAATATCCTTATCTTTGGTGATTTGCGATTTTTTTTCAATTAAAGTAGAACTATCAAACAATGCTTTTTGTTGATTTAAATTTGGATTTGCAACATTTTGATTTAGATCTATTACTTCAAAGCTATCTGCGCTTTTTTCAATTTTAATAACCTTTTTCTGAGAAAAATTATTCGCTAAAAGATTAGAACTTAAAACTAAACTTAAAAACAAAATGAAACAATACCTCATCTTCATCCTTATAAACTATTTAAATATAAAATTATACTCTTTATTTTATAAAAAATCTTGTAAAAAATTCCTAGATGAAACACAAATAAAAGGACTGGATTTATAATTTAAAGGGTTATATAAAATGTATTTTTTAGAAAAATCGCCCATAAATCCTCCATTTTGATTAATCAAAAAATCTCCTGCTACAATATCCCAAATATTAAGCTTTTCAAATCTTTTATAAACTCCTGCCCTAGCCTCTAAAATAGCACAAAATTTCAATCCAGAGCCTATATTAATAGCTTCTAGTTGATACTCTTTTGCAAAGTCTTCATCTTCTTTGCTAAGATGATTAACACTCAATAAGGCTTTATATTTATTTTTCTCGTATTCTTGCTGGTCAATTTGCAAAGGTTTATCGTTTTTATAAACCTTGGTTTTTGCATGAGCATAGAATATATCACCTTTTGATGGATTTTGTATAAGCGATAAAACAGGGCGATTGTCATGAACCAAACTTATCATAACGCAAAATTCATCACTGCCTTTTAAAAAACCACTTGTTCCATCAAGAGGATCGATAAGCCAAAAAGTTTTTAATTCTTCACACTCTTCTTTGCTGAGTAATTTTTCTTCTGATAAAATTTTAATATCCGTAGAACCTAAAATATCATTTAGAATTTTATTAGAAGCAAGATCTGCTGATGTAAGCGGGCTTTTATCTTCTTTTTCCCAAGTTTTGAAATTTTTTCTCTCTTCTAAAATAGCTTTAGAAGCTTGATTGCTAGCATTTATAGCAATTTCTAAAAATTTATCAAGATTAAGCATGATTATAAGACTTTCTATAAGATTTTTTAAAATTATACAAGAAGATTTTGTGGAATTTTTAATTTCCACAAAAATTTTAATTAAACTTTACTAGTTTCACCCAAATAAAGTTGTCTTGGACGGACTATTTTAAGACTTTCTTGCTCTTTTTGTTCTATCCACTGAGCTATCCATCCTGGGGTGCGCCCTATAACAAATAAAGTAGCAAACATTTCATTTGGAATACCTAAGGCTTTTAAAATAAGTCCGCTATGAAAATCAACATTCGGATATAACCCTCTTTGAACAAAATAATCATCACTTAAAGCAATCTCTTCTATACGAGTTGCTACTTTAATAAGATTGGTATCAATATCCAACTCATCAATAAGTTGATCACGAAGTTTTTTAAGCACTTTTGCTCTAGGGTCAAAATTTTTATAAACCCTATGCCCAAAGCCCATCAAGCGGAAAGGATCATTTTTATCTTTAGCTCTTTTAATGAATTCATCTACCCTATCAACACTACCTATTTGCTCAAGCATTCTAATAACACCTTCATTAGCTCCACCATGTGCATGACCCCAAAGTGCACCAATACCTGCTGCTATACAGGCATAAGGATGAGCATGAGTTGAACCCACAGCACGAACCGTTGAAGTTGAAGCATTTTGCTCATGATCTGCATGAAGCATAAAAACTGTATCAAGTGCTTTTACTTCTATAGGTTTAAGCTCCACATGATCGTAAGGATAGGTTCTTAGCATATATAAGAAATTTTCTGTAAAACCACGATCTAAATTTGGATAAGCCATAGGAAAGCCATGTTTATATCTATAAGCGGTGGCGACTATAGTAGGGATTTTAGCGACTATTCTAGCTGCCATTTCCATATATTCTTCTTTTACATTCATGTTTAAATGATCAGGATAAAAAGCACTAAGCGATGAAACAGCACCTTGTAAAACTGCCATAGGATGAGCATTATCAGGGAAAGAATCAAAAAGACGATGCATACCTTCATGGATAAAAGAACGTTTTTTCATTTCATAACGAAACGCTTCAAGACGCGTAGCATCGGGTAGTTCTTTATAAAGTAAAAGATGAACCACATCTAAATAAAGTTTGTTTTCAGCAAGCCACTCTATAGGATAGCCACGGTGCATTAAGATCCCGTTTTCTCCATCAATATAAGTGATTTTTGATTTACAAGTAGCTGTAGAAGTCAAGCCCTCATCATAAGAAAACATTCCTGTTTGTTTATAAAAACTTGACATATCTACAACGCTTGGCCCAGTTGTACCATCATATATAGGAAATTCATAGCTTTTTCCATTTCTATTATCGGTTATAGTAACGGAATTTGACATTTTCGCTCCTTTTATTGTTGCTTTTATTAATTCTAACAAAAAAGGACGATTATGAGTTTTTTATTATTAAATTTTTAAGATTTTGTTTGCTTTTTTGAGTAAAAAAGTAACTTTCATTTTTTAGAATTAGAAAGAAATTTAATCATACTCATAACAATAATAGCCTCAAATAACGCTGTTAAAATAAGTGCTGAATAAAGCTTCTCATCAATAACCTTGCCCGAATAACCCAAAGTAGCTGTTGCTATAAGCAAGGTTAAAGGCATAGAATGACTAAGACCAAATAAAATCATATTTTTAAAACCAATTCTTTTTAAAAAAACACTTGCACATAAAATTCTTAAACCCACCATAACAAACATAAGTAAAAATGCTTGTAAAACGATTTTATAATCTAAAATCATTTTAAGATCAAAGGTTGAACCTATATGGATAAAAAAAATAGGGATCAAAAACCCGTGTCCAAAAGTAGAAAGCTTGTGCTCAAGATCTTTTTTATGATCAAAAAAAGTAGCTATAAATGAACCTGCTATAAAAGAACCAAGAACGATTTCAAGTTTTGTAATAACCATAGCAACAATGATCAGTATAAAAATGGCCATACAAAATCTTATATCTTTTTCATTTTTATCTTCCCATGGCATAAGCACAACTTTAAGCTGAGGATACCACCAAAAAAGCACACCAAGCATTTTAAATCCGAGTAAACAAAGCCCCAAAAAGATATTAAGATATAAAATACTTTGCGCTACATCAATAATATCTGTTCCTTCGCGCAAAAAAGCTCCCGCTATAGTCAAAAGCACAATAGAAATCACCTCAGCTAAAGTAGCCACTATCATAGCAATATTTAGCCAATAACACTCTTTTCCAAAATCCTTAAAAAGCAAAGATAAAAGCCCTACACTCATCACAGGTATAATGATAACAAATACTAAAGAAAGTCCAAAAATCCATACTATAAGAGAAGATAAAGCGTAAAGTAAAAAAATATAAAAAAAACTTTTTTTGACAACTTCTTTATCCATATTAAAAAAGGCTCTTAAATTTACCTCCATGCCCGCTATAAACATTAGATAATAAAAACCTACATTGGCTAAAAGTGCAAAATTTTCACTTTTTCCTATGAAACCAAAATATGCTATTATTGCCCCTAAAATAATTTCAGTAGCTGAAAGAGGCAAGCGTAAAATTTTTGCAATATGCGGAGAAAAAAGTAAGCATAAAGCTATAACAATAAGAATTTTTAGATCAATTAAACCTTGCGGATCAATGACACTCTGATGCAAAAGTAAATCCCATTTCTTTTAATTTTACTATATCTTGACTTGGTTCTTCACCTTTAGTGGTTAAATAATCCCCTATAACAATAGCCCCAGCACCTGCTTGAAAAATTTCATACTGCCTTTCTTGCAATACCACTTCACGCCCACCTGCTACCATTACCACGCTTTGCGGTAAAGCCTCTTTGGTGTCACGCACGATTTTTAAAGCTTCATCAGCACTAAGTCTTGGAACTTGTAGTTTTAAATTTTCATTGGCTATAAAAAAATTAATAGGCGTTGAAAAAGGCTGTAATTCTTGCAAAGATTTTCTAAAACTTAGCCTATCTTCTTCACTCTCACCCATACCATAAATTCCACCACAACAAAGCATAAGTCCTGATTCTTTAGCGTTTAAATTGGTTTGAAATCTACTTTCCCAAGTATGAGTGGTGCAAATTTGTGGAAAAAATTCCTTAGAAGTTTCAAGATTGTGATTATAAGAAAAAATTCCTGCTTTTTTAAGTTCTTTGAGTTGTTCCACGCTTGCCATACCATTACAGGCAATTAAAAGCAAATTAGGCACTTCTTTTTGCACAGCCTTAGCAGCCTCACAAACATACTCAAGCTTTTCATCATCAAGCCCAAGTCCTGCTGTAACCAAACAAAAACCCAAGGCTTCATTTTTCTTTGCCATTTTCGCTTCTAAAACGATTTGTGAAAGTTCTTTGCGACGATATTTTTGAATATCTGTTTTTACATGGGCACTTTGGGTACAGTATTTACAGTCTTCTGAACAATTTCCACTCGCTATATTTGAAATAGCACAAAGCATGATTTGCATTCTAATCCTTCATTTCTTTTTTGATTTTGCACTTTAAGCATTCTAAGAATGTACCTTTTTTAAGCTCTTTTATCACTAAAGTTTCGCCACACTCTTCGCATTTTTCTTCACTTGGTTTGTATTTGCTTATAAAATTGCATTTTGGATAAGCACTACAGCCATAAAATTTACCGCGTTTTGAAAAGCGTTCTACGATTTCACCTTTTTGACAACTTGGACAAGTAATACCTGTACCATTAGCTTTAGCTTTTGCGGCAGTATCTTCGCTTTCATTTTTACTTTCACTTTTTAAATTTCTTGAATACTTGCATTTTGGGAAATTTAAACACGCTACAAATTCTCCAAAACGCCCTTTTCTAATAGCAAGTTCCCCGCCGCAATCAGGACAACTTTCACCTAGTTTTGTGACAGTTTTTTGACTAGCAATTTTTGTTTTTCCTTCTTCGATTTTTCTCATAAAAGGATAGTAAAATTCTTTTAAAGTTTCTTGCCAGTCTGCCTTATCTTCTGCGATTTCATCTAAGGTATTTTCAAGGTTTGAAGTAAATTTACTATCTACTATATCGCTAAAATTTTTTTCAAGCACTTCGGTTACATTAAAAGCAACATCGCTAGGAATGAGTTGTTTTTTATCTATTTTTACATAATCACGGCTTGTAAGTATAGAAATGGTTGGCGCATAGGTAGAAGGACGACCTATGCCTAAACTTTCAAGTTTTTTTACAAGTCCTGCTTCTGAATACCTTGAAGGTGGTTCGGTAAAATGCGAGTTCATTTCTAAATTTTGTATTTTTAAATTTTCACCTATTTTAAAATTTGGTAAAATTTTATCCTTATCCATATCACCATAAACTTTATAATATCCATTAAAAAGGATTTTTCTACCGCTTATTTTAAAAACTGCTCTATCATTTTTTGCAAATACATTTTGAGTTTGAGAAATAGCAGGGTTCATCTGACAGGCTAAAAAGCGATTATAAATGAGTGTGTAAAGTTTTAGCTCATCTTTGTCCAAAAATTTGGCCGCAATTTCTGGAGCAAAACTTAAATTTGTAGGGCGTATAGCTTCATGAGCTTCTTGAGCACCTTTGGCTTTTGTAGTGTATACATTTGCTTTGCTTGGAAGATAGTCTTTGCCAAAATTTGCTTGTATGAATTTTCTTGCATTTTCTATAGCTTCTTTGGCTAAATTTAAACTATCGGTTCTCATGTAGGTAATAACCCCCATCACGCCTTCATGGGTATTTACTCCCTCATAGAGTTTTTGAGCTATCATCATGGTTTTTTTAGGGTTAAAACCAAGGCGATTGCTAGCACTTTGTTGCAAGGTTGAAGTCATAAAAGGAGGCGGTGGAGCGATTTTTCTTTCTTTGCTTTCAATGTCGCTTATAACATAAGCTTCATTTTTACAAGCCTCTAGTATAAGCTTAGCACGATCTTTGTTGGCAATGGTAAGTTTTTCTATCTTAGCTTTGTCAAACTCAACCAGTTCTGCATCTAAATCTTTTTGAAAAATCATATCTATACTAAAGTATTCTAGGGGTACAAAGGCACGAATTTCTTTTTCACGATCGACTATGATCTTTAAAGCCGCACTTTGAACACGCCCTGCGCTAAGCCCTCTTTGAATTTTTTGTCCCAATAAGGGGCTGAGTTTATATCCTACAATGCGATCTAAAAGGCGTCTAGTTTGCTGAGCATTTACAGAGTGCATATCTAATTTTCTTGGATTTTTTAAAGCATTTTCTATAGCGTTTTTAGTGATTTCATGAAAAACAATACGTGGTAAGGTGTTTTCATCTTTTCCTATAGCTTTTGCAATATGGTAGGCTATAGCCTCTCCTTCTCTATCCTCATCCGTTGCAAGATAAACTTCTTTGGCATCTTTGGCTTTGCTTTTAAGTTCTTTAACTAAGGCGCTATGATCACTTGTGATTCTATACTCAGGGATAAATTCATCATCTTCTATTTTAATCCCGAAGCTTGATTTAGGCAAATCTCTAATATGTCCTTTAGAAGCGATAACTTCATAATCTTTTCCCAAAAAATTTCCTATGGTTTTAGCTTTTGCAGGAGATTCTACTATGATTAAATTTTTCTTCATTTTGCACCCTTGTTAAATAAAAAGCTGAATTTAGCTAAAAATATTTAAAATTCTACTTATAAAATATATTTTAATCAAGCTAAAATATTTTAAAAACAAAACTATCATAACAAAATAAATAAAATATAATTTTAAGTAATTTTAAATACAAACCATAATTTTTAGAGTATAATAAAACAAAAAAGGCAAAAATTATGAATGGCAAAACTTATAAATTTCATCCAAATGACACGAAAATGGATAAAAAAATAATTCAAATTACTGAAAAGTCCGGATTTAAAGCGGCTGTGTTTTCTATGGCCGCTATGACTATGCTAGGAAGTGTGGTCATTTCATCTGCTCTGCCTGCTATCAACAGACATTTTGAAGAACTTTTAACCCAAAGTGGCGCTACTCTTGCTTCAAGTTTCACATTAGCCCATCTTGATATACTTGTTCGCTTAGTTTTAACCATCCCTGCTATTTTTGTTGTCATTTTATCTCCATTTGCTGGTATTTTAATGGATAAATTTGGCAAATTAAAATTCATTCTTCCAGCTATGGTGGTTTGGACTATTTCTGGAGTAAGTGGCTTTTTCTTAAATGATATTTATGCTATACTGACTTCAAGAGCTATTTTTGGTATGGCAACTGCTTTTATAATGACAGGTGCTTCGGCTTTACTTGGAGATTATTATAGTCGTGGTGGCTTTAATCGCAGAGAAAATGCTTTAAGTCTTCAAGGATTTTTTTGTGCGGTAGGGGGTGCTGTTTTTATTTCTATTGCAGGATTTGTTTCGAGTTATTCTTGGCGTTATCCTTTTTTAGTATATGGACTTGGAATTTTAATTACCTTAATGGCTATCATTTATCTTTTTGAACCTAGAAAATTTAAATTCTATAATCATACAAAAATAGAAGCAAAAACAAATTATTGGCAATTTTTCCCTATCTATTTTATAGGTTTTTTTATCATGGTAGTTTATTATATTTCGCCAACTCAACTTCCTTACTATATAGAAGAACATTTAGGATTGGATCCTAAATATATAGGTATTTCGATGTCTGTATCTGCACTATGTTATGGTTTTTTCTCTCTAAGCTATAGATATATTATAAAATTCTTAAGTATTAAAACTATCTATGTTTTAACTCTTTTTATCGTATCTTGTTCTTTTTTGCTGCTTTTTTTAGTAGATAGCTTTTTCACAGTTTTAATCACCTTAGCTTTGCTTGGAATGGGTGGAGGTATTATGCTTGTAAATAATACGGCTTATCTTTTTTCAATCTGTCCTGAAAATGCTCGCGCTAGGGCTTATGGAATTTTAGCAAGTTGTATATTTTTAGGACAATTTTTAAGTCCTATTATCTCTCAACCCATCGTTAGACAAATGGGTCTTGTAGATGCTTTTTTAATATGGTCAATAGTAATTTTTATAGTGTGCATTGTGTTTTTATTTTTAAAGCAAAAACCTAGGATAAATTAATTATATTCTTCATAATTTTTAATTAAACCTGATAAATTTAGGTTTAATTATCTAGGATTTACAAACTCTTTCTTAGAGTTTTATAATTATAATTTTTATCAAAGACAAGTTTTTCATTTTCCTTAACCTGCATTTTACCCTTGATATAAAAATACTCCTTATCACTGGTTTGAGTAAGAATAATATCAGCATCCATCATACAATTTTCCCTACCAATTTTCATCTTTTGAGTGATAGTGTATTTAGCACTTAGAGGATCTTCATTTTGAAGGACTAGCTCTCTTTTAAGATTGTGTTCTACTAAAACATCAATCTCATCAAATCTATAAACACCTTCGCCAAAAACTCCACCCACTCCATCGGTTATACAAGTGTAAGTATCGCTTAAAATATCATAAGTTATACTCCTATCTACCCTACCTTCTTTAAGCAAAGCAAGAGGAGTTAAAGGAGCGCTTTGAGCTTCTAAATTCACTTTATTGCTATCCTTGCCACTAAAAACAGGTAAAGCAAAATCGCATTCATTTAAATCCAAAGTCAAGGTCACATTTTCAGGCATAGGCCAAAACATAGGCCAAAAGGTTGTAGCCAAAGAAAGTCTTATCTTAGATCCCTTAGCAAAACGATGCCCACAACAATCAAGCCTTAGTTCTCTTTGGATCCATTCATTTTTTATTAAGGGTGTAAATTCACTTCTTTCTTTATTTAAGGCTAAATTTAAAACCCCATAGCTCACCCTTTGTACAAAGCCATCCTCCCTTACTTCACTAAGTTGTGCAAAAAGCATAGCTTTAGGCTTATCGCTATTTAATTTCACTTTTAACAAAGGATAACCTAAAACATCAAGCTCATCTTGCAAAATTTCACTTTCAAAAACCACAGCTAAACCATCATCTAATCTTTGATCTGCAGGACTTTCTCCCAAAACGGCTGCTCCCATCCACTCTCCAGCTAAAAGTCCATGATTTTGTGGGGTATTAATCTTAATGCTTTGCTTGCTTTTTTCTTGAGTGAGTCTATAAGGATTTAAAAAATAGGTATGATAATTTATATCCTTACTAGGATAACTTTCTAATCCCACAAAACGCCCTTTAACCTCACTCACTTTAGAACTAGGTTTTAAAGGATCTTCTATATAAGCTTGTATCATAGGACAATCAAGAACATCATTATCTTCATCTTTTAGCCATTTATCCCACCATTTTAAAGCTTCTTGTAAAAATCCCATAGCAGGAGCCGGAAAACCATCGTGCGGATAAACATGAGCCCAAGGGCCTATAATGGCTTTTCTTGGAACCTTTAAACCTTGCATGAGAGTAAAAACAGGATTGGTATAAGAATCAGCCCATCCATCTAAAGCAAAAACAGGTACTTGTATATCCTCATAATTTTCACTCACCGAGCCATGTTTCCAATACTTATCCTTTAAATTATGTTCCATCCATAAAGCAGGCCATAAAGGCATATTTTCAAGTCTATGAAGCCATTTCTCTCTTCCATTTGGATCGATTTTTGGATCTACAAAACGGGCTTGATAAGCAAGCATGATATTGCCCCACCAAAAATTATCATTGAGTAAGCACCCGCCTTTATAATGTATGTCTTCGTTATATCTATCATCGGTAAAACCCACTACTATAATGGCTTTTAAATTCTTAGGTCTTCTAGCAGCCACTTGTAAAGAATTAAAACCACCCCAAGACTTACCCATCATGCCTACTTTGCCATTGCACCATTCTTGTTTGACTATCCATTCTATAAGCTCTAAGGCATCATCTTGTTCTTGCTTTAAATACTCATCTCTTAAGAGTCCATCAGATTCCCCGCTGCCTCTCATATCCACTCTTACAACAACATAACCATTGCCTGCAAAATAGCCATGCATAGGTTCATCTCTTGTTCTTGTACCATCATTTTTTCTATAAGGAATGTATTCTAAAATAGCAGGAAGTTTTTCATCGGTTTGTGGAAGCCAAATTCTAGAAGAAAGCCTTGTGCCATCTTTTAAAGTGATCCAAATATTTTCTATCACTTTCACTTTAAATTTAAAATCTTTAATTATTTTCTTCATATTTTTTTCCTTTTTTATTGTATTTTTTTATCCAAAGCAAACAAAAAATAGCACCCATAATAGCCATAGCAATCATGATACTAAAATAGATATGAAAACCCTTTACTCCTTGATATTTATCAAGCAAATCTCCGGCTAAAACAGGTGCAAAAACTTCAGGCAAATATCCAAAAGTAGAAACTATACCTATGGCCATACCAGCTAAATGTACAGGAATTTTACCCTCGCTTAATAAAGAATAATAAATACTAAAATTAGAATACATAGCCACATAAACAATCACACAAGCTAAGGTTAAAGCCACCATTTGTATAAAACCACCCCAATAAGCACTAAACATTAAAAGCACCACTCCAAGTCCCATAGTTACAAAACCCACTAACATAACCTTAGCCTTTCCAAAACCATCAGCTACAAAACCACCTACTATAGAAGCAATGGGGCGTATATAAGAGGCTAAAACCGCTAAAATAGCTGCAAATACAGCAGAAGTGCCTATAACATTACTCGCATAAGGGGTAAAATAATAAAAACTCATATTGAAAAAATAAGTACAAAAAGTGATGGCCACCACAAGCCATAAAGCAGGATTTTTAATAAGAGATAAAAAATCACTCCATTTTAAATTTTCACTTTTCTCATGCTTACTCTCTTTTAAAAGAAAAAACAAAATCACTGCACTAATTATAGGAGCTAAAGAATAAAAAATGATAATCATCTCTATACCCTTAGAAGCTAAAGCCTTGGTTTGAAAATAGCCAAAAATAGCCGTAGCAATAGCTAAATGTATAGCGCTAACCACACCACGACCCCCTTCAAAGACCCCATAAGCTCTTGCTTGCTCTTGCTCGCTGGCTAAAGTGCGTATGATTTTCATCAAAGAAGGCCAAAAAGTAAGAAGCGAAGTAATACCCCAAAGCCCATAAATAATCATAAGAGCCTTAAGCGAAGTAAAATAAAGATGAAGCAAACCCCCACATCCTGTAGCCACCAAAGAAAAGATCAAAAGCTTCTTAGGAGCAAAACGATCTGCTAAATATCCACCCAAAGCATAAGAAAAAAGTCCTAACAAACCATAAGCACTACCTAATAAACCCATTTGAAAATTATCTAAATGATACAAAGCCATATAATCATCATAATAATACTTTCTAAAATAAGGCAAACCATAAATAATAGAGCCACAAAAAGAAAGCAAAATCAAAGTGAAAAAATTCTTTTTTAAAGTATTCTTCATGGCTGCTCCTAAACAAATCTAATTTTAGTATTACATATTTTTAGTATTTTTTAAAAAAATTAGAAAAATTTTAAAAGCTAATTTAAATTTTTGTAGATTATTTACACATTTGATAAAAATAAAACATACAAGAAAAAGAATAAAATAAAAAAATTATTTCAACAAGGAAAATTACCCTTGTTGAAATATATTACAAACCTACCGCACTTAAAGTTTGGTATTTACTCATATAAATTTGAGCTTCAATTTTTCTCATCGTATCAAGTGCTACTTGAACTACAATAAGTACAGAAGTACCGCCAAAATGAAAAGGCACACCCATAAATTTCACCAAAACCCAAGGTAAGGTTGCAACAAGCCCTAAATAAATAGAACCTGATAAAGTTAAACGAGAAGCTACTTCGTTAAGATAACTTGAAGTTCCTTCACCTGGACGAATTCCAGGGATAAAACCACCTTGTTTTTTCAAATTTTCTGCTATATCTTTAGCATTAAATACGATAGAAGCATAAAAATAAGCAAAGAAAATCACAAACAAGAAAGTTAAAACATGAAACAAATAACCATTTGGATTTAAAAAGTCATTAATAGCTTGTAGATAAGGATTTGTACTAGTTTGTAAAATCGTTGTTGGAAACATCAAAATCGCACTAGCAAAAATCGGTGGAATAACCCCACTAAGATTGAGTTTAATAGGAATATAATTCATAATACGTTTGTTTTGATTTTGCATTACAACTTTACGAGAATAAGAAATAGGAATTCTTCTTTCTCCAAGTTCTACATAAATAATCACGCCTATGGTGATTAAAATCAAAGCAAAAATTGCAAAAGCGGTTAAGAAATTCATCTCGCCTGAATTGATTTGCCCTACAGTTCCTGAAATCGCTCTTGGAATACCTGAAACAATACCTGCAAAAATGATTAAAGAAATACCATTTCCTATACCTCTTTGTGTGATTTGTTCACCAAGCCACATTAAAAGCATAGTTCCTGCAAGCATAGAAATAGCACAAAGTGCGATAAACATACTTAAATCTTCCACCATTATAGCCCCTGCACCACCACGACCATGTAAGCTTTGCAAGCCTATAGCAACGCCTATACTTTGAACCAAAGTAATCACAATAGTCGCATAACGGATAATTTGCATATATTTTTGCATACTATCACGCTCTTTTTTCATCTTACCGATATTTGGAAAAGTTGCTGCAAGAAGCTCCATAATAATAGAAGCAGTAATATAAGGCATAATACCTAAAGAAATGATAGAAAAGCGTTCAGCCGCTCCACCACTAAAAACATTAAATAAACCCAAAGCATTGTTTTGATTGTTATTAAAAAATTCCGCAATCACATCAGCATTGACGCCAGGAACTGGCACATAAGCCAGAACCCTATAAGCAAACAAAAATGCTAAGGTGATTAAAATCTTATTCGTCAATGCTCTATTCATTATTTTGATCCGGTGACGCTAATATTCTCGTCTTTGATTTTTGATACTAAGTCTTTTGCACTTGCACCAATTAATTTGATTTTATTCACAGACTTTGAAATTTTGTGAACACTTTTAATGCTCTCAAATGTAATTTCACTAAGCTCTTTTATAGCTGTGATTTTTTCAACATTGATCACATAAGGTTTTTGAATTTTAGAAGTAAAACCTACTTTTGGTAGTCTTCTTTGAAGTGGTTGTTGACCCCCTTCAAAACCTCTTTTTTCATTATAACCTTTTCTAGCAGTTTGACCTTTACCCCCTTTAGTAGCAGTCTTACCCATGCCAGAACCTTGACCACGGCCAATTCTTTTAGTTTTATGCGTTGAACCCGCTGCTTTTGTTAAATTCATCTTCTTATCCTTTTAACATTGTTAAAGCTTTGATTGTAGCACGAACCACATTAGCTGAATTATTTGAACCCAAAGACTTGGTTAAGATGTCTTTAATACCTGCAAGTTCCACGATAGGGCGTGTAGAACCACCTGCGATAACTCCTGTACCTTCACTAGCTGGTTTAAGTAAAATTCTACTTGCGTTATATTTTACCTCTACATCGTGAGCGATAGTTGAGCCTTTAGTTTTAACTTCAACGATATTTTTAAACGCATCATCAACAGCTTTACGGATAGCATCTGGAACTTCCTTAGCCTTACCATAACCAACACCTACTAAACCTTTGCGGTTTCCAATGATAACTAAAGCAGTAAATCTAAATCTTCTACCACCTTTAACAACCTTAGTAACTCTGCCGATATCGACGATTACTTCTTCAAATTCTTCTCTATTATATTTTTCCATCGATTTACCCCTTATAGCCTAATGCCATTTTCTCTTAAAGATTCAGCCAATGCTGCGATAACACCATGATATACATAACCATTTCTATCAAAAACAGCTTGTTCTATCTTTTTAGCTTTTAAAGTTTTAGCAAATTCAGCAGCGATTTTTTTAGCACCTTCTTTATTTGCTTTAACGCCAAGTTTGCGTCCATCAACTGCTGCTAAAGTTACAGCTTTTACATCATCAATCGCTTGGATATATAGAGTTCTGTTTGATTTAAATACAGAAATTCTTGGAAAATTTTCACAACCTGAAATTTTCGCTCTAATTCTTTTTTTTCTTTTGATTCTTAAAGTTAGTTTTCTTTTTAATACATTTGCTCTCATATTCTACCCTTACTTCTTAGATGTCTTACCAGCTTTGCGGATAATGCGTTCATCAGAATACTTAACGCCTTTTCCTTTATATGGCTCTGGCAGTCTAAATTCACGAATTTGAGCAGCAACTTGACCTACAACTTGTTTATCACTTCCTTTAACTGCAATAGTATTTTTATCCACTACAATTTCAATTCCTTCTGGAATATCATAATTAATAGGATGAGAAAAACCAAGGCTTAGTTCTAAAACTTTACCTTTTAAAGCTGCTTTATAACCAACTCCATTGATTTCAAGAGTTTTTGAAAAACCTTGAGTTAAACCTACAACGATATTGTAAGCTAAAGCTCTGTAAGTTCCCCAATAAGCTCTACTTTGTCTGTCTTCACCTTTTGGAGAAAAAAGAATATTATTATCTTTAATCTCAACATTTACATTTGCTTTAGTATCAAGTTCTTTTGCCAAATTTCCTTTTTTAAATTTAAGCAAATTTCCTTCTAATTTTACTTCTACTCCTGCTGGAATAGCAATCGGTTGTTTACCTATACGAGACATATTTTTCCTTTTTATTTGTCTAGGATATTTCTACTTTTTTAAAAGAATGGATACCCAATGCCATAAAAAGCAGATTTTTTACCAAATGGTACATAAAATTTCGCCGCCAACACCTGCTTTATAAGCTTCATCATTAGCTAAAACACCATGACTTGTGCTAACTACGATAGTACCATAACCATTTTTAAAACGCTTGATTTCATCTTTACCTTTATAAACACGACGACCAGGCTTAGAAATTCTTTTAAGCTCATTGATAACACTCTTACCTTTTTCATCGTATTTTAAAACTACATTGATAAATTTCTTTTTATCTTCTTCAATAACATTAAAACTCTCAATATAGCCCTTAGCTTGAAAAATTCCAACTAAAGCTTCTACAACTTTAGAATGTAAAAGCTTGGTTGTTTCAAGCTTTCTCATTCCTGCATTTCTGATACGAGTGAGTGAATCTGAAATAATATCATTTATCATATTTTATCCTTACCAACTTGCTTTCTTAAGACCTGGAATCAAACCTTCGTTACCCATTTTTCTTAAGCAAACTCTGCAAATTCCAAAATCTCTATAAACCGAATGCGGACGCCCACAAATTTGGCATCTTGTATAAGCTCTAACTTTAAATTTAGGCTTGCGTGCCGCTTTTGCAATCATTGATTTTTTAGCCATCTTACTTTCCTTTTGTAAATGGCACACCGATAAGTTCTAATAACTTTTGTGCCTGTTTATCATTTTGTGCTGTTGTAACTATAGAAATGTTCATACCATGAGTTCTTAAAATTTTATCATACTCCACTTCTGGGAACATCAACTGCTCATCAAGACCGAAGTTGTAGTTTCCGCGTCCATCAAAACCATCTCTACTTAAACCTCTAAAGTCTTTCACCCTTGGCAAAGCAATAGAAATTAATTTATCAAGAAAAGCATACATATTTTCTTTTCTTAAAGTTACCATTACACCCACAGGAAAACCTTCGCGAACTTTAAATCCTGCAACTGATTTTTTAGCTTTAGTAATCACAGCCTTTTGTCCTGCAATTAAAGAAATAGTATCTGCAACATTTTGCAATACTTTTTGATCTTTAGCCAACTCACCAGCACCTACGCTGATAACTACTTTTTCGATCACAGGGATAAGCATAGGATTTTTGATATCAAATTCTTTAACCAATGCAGGTTTAATGCTTTGATTGTATTTTTCTTTTAATCTCATCATCGCTTACTCCTGAACTTTTGCCACATTGGAAATATCCATTGGCATTTCTTTATTGATAAAACCACCATTTGGGTTTTTCTCACTCGGCTTAATAGCTTTTTTAGCGATTTTACATCCTTCAACTACCACTTTAAGTGTTTTTGGATATACCGCTAAAACTTTACCTGTTTTACCTTTATCATCACCTGTGATAACCTTAACGCTATCACCTTTTTTGATTTTTAATTTAACCGCCATTATAATACCTCCGGTGCTAGTGAAACGATTTTCATAAAGCCACCATATCTAACTTCTCTGCCCACTGGCCCAAAGATACGAGTTCCGATAGGCTCTCTTTTGTTATCAAGAATAACTGCAGCGTTTTCATCAAAACGAATCAAAGAACCATTATCTCTATGAATTTCTTTTTTAGTTCTAACGATAACCGCTTTTACCACTTGACCTTTTTTAACTTTTCCATTTGGTAAAGCTTTTTTAACAGATGCAACGATTACATCACCTACGGTAGCGTATCTTCTTTTGCTACCCCCTAAAACCTTGATACACATTAATTCTTTTGCACCGCTATTATCAGCAACTGCAAGTCTTGTAAAACTTTGAATCATTACTCAACTCCTGTAGCTAATACAGATTTTAAGCGAAATGATTTTCTTTTTGAAAGTGGTCTGCATTCTACTGCAACAACAGTATCACCCACTTTAACTTCATTTCTCTCATCATGAATTAGATATTTTTTAAAGCGTTTAACAATTTTTCTATATCTTGGATGAACCACTTTTCTTTCAACCAAAACACTTGCGGTTTTTTCACCAGCGATTTTAACAACAACGCCTTGAATTTCTCTTTTAAATGCCATTTTCTATCCTTATCTTAAAGCGTTAATTGCTGTATTTATTCTAGCAATGTCTTTTTTTACTTGGCTAATCTCTTTTGGATTAGTAAGTTGCATTGTTTTTAGCTTTTGTTTTAAAGTGAATAAAAGCACCTTTTTTTCTTTTAGCATTGTTGCAAGCTCAGCTGCTGTTTTATCTTTAATCTCAGTATATTTCATTTTGGCTCTCTCTTGTAACAAACTTAGTTTTAAATGGAAGTTTATGCATAGCTAAAGTCAATGCTTCTCTTGCCATTTCTTCGCTTACTCCTGCCATTTCATAAATGATACGACCTGGCTTGATATTCATTACCCATTCTTCAACAGCACCTTTACCTTTACCCATACGAGTTTCTAAAGGTTTTTTTGTCAAAGGCTTATCTGGGAAAACTCTAATCCAAGTTTTTCCTTGTCTTTTAACAAAACGAGTTAAAGCGATACGCGCTGCTTCAATTTGGCGTGAGTTAATGCGTCCTGCTTCAGTTGCTTTTAATGCAAATTCACCAAAAGTAAATTCTGTTCCACGATTAGCATAACCTCTGTTACGCCCTTTCATCATTTTGCGATATTTAGTTCTTTTTGGCATTAACATGATTATTTACCCCTTCTTGTGCGTCTTGGCTTTTTAGCTGGAGCACTTTCTTCAGTTTTTTCAGGTTGCATACCTTTGTGTAATACTTCACCTTTAAAGATCCATACTTTAACCCCTATGTTTCCATAAGTAGTTCTAGCTTCTGCAAAACCATAATCGATTTTTGCTCTTAAAGTATGAAGTGGAACGCGTCCTTCAAGATACCATTCTGTTCTTGCCATTTCAGCACCGCCTAAACGACCAGAAACTGAAACTTTAATCCCTTTAGCACCTGCTTTTTGCGCACCTTGAATTACTTTTTTCATCGCTCTTCTAAAAGCAATTCTTTTTTCAAGTTGAGTTGCAACACTTTCAGCAGCAAGTTGAGCTGAAGCTCCTGCTTTTCTTTCTTCTTTGATATTGATATTTACATCTTTACCGATTAAATCTTGCAATTCTTTTCTTAAATTATCAACATCACTACCTTTTTTACCGATGATGATACCTGGTCTTGCAGCAACTACAGTAACGCGAAGTTTTTTAGCAGTTCTTTCTACTAAAATTTGGCTAATTCCTGCATAATAAAGTTTTCTTTTTAAGAAAGCTCTGATTTTGTAATCTTCACCGATATTTTCTACTAAATTTGCTTTAGTTGGAAACCATCTTGATTCCCAGTTTCTATTGATTCCTAGTCTTAGACCAATTGGATTAACTTTTTGTCCCATTAGCTTTCCTTTTTTGCTGTTGCTTTTTTAGCGCTTGTTGTTTTTTTAGCTGGAGCTTTTGTTGTAGTAGTCTTTTTAGCTGCTGGAGCTTTTTTAGCTACTGTTTTTTTCTCTTCAGCTTTCACTTCTGCTTTTGCCACTTCTACTAAAATATGTGAAGTTGGCTTTCTAATACGACTTGCACTTCCTCTAGCTCTTGGTCTAAATCTTTTTAATACCGCAGCTGCGTCAACACGACAACTTTTTACAACCACTTCGTTTGCTTCAAAGCCACCATTTGCTACTGCACTTGAAATTGCATTTGCGATGTATTTTGCACCTTTATTTGGCATAAATTTTAAACTAGCCATAGCTAATTCTGCATTCATCCCCTGAACTTCTCTAGCAATCAATCTTGCTTTAGTTGGAGATAATCTTATGAATTTAATTAATGCTTTACTCATATCTTATCCCTTACTTACCAATTTTTTTTTGCACAGAGCCTTTATGCCCTTTAAATGTGCGTGTTGGAGCAAATTCACCAAGTTTATAACCGATGTGATTTTCAGTAATATAAACTGGAATGAAGCTTTTACCATTATGAACATTAAATGTAAGTCCTATCATATCAGGAGTAATTGTGCTTCTTCTTGACCAAGTTTTAATTGGTTTATTATCATTAGCCTTTTTAGCAGCGATGACTTTTTTCATTACATGATCATCAACAAAAGGACCTTTTTTTAGTGATCTAGCCATCTTACTTTCCTTTTCTTCTTGAAATTATTAGCTTATCGCTAGCTTTTTTACGACGAGTTTTCGCACCTTTGGTTGGTTTACCCCATGGAGTTACTGGATGACGGCCTGAATTTTTCTTACCTTCACCCCCACCGTGCGGGTGATCTACTGGGTTCATTGCAGAACCACGAGTTTGCGGGCGGATACCTCTATGGCGATTTCTACCTGCTTTACCGATAGTTACGTTAGCCCATTCTTCATTTCCAACTTCACCGATACTTGCCATACATTCAGCTAAAACTTGTCTCATTTCGCCACTTGCAAGTCTTAAAATAACATATTTTTCTTCTTTACCCATAAGTTGTGCGTAAGCACCTGCAGAACGGATCATTTGACCGCCTTTACCTGGCTTTAACTCAACATTATGAACAATAGTACCCACAGGAATATTTTTAAGTTTCATTGCATTACCTGGTTTAATATCAAGTCCGCTTTCAGCAGCTGCAACAATATCTCCAACGCTTAATCCACGTGGTTGAAGAATATATCTTTTTTCCCCATCTTTATAAGCAATCAAAGCAATTCTACAATTTCTATATGGATCATACTCGATTGCTTCTACTTTGCCTTCTATACCGAATTTACGACGTTTAAAATCAATAATTCTATAAAGTTTTTTAGCACCTGCTTCTTTATGACGACTTGTAATTCTTCCATAGCTGTTACGACCTGCGTGTGCTGGAAGTTTAACAAGTAGTGAGCGTACACTTGGTTTAGCTGTAATATCTTCAGAACTTAAACCTGTGATATATCTTCTACTTGGAGTATATGGTTTATAAGTTTTAATTGCCATCTTAAGCCTCCGTATTTTCTAAGCTAACACCTTCAGGTAGCTTAACATAGAATTTTTTGTAATCGTTTCTTTGACCTAAACGACCTCTAAAACGCTTAACTTTTCCATCCATTCTTAAAGAATTGATGCTTTTTGGAGTTACACCAAAATACTCTTTTAAAACCGCTTTTAAGCCTGTTTTAGTCATCTTTGGTGAAGTTTGAATAACTACGACACCTTGCTCTTGCAAATTCAAACTTTTTTCTGTGTAAAGTATAGTCTTTATATCAGTAATATCTGCCATAATTATCCCTCTTTTGTAATAGATTCTAACGCTGATTTTTCTATGATAACAGCATTAAATACAGATACTAAATAAGCATTTACTTCGCTTACATCAACTACATAGCAATTTGCTAAATTTCTGTAAGCTAAAAGTGTTTTTTCATCTAGTAAATCTTTAACGATTAAAGCATCTTTGACGCCAAGTTTTTTAATCACAGCGTTTGCATCTTTTGTTTTGCCACTTTCAATAGCTAAAGAATCAGTAGCAAATAACGCACCCTTAGCTGCTTTATCTGCTAAAGCTCTTTCAAGCGCCAATCTTTTTTGTTTTTTATTTACTTTTTGGAAGTAGTTTCTTTCATTTGTTGGACCAAAAGCAACCGCACCGCCTACCCAAACGTTAGTTCTTGTTGAACCCGCTCTAGCACCGCCACGACCTTTTTGTCTCCAAGGTTTTTTACCACCACCACTTACATCACTTCTACCTTTAGTATGAGCTGTATTTGCTCTTAAACTTGCAAGGTAAGATTTTACATATAAGTAAAGATTGTGTGGATTTACTTCCGCATATTTTGAAGGTAAATCAAGTTCACCTGCTTTTTCTAATTTATCATTTAAAACAACTACTTTACTCATTTTGCAATCCTTATTTTACCCATAGCACCATTATAACCTGGTACTGCACCCTTAACTACTAAAATTTTGTTTTCAGCATCATAAGATACAACTTCGTTTTTAACGGTTACTTTAGTATTTCCATAATGTCCTGCCATTTTCATACCTGGTTGAACACGACCTGGCCATTCTCTATTACCAATAGATCCGTGGCGTCTATGAAATCTCGAACCATGACTTGCTGGACCCCCTGCGAAGTTATGTCTTTTCATAACACCGCTATAACCTCTACCTTTAGTGTTAAAGCTTACTTTTAAAATTTTTGCTTCATTTAATGGAGTTTCATCTAAATCTCCTGCTTCAGTATTTGCTACTTCTAAAGTCGCAAATCTATTGTATTCTGCAGAAAGATTATACTTTTTTTGTTGTCCTGCGACACATTTATTACTTGCTTTGCCTTTTGGATATGCTACTAAAGCCTTTCCGCCTTCAACTTCACATACTTTTGCATTTACAACTCTTAGTAAAGTTACAGCGATACTTGGATTAGTAATTGTTCTGCTCATTCCGATTTTTTCTACAATATATTCCATATCTTATCCTTACTTACCCATAGCTCTTACTTCAACGCTTACTTCTGGCGCTAAATCAAGCTTAGTTAAAGAATCAACTGTATCTGGAGTCGCTGCTACTATATCTAGCATACGCGCGTGAATTCTTATTTCAAACTGCTCACGAGAATCTTTGTTAATGTGTGGAGATTTTAAAACTGTATAGCGTTTGATTTTAGTAGGCATTGGTATCGGACCTCTGATATCCGCACCTGTTCTTTTAACAGCTTCTACGATTGCTGCAACTGTTCTGTCTAGTACTCGATGGTCATAAGCTTTTAGCTTAAGCCTAATTCTTTCCATAATATTTCCTTTAAAAAGAACTCGTTAGTTAAAAACTAACCAATTTATAAAAATTGAAATGAGAGTATATAAAATCTTGTTTTCAAAGTCAAGGAATTTGATGAAATTTTTCTATTATTTTCCTTTTAAAAAGGATAAAAATAGAATTTTTAGAATTTAAAAATTATCATTATTTTTTAAATTTTTATATATAATGGTCAATATCTTATTTCATTAAATTTTAAAAAATCTCTTAATTTTTCATATTCGCCATTTTCTAAATAACGATGTTTTCCTGCCTTTAACATACCAAGATCTAAGGCCCCAAAAGCAACACGCTTAAGATCCATGACTTCAAGATCAAAATGTCCAAAAAAGCGTCTAAGCTCTCTATTTTTACCTTCATTTATAACCACTCTAAGCTTGGTATAGCCTCCGCTTGATCCAAAAATTTCAAAGTCTATAAAAGGAGCAAAACTCATAGAGGTAATTTTAGTTTTTGCATGTGCGCCTTTTTTTTCATTTTTAATCTCAAGTCCATTTTGCATGGCTTCGATGACTTGTTTGCTCACCGTGCCTTTAACTTTAAGGTAGTATTCTCTTTCTAAATCGCTATGCATTAAAGCATCGGCAATCACAGGAGAGTCTGTAAGCAAAAGTAAGCCTTCACTTGCATAATCCAGCCTACCTACGCTAAGCCAAGTACTAAATTGTCTTGGCAAGGTATCGTATATAGTTTTTCTTCCACGATCGTCTTTTTTACTGACAATTTCACCTTTTTGTTTATGGTAGATTATCACGCTAAATTGCGTTCTTTTTTGTACTCTTTTACCTTTAACAAAGACTTTATCATCAAATTTAACTTCATCGCTTAAAAGGGCAATTTTGTTGTTTATTTTTACTAAGCCTTGTTTGATAAGCTCATCAGCTTCACGGCGTGAATAGCGGGTGTTATGGGATATAAATTTATTAATTCTCATTTGATCTTCCTTAAAAAGGGCGTTTTTGCCCTTTTTTACATTACAAAAATAGTTGGAACTATGGTTGGGTATTTTTTAATCTTTCTAAAGATGTGTTTTCTTAAAACTTGGCGGATTTGATTTTCTAAAAATCTTGGATCATTGAGCACTTCATCTTTAACATTGATGAAAAATTGTCCTAAAACTTCAGCCATATCTTTGCTAAAAGCATGATCGTGTTTGTCAGCTACTAGCCCATAGCTAAATACTCTTGGTTTGTTGATCAGTGTTTTTGTGGCTTTGTCAATTTGTGCGATAATAACCACTATACCACTATCTGCAAGTTTTTGACGATCTATAACTACATCATCGGCGATTTGTTTGTTGATTTGATTATCCACAAAAACTTTACCTGTTTTTACGGTTTTTATGCGTTTGACATATTTTTGGCAAAGTTCTACTTGATCGCCATCGCTCATAAGATAGATATTTCTTTCTGGGATACCGCACTTCATCGCTGTTTCTTTGTGTTTAGTGATGTGATTGTATTCTCCATGAACTGGCAAGAAAAATTTAGGCTTAGTAAGGGTTAGCATAAGCTTTTGCTCTTCTATGCTAGCGTGTCCGCTTACATGAATTTCGCTAAATTCTTGATACGCTACTTTAGCCCCTGCTTTTAAAAGATAGTCAAGTACTGCAGAAACGCTTGCTTCATTTCCTGGTATAGCTTTAGCTGAAATGATTACTTGATCTGTAGGCTTAATCTTTATAAATTTATGCTCATCAGTTGCCATTCTATAAAGCGCACTCATGGTTTCGCCTTGACTTCCTGTAGTTACGATAAGCACTTCATTGTCTTTATATTTGCTTACTTCATCAGCATCGATGAAAATTTTTCTATCAAGTTTAATATAGCCTAATTCCATAGTGGTATAAAGATTTCTTTCCATAGAACGTCCGATAACACAAACTTTTCTGCCGTATTTTAAACCATAAGTGATAGCTTGATAAACACGGTGGATATTAGAACTAAAAGTACTCATAATCACCCTACCCTTAGTACGCGCAAAAATTTGATCAAAAGTTGGTCCTACAGAGCTTTCACTTTTTGTATAACCTTCTTTATAAGAATTTGTACTATCACTTAAAAGACATAAAACTCCTTCTTCTCCATAATGTGCCAAACGTCCTAAGTCTGTTGGATAGCCATCGATTGGGGTTTGATCGATTTTAAAATCACCTGTGTGGATGATAGTTCCTGCTTTTGTTTTGATCGCAAGTGCTGAAGCATCAATGATAGAATGTGTGATGTGGATCCACTCTATATCAAATTCACCTATTTCATAAACTTTGCGTTTTTCTACAGGGCGAAACCATTTGCGTTCTGCTTTTAAGCCATGTTCTTCAAATTTGTTTGAAATCATCCCTAAAGCCAAAGGTGTAGCGTAGATAGGAAATTGAAATTCTTTAAAAAAATAAGGCACCGCACCGATATGATCTTCGTGCGCATGGGTAATTACTATACCACGAATTTTATCTTTAATTTTTCTTACATAGTCAAAATCAGGGATGATAATATCTACCCCATGCATAGTTCCATCAGGAAAACTCATACCTATATCTACTATAATTGCATCTTTATTGGTTTCAAAAACACTGATATTTCCACCAATTTCTCCTAAACCCCCTAAAGGAGTGATGCAGATTTTATGTTCGCTAGAATTATTATATTTTAAAGGGTGTAAGCGGTTTTCATGTGAAACACGGTTAGCTTCTATACATTCTGCAAGAGCGATTTGCCAATCTTCATTACCTGTGAGTTTTGAAGGAAGATTGCGATTTTTTTTCTTTTTTTTCTCAGTTTTATTCTCTGAGTTTTCAGAAATTTCCTTGTTGGAATTTTGATCAATTTTTGGAGTATCATTTTCATTTTGCAAAGAATCGGCTAATTTTTTTCTGCGATTTTTATATTTATAGCGTTTATTGTTTTTTGAATTTGAGTTCGGATTTTGTTCGTTTTTATTTATCTCTTTGTTTTCGTCCATATTCATCCTTTAATTTGTCATAAATTTTAAGGTATGAATCAACGCAAATTTCATGTGGTCTGATGTTTTCTTTTAAGCCAAGAGTGCTTAAAACTTCTAAAACTTTTGCTTTATATGTTTTTAAATTTCCTAAGAGTTGTTTTCTAGGAGCTTTAAAACAGTCTTTTAGAAAATTTTTGAAATTTTCTATTTCGCAAAGTTCATCAAAATCCTTAGTTTTAATCAAACTCATCACCGCTGACATAACTTTTGGTGGAGGATTAAAACATTGTGGATCAACATCAAAAAGCATTTTTCTTTCGCAAATCATTGCACTTAAAACACCTAAGGAAGAAAACTCACTATTTCCTTCTTTAGCGCAGAATTTTTCAGCCATTTCTTTTTGCACCATTACAATAAGCCCTAGACAATTTTTATCTTCTAAGGCTTTTAATATAATGTGACTTGCAACATAATAAGGCAAATTTGCAACCAAAAAATATGGTTTTTCATCAAGACTAGGATTAAAAGCTTCGCTTGCGTCTTGATGGATCAAGTTAAATTTTCCACATTCAAGTTCTTTTTGAAATTTCTTTTTTAAAATAGGTATGAGATCATTATCGATTTCATAAGCTTTTACTTGAGAAATTTTTAAAAGTTCTTGCGTTAAATCACCTAAGCCAGGCCCAATCTCAATGATATTGTTCATCTCTTTGGGTATGGCTTGGATGATTTTTGCTAATACGCTTTTATCGATTAAAAAATTTTGTCCGTATTGTTTTTTTGCTTTAACCATAAGAAATAATTTTATCTAAAAATTCTTAATTAAGTCTTTTTAGGTAGAATTATTTTTTGTAAAATTTCATAAGGATCAAAATGATTGTTTGTGCGGGTGGAAATGAAAATTTTTCTTTTGCAAAAGCTATAGGTATAGGTTTGGTTGAATCAGCTTTTCATTTGAGTCAACTTTGCTTCAAAGAAAAACCATCAAAACTTATATTTATAGGAACTTGTGGGCTTTACGATAAGGGTAAAATTTTAGAAATTTACAAAAGTTCACACGCTTTTAATGTAGAATTTTCTAAAATTTCACATGCTTTTTATACTCCTGCAAAATATGAAATTTGTTTAGAAAAAGAAAATGTTTCTCGTGAAACAATCAAGATCAATTCTTCAAATTATATTTGTCAAAATTCAAAAGCAGCAAAAGAATTTTCGAAATTAGATTTTTTTGCAGAAAATATGGAAGCCTTTTCTGTTTTAAGTGTAGCTAAAAATTTAAATATTGATGCAGAGTGTATTTTGTGTGCAACAAATTTTTGCAATGAAAACGCTCACGAAGATTTTATAAAAAATCATCAAAAGGCAAAAGAAAAATTAGAAGAATACTTAAAAAAATATCATTATATTTAAAAATTCAAAAAGGAAAATAATTTTGAAAGAGCTTGTTAATATTTTAGATTTTTTACCTGAAGAATTAGGAGAAAAAATCAAACCGATGTTTCGCGTGAAACAAATTTATCAATGGATTTATCAAAAATATGCCAATAATTTTTCCAATATGTCAAGTTTGCCAAAAGATTTGCGTTTAGAACTTGCGCAAAATTTTCATTTTTCCCCTGTAAAATGTGTTAAAAATGAGCAAAGTAAAGATGGAAGTATAAAATATCTTTTTGAACTCGTTGATGGTTTAAGGGTAGAAAGTGTGCTTTTGCCTATGAAAGAAGAAAAAATAGATGCAGAAGGCAAAAGAATTTCTCATGCAAGATACACTATCTGTGTTTCTTCTCAAGTGGGTTGTAAAAGTGGATGTAGTTTTTGTCTTACTGCCAAGGGTGGTTTGAAAAGAAATTTAAGTGCAGGGGAGATAGTCGGACAAATTTTATGGATCAAAAAACAAAATAATATCCCTTATGAACACCGTGTAAATATAGTATATATGGGTATGGGCGAGCCTTTGGATAATCTTAAAAATGTTTCTAAAGCGGTAAAAATTTTAGCACAAAATGATGGGCTTGCCATAAGTCCTCGCCGTCAAACCATCAGTACTAGCGGTTTGGCAAAACAAATCAAAGAATTAGGTCAAATGAATTTAGGTGTTTTACTTGCTATATCATTACATGCGGTTAATGACGAGCTTCGAACCGAACTCATGCCTATCAATAAAGCTTATAATATCGCTGCGATTATGGATGCGGTGCGTGAATTTCCTATAGATCAAAGAAAAAGAATAATGTTTGAATATCTTTTGATCGATGGTATCAATGATAAGCTTGAACACGCCAAAGAATTAGTTAAACTTTTAAATGGCATTAAAGCTAAAGTAAATTTAATACTCTTTAATCCACATGAAGGAAGTTTATATAAACGTCCTAGTTTAGAAAATGCGATTAAATTCCAAGATTTACTCAGCAATAAAGGTGTAACTTGCACTATAAGAGAAAGTAAAGGACTTGATATCTCAGCTGCTTGTGGACAGCTTAAAGAAAGGGCAAAAGAACAATGACAATACTAGATATTTTCGAAATCGTTTTTATAACAGCTGTTGTGATTATAGGTTTTGGTGGAATTGTTTTTGTAGTAACAAAAGAAAAAAAATAATTATTACACTTAATGGTGTCAAGGGGGAGACTTGAACTCCCGACCTCCGGCTTATGAGACCAGCGCTCTAACCAGCTGAGCTACCCTGACTAAAAATAAAAATATAATTATACTACTTTTTACTAAAAATTTTCTGATTTTTTAAAAAATAATTTTATTTTCAATATTTAAAAAATTTCTTTATTTTTAAAGCTTTTATAGATATAATGAATTCTTTATTTCATAGACAGGTGTCCGAGCGGTTGAAGGAGCACGCCTGGAACGCGTGTAAAGTGCAAGCTTTCGAGGGTTCGAATCCCTTCCTGTCTGCCATTCTTATTTTTAATATTTAAAATATTATTGTTTTGTCAAAAGTTATTTTATTGTTTATAAATTCTTAAATTTTTGATAAAATTTTAAAAATTTTATTTATCAGGTTTTTTATAATGCTACAATCAAGACTTTTGATGAATTTAAAAGGAATAGGAATATCTTTTATACCAAGATATTTTTTTCAAATAAATTTAGATAAAATTTTTAATGATATTTTAAAATACAATATTAAAGACTTAGAAGAAATACAAGCTCGAGTTAAATATTATAATCAAATAAATGAATTTTTTACACCTACAGCAAAGGAAAAAATAGGAAAATTTCCTTTTAAAAGCACCTCTTATGCTTTTGATGCTTATGAAATCAGTAAATACTTTAAAGATGAATTTTTATGGAATAAAGAATTTGGCGATGTAAGATATACTTTTAAAGAAGCAACTATTTGCAAATCGAGATCTTTGGAAAATAATATAAATAATATTTTATTAAAACTTGATAAAAATAGGCACTTTTGCTTTTTAAAAGATAACATAAACTATGAAAATAAAAAGGATATAGCAATATTTAGAGGAGCAGTATATCAAAAACATAGAAAAGAATTTTTTGATTCTTATTTTAGTAGAACTTTTTGCGATATAGGAGATACTTCAAAACAACCTAGCCAATGGAAAAAAAACTTTTTAAACAAAAAAGAACAAATGAAATATAAATTTATAATTTCTTTAGAGGGTAACGATGTAGCAAGCAACTTAAAATGGGCTATGAATTCTAATTCTTTAGTTTTAGCTCCAAAAATAACTTGCGAAACTTGGTTTATGGAAGGAACTTTAAAACCAAATTATCACTTTGCTTTGATTGATAATGAGAATTTGTCAGCAGTAATTGAATATTTTAAAAGTCGCCCAAAAGATGCATTGGAAATTATTAATAATGCTCATCAATATATTAAGAAATTTTTAGATAAGAAAAAAGAATTCCATATAGGAATTTTGGTTTTGACCAAATATTTTTATTATTCTAGACAACTTGAACTTAACAAAAAAAGAGATATTTTAGAATTAATCAAATAGTAAAATTACTCTCATTAATTCTCTAATTTTTCATAAAAAATAAATCTTTTTATACATATATTACATCATAAATTAAAAATTTGATTTTAGTTTTCAGCCAAAAACAAGTAATATTGCGATAAAATCTCAGACTTATAAAGGGGCATTAGCTCAGCTGGGAGAGCACAACGCTGGCAGCGTTGGGGTCAGCGGTTCGAACCCGCTATGCTCCACCATATGGTTCCGTAGCTCAGCTGGTAGAGCACTACCTTGACATGGTAGTGGCCGTTGGTTCAAGTCCAATCGGAGCCACCATCACCCTTCCTTATACAAAGGATTATCATGCAAAACACTATCATACAAAAAGCCGTCCATAAAGATTTAAATTCTATACTTGAAATCACAAAAGATGCTTTAAATGCTATGAAAGCTATGAATTTTCACCAATGGGATGAGAATTATCCCAATGAAATAGTTTTTCAAGAAGATATACAAGCACAAGAACTTTATGTGTTTAAAGAAAATGATGAAATTTTAGGCTTTATCTGCATCAATGAAAAATTTGAACCTGAATTTTACAAACAAGTTATTTTTAACAAAAATTATGATGATAAAGCCTTTTATCTACACCGTTTAGCCGTCAAACAAAATGCAAAAGGCAAAGGCGTGGCACAAAAACTTTTAAATTTTTGCAAAAATTTTGCCTTGGAAAATCACAAGGCAAGTTTAAGAGCAGATACTCATAGTAAAAATTTTCCTATGAATTCGCTTTTTAAAAAGCTTGATTTTAATTTTTGTGGAAACTTTGACATACCTAATTACCAAGATCCTTTTTTAGCTTATGAAAAAATTCTAAACCAAAAAGCTTTTTGAGTTTTTTTCATAGGCTTTGATTTGTGCTTCATGTTTTAAAGTCAAAGCTATATTATCAAGTCCTTCCAAAAGACAAATTCTGCGAAAATCATCTAAATCAAAAGAAAAAATCTTATCTTTAAAAATTACTCTTTTTTCCAACAAAGAAATTTCTATATTTTTATCTTGAGATTTTTTTAACTCATCAACTATTCCCACAACCTCATCTTTAGCAAGTTCTATGGTAAGCAAACCATTTCCTAAGGCATTGTTTTTAAAAATATCTGCAAAAGAAGGTGCGATAATAGCTCTAATACCATAATCAACCAAAGCCCAAGGCGCATGCTCTCTTGAAGATCCACTACCAAAATTTTCAAAACTTACCAAAATAGAACTATTTTGATATTCTTCTTTGTTAAGATTAAAATCCATATTTAAAACACTTTCTTTATCATCCAAATAGCGCAAATCATGGAACAAATGCTTACCAAAACCTTGCTTAGACACTGCAAGTAAAAATTGCTTAGGTATAATTTGATCTGTGTCTATATTGGCATATTCTAAAGGACAAGCTATACCTTTATGTATAATAAATTTTTGCATATTAGACTCCTAAATACTTTCTATTATCACAAATAACACCTTCTATGGCACAAGCTGCCGCACTTGCAGGACTCATCAAATGAGTGATAGAACCTTTACCTTGTCTGCCTACAAAGTTACGATTTGAAGTTGAAGCAACTCTTTGACCTGAATTTGCCTTGTCATCATTCATGCCTAGACACATAGAACACCCTGCATATCTCCACTCACACCCTGCCTCGATAAAAATCTTATCAAGTCCTAAATTTTCAGCTTCTTTTCTTACTTGCATTGAACCAGGCACGATTAAAGCTTTAACATTTTTATGAATTTTATGCCCTTTTAAGATATCAGCGGCTATTTTAAGATCTTCTAAGCGCCCATTTGTGCAAGATCCTATAAATACAATGTCGATTTTTACCCCTTCTATAACTTGATCTTGCTCTAAATTTACATAAGATAAAGCATCAAGCAAAGATTTTTGCTCACTTTGATTTTTAAAATCGCTTATTTTTGGAATTTTTTCATCTATGCCAATCACTTGCGAAGGATTTGTTCCATAGCTAATTTGTGGTTTTATCTTGCTTACATCTAGAGTAATACTCTCATCATATTTTGCTCCTTCATCACTTCTTAAACTCTTCCAATACTCACAATGCTTTTGAAATTCTTCTCCTTTAGGTGTAAATTCCTTTCCCTTAATATACTCAAAAGTGATCTCATCAGGAGCTATCATACCTACTTTCGCTCCAAATTCTATAGCCATATTACAAAGAGTCATTCTAGCTTCCATGCTTAAATTTTTTATAAGTTCTCCGCAAAATTCTATAGCATAGCCTGTGCCTTTTGCCGTGCCGTATTGTGCGATCAAATATAAAATCAAATCCTTAGCATAAACGCCTTTTTGAAACTGCCCTTTACATTCGATTTTCATAGTTTTAAGTTTGGCTTGTTTTAAAGTTTGCGTTGCCATGACATGTTCTACTTCACTTGTGCCTATACCAAAAGCTAAAGCTCCAAAAGCTCCATGAGTTGCTGTATGAGAATCCCCGCAAACTAAAGTAACCCCAGGTAAAGTAAAGCCAAGCTCAGGGCTTACTATATGAACTATGCCTTGATTTTTATCTCCAAGTCCTAAAAGTCTTACTCCAAATTCCTTAGTATTTTGCATCAAAGTTGTAATTTGCTCTTTTGCCATATCAGAGCAAGCATTTAAATCTACACTTTTAGTTGAAACATCATGATCTATAGTAGCCAAAGTTAAATCCGCTCTTGCCATTCTACGCTTAGCCATTTTAAGTCCTGAAAATGCTTGAGGGCTTGTTACTTCATGGATTAAATGTCTATCGATATAAAGTATAGGAAGTTCGTTTTTGCCTTCATAAACCACATGAGCATCAAAGACTTTTTCATATAAAGTTTTAGCCATTGTTATTCTCCTTTAAAATTTCTAAAATATAATCCCCCATTTCATCGGTATTTAAATACGACTTAGCATTTAAATCCTTAGTCATTTTTCCTTGTTTCAATGCTAAAGATATAGCATTTTCTATATCCTGTGCGGCTTGTTCTTCTTTGAAACTATACTTTAACATTAAAGCTGCACTTAAAATTTGAGCTATGGGATTGGCTATATTTAAATGAGCTATATCAGGTGCACTTCCACCTGCTGGCTCATAAAGTCCAAAACCTTTATCATTTAAACTTGCTGAACTTAACAAACCTAAAGATCCATTAATAGCAGCTAACTCATCACTCAAAATATCACCAAAAAGATTTGAACAAAGCATAACATCAAAAATGCTAGGATTTTTTACAATCTGCATCGCAGCATTATCCACATATATGTACTCTAAGTTTATATCTTGATAATCTTTTGCAACATTTGCCACCACTTCTCGCCACAAAATAGAACTTGCTAAAACATTCGCCTTATCGATTAAATGTACTTTTTTCTTTCTTATTTTTGCACTTTCAAAAGCGATATGAGCTATCCTTTCTATCTCTTTTTTAGTGTAAATTTCAGTATCATACGCACTTTCTTTGCCTAAATCTTGCTTACCAAAATAAATCCCACCTGTAAGTTCTCTAACACATAAAATATCCACTCCTTTTTGGATAATCTCATTTTTTAAAGGTGAAACATGAGTTAAACTTTCATAAATTTTACAAGGACGCAAATTTGCAAACAAATTAAAATGCTTTCTTAAAGGCAAAAGCGAGGCTCTTTCAGGTCTTTGATCTATGGGCAAATTATCCCACTTAGGCCCACCCACAGAACCAAATAAAATCGCATCACTTTGCTCACAAAGCTTTAAAGTTTCATCACTTAAAGCCACTCCATAAGCATCTATACTTGCACCACCTATTTTAGCTTCGTTAAATTCAAAATTAAAATTGTATTTTTGTGCGATAAAAGTTAAAATTTTTAAAGCTTCTTTCATTACCAAAGGCCCTATGCCATCTCCTGCTAGGACAGCTACTTTATAAGTTTTCATGCCATTTTCCTTTCTTCTACTTTTAAAGAGCGATAAATCGCATTATAAGCACTCACAAAAGCTTGTGCTGAAGCTTCTATAACATCTGTTGAAAGTCCTTTTCCATGGAATTGTCTCCCTTTAAATTCCAAATCCACATCCACTTGTCCTTGAGCATCTACCCCTGAACTTTTTGCATTGATACTATAAGCTTTTAGTACGGGCTTTAAATTTGTTATCCTAGTAATGCAGTTAAAAACTGCTTCAACAGGACCATTTCCTGTGCAAACTTCAGTTTTTAGCTCTTCTTTAATACGCATACAAACACAAGCGGTTGGGATATTGCCACTAATCACGCTTAATTTTTCAAGTATAAATTCATTTTCTTCTTCATTTTCATAGCTTAAAAACATCAAAGCTTCTAAATCATAATCATACACTTGACCCTTTTTATCCGCAAGGCGTAAAAAACGCTCATAAACATCATCTAAATTATAAGCATTTTCATCATAGCCTAAATTTTCAAGGCAAGTTTTTATCATAGCCCTCCCGCTTCTTGCCGTCATTAACATACGATTTTCATGAATTCCTATGGCACTAGGGCTTATGATCTCGTAAGTTTGCCTATTTTTAAGCACTCCATCTTGATGAATGCCTGAACTATGAGAAAACGCATTGCTACCAACTATAGCTTTATGCGAAGGTATGCTTTCATTAGTGATAGCTGAAACTAATTTTGAAGTTTTAGAGATATTTTCACATTTAATATCAGTATAAAAACCTTTTAAATAATCTTTCCTAGTTCTTATCGCCATAACCACTTCTTCTAAAGCGCAATTGCCCGCCCTTTCGCCAAGTCCATTTATAGTGCACTCTATCTGTCTTGCACCTTGTAAAATAGCACTTAAACTATTGCCCGTTGCCATACCTAAGTCATTGTGACAATGCACAGAAATGATAGCTTTGTCTATATTTGACACTTTGTTAAATAAAATTTTGATGATATTAGCAAATTCACTTGGCAAGGTATAGCCCACAGTATCTGGGATATTTATGGTTTTAGCGCCTGCTTTTATCGCATTTTCTACCATAAAACAAAGATTGTCTATAGGAGTTCTTCCTGCATCTTCACATGAAAATTCTACATCATCAGTATAAGATCTTGCTCTTATAATCGCTCTTTTTGCCATAGACAAAATTTCATCAAAATCTTTTTTTAATTTATCTTGTATATGTAAAGTCGAAGTGGCTATAAAAGTATGAATTCTAAAATGCTTTGCCACTTTTAAAGCTTCATAAGCCATATCTATATCTTTATCCAATGCCCTAGAAAGTGCACAAATGGTTGAATTTTTAACCTTAGAAGCGATATTTTGCACCGCTTTAAAATCCCCTTGTGAAGATACCGGAAAACCTGCTTCTATCACATCTACGCCTAAATTTTCAAGCGCTAAAGCAATTTGTAATTTTTGATTGATACCCAAAGAACTGCCTAAAGCTTGTTCTCCATCACGCAAAGTGGTATCAAAGATTATGATTTTATTATCTTTCATGATTTAATCCTTTAAAACCAAACAGACTAAATGAATTTAAAAAATTCAAAAACTTGACAAACAATGATAAAAACTTAAAAATATAAAATATGATTAAAAATAAAATTGAGTTTTAGAGTGAGAGTTGCAGTAGTAGATTAAAAGTATCTTTACTTTTTTGTTGGACTGAATTTGAAATTTCAAAAATTTGTTTCATCTTTTCCTCCTTTGTTTAAAATCAATCCTTAATGTATCATATTTTTAGTAAATGTATTTGTAAAATTCTTAAATTAAGAAAATTATTGATATAATTGTAATTTTAAGTAACAAAAAGGATGTTGATGTTAAAAGAACTCTTAGAGATTAAAAAAGAAATGGAACCTGTTATTCACGAAGCCAATGTAAAATTAAATATGCTAGCCCGTGAAGTCATAGTCCGAAAAAAAGAATACGAAATTTATGGCCCTATGGTAGATCGTGTTTATCTTGATAATGCCATTTATGTTAAAGTTATGTCAAGTGGACGCGATGTAAAAACAGACAATGTAGCTATAAAAAACGGTTTTTACATGGTTTTTGTCGCCCCTGAAAAGGAAAGTACAAAAGATATCAAAAACAAACTCAAAGTAGCTTATGAGGGACTTGATAACAAATTTATTGCTACGCTCATACGATCTTGCCAACGCTTTAAAGAAATCATAAATAAAACCCAAGCTACACTCGCTAAAGCTTCTAAAATGAATGTAGTAGTAAAAACGAATTTAGGTGAAGCAAGTGCTGCACTAAAATTTAACATCAATATAGAATACACTAGAGATACTCAAAAACTCACTCGCGAAAATTCAAAATCAGCAGGAAGCTTTAGAGATACTAAAACTTATATAAATCTTATAGTAGAAAAAAGCACAGATTCTCAAATTTGTGAAAAATTACTTGATGATGTTGAAAAATACTTTATCGGTGGAGGTTGATAAAATGCAACTTAAAGTTGCATTTTTTTAAAATTTATAAGCATATCCTAAATAAATACTATAGTTTGTTTGTTTAGGATCATAAAAATTTGATCCGATGCTATTTTCATAAAAATTTCTAGAATTATATCTTATTTGTTCAGCTTTAACACCTAGTTCTATTTCATTGTGTTCAGTTAGCTCATATATAGCACCTGCTTTAACTCCATAAACAAAACCATCAAATTTTTTAGATAAAGATAAACGCGAAGTTTTTAAATCAATATCTGTTCTTGCATAACCAGAATACACACCTAAAACTCCTCTTGTTTTTTCAAAAAGTTCTGGAGTAAAATCATAACCTAATAAAAATTTATTTATAGAAAAATCAGCTTCTATATTAAACTGAGGAGTTGTAATAAAATCATCAAAGTCATCAGAATTAGCATAAAGAAAATAAATTCTATGAAGTTGATTTAAACGATATCCTATTTTCAAATCTAAAACTGGAATATTTTCTATCATATCTCCATTGATCACTGAACTTTTACTCCCATTATGTTTAAGATCGCTTTTTACTTTAGTATGTAAAAAAGCTGCATCAGCACCTATAAAAAAACCAGAATTCTCATCTGCTAAAGCCAAATTTGAAAACAAAGTAGCACTTGCGACAATGCTTAATAATTTTTTATTCATAACCTAACTCCTTATATTAATAAAATTCGATCTAAAAAATTTAGATCTTTTTATATTATATATTCTTCAAAGATTAAATAAGATCTTTTTATAAAATATTTAATCTTTACATAAAAATATGTGAATATTTTACTCAAATATTATTTTGGAACAACTATATCACTACGACATTCTATTACCGTATGCACATTTCCACGCGGGTTAAAATCCCCCACAACTTTAATCCATTTTGGTTTTAATTTATCTTTTAAAGTATCATAAATTTCATTGATGCTTGCTTCATGTGAAACATTTCTATACATAAAAGTATTGATATAAAGCTTTATCGCCTTAAGCTCAACCACAAATTTATCAGGCATATACTCAAGATAAATCGTTGCAAAGTCAGGATAGCCCGAACGCGGACAACAACACATAAATTCAGGCAAAGTGATTTTAATGATATAGTCATTTTTCGCATCATTTGGCCAAATTTCCATATTTTCTACATCAAATTCTTTGATTTCTTTTTCACCATAACGCATAGATTTTCCTTAAATTTAAATTCAAGCAAAAATTATAACAAAATAAGTTTTTAAAACGATTATGATACAGATAAGAAAATGCAATTTTATTGCAACTCACCCCTAGCAAGAGTGAGTTAGCAATAAATTGAAGGCAGTTCAAGCCTAAGCCTAGTATTACAAGACTACCAAGATAGGCTTGTAAAGCAAGGCTTGCTCCCTTTAAGGGAGCAAAAAACAATATTTTATAGAATGCTAAGCTTAAATTATTGTTTAAGCTGGATCAAGGTTTGAAGCATTTGATCACTGGTTGAAATGGTTTTTGAATTTGCTTGATAACCCCTTTGGATAATGATAAGTTCTGTTAAAGAACGGCTCAAATCCACATTTGACATTTCAAGAGCTGAGGTTTTCATCTCACCACGACCCCCTGTTCCTGCTTCACCTACTACAATATTACCACTATTTGCAGTAACTTTAAAAAGGTTTCCGCCGATTTCTTCAAGGCCTGAGTTGTTTGCTACTGAAGCCATTGCGATTTTTGCTACAGCAAAAGTTTTACCATTGGTAAATTCACCTAAGATATTTCCTTTATCATCAACGCGGATAGCATCAGGTTTTAAGTTTCCTGAAGTATAACCATCAGTTGCTTGTCCTGTTAGAGTTGAAGCAGAGTTTGAGCTTACAAGGCCGTCATTGCTTCCACTTGTTCCAAAAGAAAGTTTGATTTGTTGATTTGGTGCGGCACCATTGTTTGGCGAAAAGTTTATAGTTTTTGGTGTATAACTTGCCAAAGATCCATCATTATTAAATCTTGCACTACCCACGATGATGTTCGTAGGACCTTCGCCTGTAGTGTTGATCTCTGCAGGTTCTGGCACACGGATAATCATTTGCCATTCATTACCCCCATCTTGAGTGGTGCTTTGTTTGACAAACTGCACTTCTAAAGTATGTTTTGAACCTAAAGAATCATAAATTTCAAGTCCTGCTGAAAAAGCTGAAAGTTTAAGTTGCTCGCTTTCTTTGATCGATCCACCTACTGTTAAAGGACCATCCCAAGCTTTAAAGATGGCTGTAAAAGCATCATTGGTGCTTACAGTACCTTCTTTATTAGAATAAGCCGTAATATTAAAACTCATTGTTTTTGGATTTGTTGTAGTATTATTTGTAACATTATTAATTGCATTTCCTGGAACAGTTGATGTTTCATTAGCATTAGAGATAGCAAAATGTCCGCTTGAATTTACAACTACTTTTACACTTTGATTAATATCTGCTACTGCAAAATCTCCACTCCCATCATAATCCACCCCATATCTAGCATCTCTTTGCAAAAGTTCTCTTAAATCCTCTGTAGTTCTAAAAGTCCTTGCATTTGTATTTAAAAGTCCGCCATTTACCGCATCATAGTAAGCTCCTGAAGCAGGATCAGTTGGTCTAGTTGTAGCATTATTATCATTATCAATGAAAGAAGGACCACCATCTGGATTATACATAGGACCTATATTCACAGGATTTGAACTATAGATATACTTATGTGCTGTAATAACTTCAACTCTATCTTTACCCGTTAATGTTATAGCTGTATTACCATTTGGAGTACCGGTTATATTTGTAGCTGTCCATAAAGAAGTATTATTTTTTGTTATTGCAGGATCATTTTGATTAAAAGTAAATTTTTGTTCTTGTGCACTCCATTTAGCATTCCAAAGTTCTCCCGCTGTATTAGTAGAAGCGACTACAAGATTTATATTTTTCATATTGTCTGTAGTGCCATCAGAATTTGTATTGACAAATTCTATACCACTGCCATCAGAATTTTTAACCGCTTTTACCCCAGTTCCATCTCTAGTATCAGTTGGGGCAGTAAAAGTATTGATATAAGCTATAGCTTCATCTATACTTTGAATTTCATTATTTGTAATTCTTACACCATTTAAAGTAATGTCTAAAGTTACTTTTTGATCTGCATTTCCCCAAAAAGCTGCTGTTTGATTTTGTTGTAAATTTGAATCAAAAGCACTTACACCTACTTTATTGGTTGAATATTTTGCATCTGCGTATGAAACCCAAATTCCTTGCCCATCTCTTAGATTAAGTCCTGTTCCACTAGCATTAAAAAGTGCTCCCGCATCCACACCTTTTTCTGTTACTTCTACTGAGTTTTTAGAAGTAGTATAAAACTGAGTAGTTCCTGTGTCATTTTCATCTTCGGCTCTATTAGTTTTCGTATTCCAACCATGAACAGAGTCAAGCCCGTATAAATTTGTACTAGAAGTGCCAATATTTAAACCGCTATTTAAATTTGCTTTTATAGCCACTTCGGTTGATTTTGCTGCAGGGATGTGCATACCTGGATCGATGAAAATATTTTGTGGACTTCTTGAACTATCTATGGTTTGATCATCCCAGTTGATATTCCATCCTTGAACCACAAAGCCTGCATTATTTACAAAATTTCCGTAAGCATCAAGCTTAAAGTCTCCGCTTCTTGTAAGATAGTTTGTAAGTCCGCCATCATCACTTACCATAAAAAAACCATCACCATTGATAGCAACGTCAGTGTTTTTATCTGTAGTTTGAACTGAACCTTGAGAGTGAATTCTTGTTGTAGAACTTACTGAAACGCCAAGACCGATTTGAAGTGGGTTTGATCCACCTCTTCCGTCAGTTGGTGCTGTAGCGATTTTTACTGTTTGGCTAAACATAGTTCCAAAATCTGCACGAGAGTATTTAAAACCAGTGGTATTAACATTTGAAATGTTATTACCTTCAACATCCATCGCAACTTGATGTGCTTGTAGTCCGCTTACGCCAGACCAAAGTGATCTCATCATCTTAAATCCTTTATAAAATATTGCTTTAAATTTTAACGCTTTATTTAGAAATTTTTGCGTTTATATGAGATTTATAAGCAAGTTCTGTTCCAACTTTTGAAATTTTTTATGAATTTTTTAAAAATTTATAGAAAAAATTTAAAGGTATTTTAGGAGTTTATGGAGCTTTAGGCTTTTATGTAATGAAAATTACCAAAATCATACCCTAACTCTCAAATTTGCCGCATGAGTTAAAGCCACTGCAATCGCATCTGTGATATCTAAAGGCTTGATATCTTTACTAAGTCCTAAAAGCCTTTTTACCATAAAAGCAACTTGTTCTTTGGTTGCTTTGGCTTTTCCTGTAACGGCTTTTTTCACTTGTAAGGGAGTGTATTCTGCAAAGTCTCCATGAATTTGAAGAATTTTTAAAGATAGGGCTCCGCGAAATTGTGCGAGTTTTAAAACGGTTTTTGGATTGTAAGCAAAAAAGATATCTTCTATGGCTACCTCATCAAAAGAATGGTTTTTAAAAATTAAATCCAAACCCTCACAAAGCTCTGTGATTTGATACTGTAAAGTGCTTGGCTTTATCTTTATAAGTCCTGCTTCTATGAGAATGTTTTTTCCTTTGTTGGCTTCTATGATAGCATAACCGCAATTTCTCGAACCTGGATCTATACCTAAAATTTTCAAATTCATACCTTTTGAAAAATAAAATACAAAAGCGGATTTTAACCTTTTTTTATGAAATTTAAGATAAAATTTATACATTATGCAAAATTTAAAGAGAGATTATGAATCCAAGTCAAATACTTGAAAATTTAAAAAAAGAATTAAGCGAAAACGAATACGAAAACTATCTATCAAATTTAAAATTCAACGAAAAGCAAAGCAAAGCAGATCTTTTGGTTTTTAACGCTCCAAATGAACTCATGGCTAAATTCATACAAACAAAATACGGCAAAAAAATCGCGCATTTTTATGAAGTGCAAAGCGGAAATAAAGCTATCATAAACATACAAGCACAAAGTGCTAAGCAAAGCAACAAAAGCACAAAAATCGACATAGCTCATATAAAGGCACAAAGCACGATTTTAAATCCTTCTTTTACTTTTGAAAGTTTTGTTGTGGGGGATTCTAACAAATACGCTTATGGAGCATGTAAAGCTATAACACATAAAGACAAGCTTGGAAAACTTTATAATCCTATCTTTGTTTATGGGCCTACAGGACTTGGAAAAACACATTTACTTCAAGCAGTTGGAAATGCAAGCTTAGAAATGGGAAAAAAAGTCATTTACGCTACAAGTGAAAATTTTATCAATGATTTTACTTCAAATTTAAAAAATGGCTCTTTAGATAAATTTCATGAAAAGTATAGAAACTGCGATGTTTTGCTTATAGATGATGTGCAGTTTTTAGGAAAAACCGATAAAATTCAAGAAGAATTTTTCTTTATATTTAATGAAATCAAAAATAACGATGGACAAATCATCATGACTTCAGACAATCCACCCAACATGCTAAAAGGTATAACCGAACGCTTAAAAAGTCGTTTTGCACATGGGATCATAGCTGATATAACTCCACCTCAACTAGATACAAAAATAGCCATCATAAGAAAAAAATGTGAATTTAATGATATCAATCTTTCTAATGATATCATAAACTATATCGCCACTTCTTTAGGGGATAATATAAGAGAAATCGAAGGTATCATTATAAGTTTAAATGCTTATGCAACCATACTAGGACAAGAAATCACACTCGAACTTGCCAAAAGTGTGATGAAAGATCATATCAAAGAAAAGAAAGAAAATATCACTATAGATGACATTTTATCTTTGGTATGTAAGGAATTTAACATCAAACCAAGTGATGTGAAATCCAATAAAAAAACTCAAAATATAGTCACAGCAAGACGCATTGTGATTTACCTAGCTAGGATACTTACAGCTTTGACTATGCCACAACTTGCAAATTATTTTGAAATGAAAGATCATACAGCTATTTCACATAATGTTAAAAAAATCACAGAAATGATAGAAAATGATGCTTCTTTAAAAGCAAAAATCGAAGAACTTAAAAACAAAATTCTTGTTAAAAGTCAAAGTTAAGTGAAAGGATGTGAAAAATAAATTCTAGGGTGTGAAAAAAAGAAATTAAGCAAAGTATGATAAAATACAAATTTGATTATTTTGCTTTGAAGAATTTCACAATTTCAACAAGCTTATTATTACAACGAATTTAAAATTAAAATAAACCAAGGAGAAAAAATGAAGTTAAGTATCAATAAAAATACTTTAGAATCTGCAGTGATTTTATGTAATGCTTATGTAGAAAAAAAAGATTCAAGCACCATTACTTCTCATCTTTTTTTTCATGCTGATGAAGATAAACTTCTTATTAGAGCTAGTGATTATGAAATAGGTATCAACTATAAGATAAAAAAAATCCGCGTAGAATCAAGTGGTTTTGCTACTGCAAACGCAAAAAGTATTGCAGATGTTATTAAAAGCTTAAACAATGAAGAAGTTGTTTTAGAAACCATTGATAATTTCTTATTTATAAGACAAAAAAGCACAAAATATAAACTTCCTATGTTTAACCATGAAGATTTTCCAAATTTTCCAAATACAGAAGGAAAAAACCAATTTGACATTGATTCAAGTGACTTAAGTCGTTCTCTTAAAAAGATATTACCAAGTATTGATACAAACAACCCAAAATACTCCTTAAATGGTGCATTTTTAGATATAAAAACAGATAAAATTAACTTCGTAGGAACTGATACAAAACGCCTTGCAATCTATACTTTAGAAAAAGCAAATAATCAAGAATTTAGTTTTAGTATCCCTAAAAAGGCTATCATGGAAATGCAAAAACTTTTCTATGAAAAAATAGAAATTTTTTATGATCAAAATATGCTCATCGCTAAAAATGAAAACTTTGAATTCTTTACAAAACTTATTAACGATAAATTTCCAGATTATGAAAAAGTTATACCAAAAACTTTCAAACAAGAGCTCAGCTTTTCAACTGAAGATTTTATAGATAGTCTTAAAAAAATCAGCGTTGTAACTGAAAAAATGAAACTTCATTTTAACAAAGATAAAATTATCTTTGAAGGTATAAGTTTAGACAATATGGAAGCAAAAACAGAGCTTGAAATTCAAACAGGAGTAAGTGAAGAATTTAATCTTACTATAAAAATCAAATATTTACTTGATTTCTTAACTTCTATAGAAGAAGAAAAATTCACTTTAAGTATAAATGAACCTAATTCAGCATTTATAGTCAAATCCCAAGGACTATCAATGATTATCATGCCTATGGTTTTATAATAAAACAAGTAAAAGATAAAGGAAAAATATGCAAGAAAATTACGGTGCAAGTAATATTAAAGTCCTAAAAGGCCTAGAAGCTGTTAGAAAACGCCCAGGTATGTATATAGGAGATACAAACATAGGCGGACTTCATCATATGATTTATGAAGTTGTGGATAATTCTATCGATGAAGCTATGGCAGGACATTGTGATACTATAGATGTAGAAATCACTACTGAAGGAAGCTGTATAGTTAGTGATAATGGTCGTGGTATTCCCGTTGATATGCACCCAACTGAAAATATGCCAACTTTAACTGTTGTTTTAACTGTCCTTCATGCAGGGGGAAAATTCGATAAAGATACTTACAAAGTTTCAGGCGGTTTGCACGGTGTTGGGGTTTCTGTTGTAAATGCACTTTCTAAAAAACTTGTAGCTACAGTTGAAAGAAATGGAGAAATTTATCGTCAAGAATTTTCAGAAGGTAAAGTTATCAGTGAATTTGGTGTAATAGGAAAAAGTAAAAAAACAGGAACAACTATAGAATTTTGGCCTGATGATCAAATTTTTGAAGTGACTGAATTTGATTATGAAATTTTGGCTAAAAGATTTCGTGAACTTGCATACTTAAATCCAAAAATCACTATAAATTTTAAAGATAACCGCGTAGGCAAACATGAAAGTTTTCACTTTGAAGGTGGAATTTCTCAGTTTGTTACAGACTTAAATAAAAAAGAAGCTTTAACTAAAGCAATTTTCTTTAGCGTAGATGAAGAAGATGTGAATGTTGAAGTAGCTTTGCTTTACAATGATACTTATAGTGAAAATTTACTCTCTTTTGTAAATAATATCAAAACTCCAGATGGTGGAACACACGAAGCTGGTTTTAGAATGGGCTTAACTCGTGTGATAAGTAACTATATAGAAGCAAATGCAAGTGCTAGAGAAAAGGATAATAAAATCACGGGTGAAGATGTGCGTGAAGGTTTGATCGCTGTTGTGAGTGTAAAGGTGCCTGAACCACAATTTGAAGGACAAACCAAAGGAAAACTTGGTTCAACTTATGTGCGTCCTATAGTTTCAAAAGCAAGTTTTGAGTATTTGACTAAATATTTTGAAGAAAATCCTATCGAAGCTAAAGCTATAATGAACAAAGCCTTAATGGCAGCACGCGGAAGAGAAGCAGCGAAAAAAGCTAGAGAATTAACGCGTAAAAAAGAAAGTTTAAGCGTAGGAACTTTACCAGGGAAATTAGCTGATTGTCAAAGTAAAGATCCAAGTGAAAGTGAAATTTATCTTGTGGAAGGGGATTCTGCAGGAGGTTCTGCAAAACAAGGTAGAGAAAGATCTTTCCAAGCTATACTGCCTTTGCGTGGTAAAATTTTAAATGTTGAAAAAGCAAGACTGGATAAAATTTTAAAATCTGAGCAAATTCAAAATATGATTACCGCTTTTGGCTGTGGTATAGGTGAAGATTTTGATCTTTCAAAACTTAGATATCATAAAATCATCATCATGACAGATGCGGATGTTGATGGATCTCATATACAAACCTTGCTTTTAACTTTCTTCTTCCGTTTTATGAATGAACTTGTGGCAAATGGACATATTTATCTAGCACAACCACCTTTATATCTTTATAAAAAAGCTAAAAAGCAAATTTATTTAAAAGATGAAAAAGCTTTGAGCGAATACCTGATAGAAACGGGAATAGAAGGTTTAAACTATGAAGGTATAGGAATGAATGATTTAAAAGATTATTTAAAAATCGTCGCAGCTTATCGTGCGATTTTAAAAGATCTTGAAAAGCGTTTTAATGTGATTTCTGTGATACGCTATATGATAGAAAATTCAAATTTAGTTAAAGGAAATAATGAAGAATTATTTAGTGTAATCAAACAATTTTTAGAAACACAAGGACACAATATCTTAAATCATTATATCAACGAAAATGAAATTCGAGCTTTCGTTCAAACTCAAAATGGCTTAGAAGAACTTGTGATCAATGAAGAACTTTTCACTCATCCACTATATGAAGAAGCAAGTTATATTTTTGATAAGATTAAAGATAGAGGTTTGGAATTTGATAAAGATATTTTAGAAGTTCTTGAAGATGTTGAAACCAATGCTAAAAAAGGTGCTACTATACAACGCTATAAAGGTTTAGGGGAAATGAATCCTGAGCAACTTTGGGAAACCACAATGGATCCAAGCGTAAGAAGACTTTTAAAAATCACTATTGAAGATGCACAAAGTGCAAATGATACCTTTAATCTCTTTATGGGTGATGAGGTTGAACCAAGACGCGATTATATCCAAGCACACGCTAAAGATGTAAAGCATTTAGATGTGTAAAATTTATCATTGAAGAAATCATTTCTTCAATGAGTTTTGTTTTGTAAGAGTATAGCTAGAGGAATTCTTCTTCTTGTATCGTATTTTTCTCCATAATATTTTTCAAGATAATTTAAAATTTTTTCTTCATCTTCAGGTTCTATTTCCCAAAGTCCTTCACTATCTTGCATCCATCTTATAGCTGCTAACCAAGCTTTTCTACTTGCATGCATATTGGTAATGAGATTGGATCCATGACAAGCTAAACAATTTGCTTCCACTAAAGGTGAATCAGGATCGATAATCAATCCTGTATCAGGGTTAATTTCAAGATTTTGAGCCCAACTTGCACTAAAAAACAATGCTAAGATCAATATAATTTTTTTCATACTTAAACTCCATAAACATTAACTCTATGGCATGCATTATTGATATATCCTCCTGGATTCCACTGTGCTAAAACCATAGGTTGACTGTTACCTTGACTATCGATAGCTCTTGCCCAAATTTCATAATATCCTTTTGTTGGTATTGATATTTGAGCACTCCATTTTTGCCATGCTAATCTATTTAATGGTTTTTCTACCTTTGCTTTAGTCCATGTTACGCCATAATCATTGCTTACATAAACTTCACTAACTTCAAGTTCTCCAGCCCAAGCTTTACCTCTAACTTCAAATTTTTTATTTGCTTTTATTTCAGAACCATTTTTGATATTAGTAATTACAGATCTTATAGGCATTGATTCTATGATTTTCATCTCGCCTTTATAGTTAAAATCTCCTGGTTTTACCGGATTTACAGGAACTTTATAAGAACCTTCCATTTTTTCACCATCGTGAATTTTATTTCTTACTGAAATTTTATAAAGCCATTTACCGCTTGTACTTGCAGGGTAACCACCACAAACAAGTCTAAGTGGATAGCCATTGACTAAAGGAATATCTTTGCCTTCATAAGCCCAAGCTATTAGAGTTTCATCTTGTAAAGCTTTAGAAATAGGAACTCCTCTACTAATAGGTGAAGTTTCTTCACCATTTAATTTTGTATCTATGCCATAATATCCGATATAAACCGCATCATTTTTGATGCCACAATCTTTTAAAATATCTTTTAAACGTACTCCTGTCCATCTACCGCAAGCTACTGCACCATAACCCCATTGAGTTCCTTTTGTGCTAGGTATAACTTCGGATCTACCATTTCCACCGCATTCAACTGTTAAGGCATAAGTATAGGTTTTAAATTTCTTTTTTAAATCTTCTATGGTGTAAGATTTTTTATTGATAATGCTTTCTCCATCGATTTCTAAAGTCCAACCTTTATGAAGTCTTTCCTTTATCGTTTCTAGGCTTGGTGGTAAGCCATTATTTCTAACAAAGAAATTTTCAGGTTTGGTAAAATCAGAATCAAGAGCATAAATTTCAGTTTCTGCTGTTAATGGTTTTTCGCCATGGTAGATAAGATCTTTTTTACCTTCTATTTTAAAATCATGCAATTCTTTTGCCAAAGCCTTACTTCCTAAAAAATTCTCAAAAGAAAAATTTGACAATACGCTGATACCAAGCAAACCAAATCCTATATTTTTTAAGAAATCTCTGCGATCTTCTTTTTGATTGTTTTGTTTCATTGAAATATCCTTATATTTTTATGATTTTTTTATTTTATTATAAATTTTAGGAATTTAAATAATTGATTATATTAATCTTTTTGATTAAAAAAATTAATTATTTTTATAATTTTGCATATTAAAATAAAATCATTATATGTTCGAGTTTTATTACATTTTAACTAAGTTTTTTCTACAATTAAATTTTTAAAATTATTTAAGGAATGATTTTGACTTTACTTACTAATCCTATCATTATCAGTGTTGTTTTGATGACTTTACTTTGTTTGTTTCGTTTTAATGTGCTTTTGAGTCTTTTGATCTCAGCTCTTGTTGCAGGTGTATTTTCTCATCTTGAACTCGTAGATACTATGAATATACTTATAAGCGGAATGAAAGAAAATTTAAAAACAGCTCTTAGCTATATACTCTTAGGGGCCATTGCTGCAGCGATTTCAAAGACAAATTTAACTGCATATTTGATCAAGATAGTAAGTCATTTTATATCTCATAAAAAATATTTATTGCTTTTGTCTATAGCTTTGATTTCTTGTTTTTCTCAAAATTTAATTCCTATTCATGTGGCTTTTATACCTTTGTTGATTCCACCTCTTTTAAGTCTTTTTAATAAACTTAAAATTGATCGTAGAGCGGTTGCTTGTGCTTTAACTTTTGGCCTTACTACACCTTATATGGTTTTGCCAGTAGGTTTTGGGCTTACTTTTCAAGATCTTTTAAAAGATAATTTAAATGCAAATAATGTAAGTGTATCTTTAAATGATGTTACAAATACTATGTATTTTGCTGCTATTTGTATGATAGCAGGACTTTTTCTAGCGCTTTTTGTGTTTTATCGTAAGCCAAGAGAGTATCAAGAAGTAGAAATTGCTAAAGTGGATTTAGAAAATCTTGAAATGACGCGTAAGGAATGGGGCGTTTTAGTTGGGCTTGTTTTAACTTTAATTTTGCAAATTTTGACTATGAATTTACCTTTATCAGGGCTTTTGGGTTTTGTTTTAATGGTTATTTTGGGTGGAGTTGAATTTTCAAAAGTCAATGAAGTTTTTGATGATGGGCTTAAAATGATGGGTTTTATAGCTTTTGTTATCCTTGTTGCTGCAGGATATGGAGAAGTTTTAAAAGAAAGTGGATCAGTAGTAGATCTTGTAAATTCAGTCGTTCCTTGGATGGAGCAAAGTAAATTTTTAGCAGTATTTTTCATGCTTTTAATAGGACTTATCATCACTATGGGTATAGGTACTTCTTTTGGAACTATACCTATCATAGCTACGCTTTTTTGTCCTATTTGTTTGGAACTTGGTTTTAGTACAGCACTTATTATATTTATCTTAGGGGTAGCAGGAGCTTTAGGAGATGCAGGAAGTCCAGCCAGTGAAACAACCATGGGAACTACTGTAGGATTAAATGCTGATAAACAACACGATCACATTAAAGATACTTGCATACCAACTTTTATTTTTTATAATGGCCCATTATTGATTTTAGGTAGTATTATCGCCATGTTTTTATAATTTTTGCAAATCTATTAAAATATTTTTTAATTTATTTATTTTTAAGATAAAAATTATATCGATTTTAAAAAAATATATGCTATAATCCTTATAAAGCTAACAAAATTTAAATCAGTCTTATAAGGAGAGCAAAATGGATTTAGAAAATATCCTAGAAAATAATCAAAGCATAGGTTTATATCACCCAAAGAACGAACACGATGCCTGTGGTATCGCTGCAGTTGCTAATATACGCGGTATTGCTTCTTATAAGGTTATTTGTGATGCTTTAGAAATTTTGATGAATCTTGAGCACCGAGGTGGTGCAGGAGCTGAAGAAAATTCAGGTGATGGGGCGGGGATTTTGATCCAAATTCCACATGATTTTTTTAAAACTCAAGAATTGGGTTTTGAACTTCCTAAAAAGGGTGATTATGCCGTAGCACAGATGTTTTTATCACCCAATACTGATGCAAAAGAAGAAGCAAAAGAGATATTTTTACAAGGTTTAAAGGATAAAAAACTTGAATTTTTAGGTTTTAGAGAAGTGCCTTTTAATCCTAGCGATATAGGTGCAAGTGCTTTAAAAGCTATGCCTTATTTTTTACAAGCCTTTGTGAAAAAACCAAGTAAAATAAGTGCAGGACTTGAGTTTGAAAGAGTGCTTTATAGTACGCGTCGCCTTATAGAAAAAAGAGCTATTAATGTGCCAAAATTTTATTTTTCAAGTTTTTCTTCACGCACCATAGTTTATAAAGGAATGCTTCTTTCAACTCAATTGAGCGATTTTTATCTTGATTTTAAAGATGTCAATATGAAATCAGCCATCGCTTTGGTGCATTCTCGCTTTTCGACTAATACCTTTCCAAGTTGGGAAAGAGCACATCCAAACCGCTATATGGTGCATAATGGAGAGATTAATACCATACGCGGAAATGTTGATAGCATAAGAGCTAGAGAAGGCTTGATGCAAAGTGAGTATTTTGAAAATTTAGATGAAATTTTTCCCATTATAGCTAAACCTAGCAGTGATTCTGCAATGTTTGATAATACTTTAGAATTTTTAGCTCTAAATGGTCGCACTTTAGAAGAAGCTTTTATGATGATGGTGCCAGAACCTTGGCATAAAAATGAAAATATGGAAAGCAAAAAGCGTGCTTTTTATGAATATCATTCTTTATTGATGGAGCCTTGGGATGGACCTGCTGCTATAGTTTTTACTGATGGAGTGATTATGGGGGCGAGTTTGGATAGAAATGGTTTTCGTCCTTCAAGGTATTATCTTACAAAAGATGATATGCTCATACTTTCAAGTGAAACAGGGGCTTTAAAACTTGATGAAAAAAATATCAAAGCTAAAAAACGCTTAGAACCTGGAAAACTTTTACTCGTTGATACAGCAAGAGGTAGGGTTATAGCTGATAATGAAATCAAAGAGCATTATGCTAATGCTAAGCCTTATAAAAAATGGCTTAAAAATTTAGTTGAACTTGAAAAACAAAAAAGCGGAGTTTATAAACATCAGTTTTTAAAAGAAGATGAGGTTTTAAAACTCCAAAAAGCTTTTGGTTGGAGTTATGATGAGCTTAAAATGAGTGTGGCTGCTATGGCTCAAAATGGCAAAGAAGCTATAGCAGCTATGGGTGTAGATACTCCTTTGGCTATACTTTCTAAAACTTATCAACCTTTGTATAATTATTTTAAACAACTTTTTGCACAAGTAACTAATCCTCCTCTTGATGCCATAAGAGAAGAGATCGTTACTTCTACAAGGATTTATCTAGGAAGCGAAGGCAATTTATTAAAACCCGATGAAAACAATGCAAAACGCGTAAAAATAGCCCTGCCTGTGATAAGCAATGAAGAACTTTTTGAAGTTAAGGCTTTAAATAAATTTCAAGTTAAAGAATTTTCTATACTTTATGATTATTCTAAAAAAACTTTAGAAAAGGCTTTAGATGAGCTTTGCGTTAAGATAGAAGATGAGGTTAAAAAAGGTGTTTCTATTATCATTTTAAGCGATAAAGGAGTGGATGAAAAAAACGCTTATATCCCCGCTTTGCTTGCTGTTTCTGGAGTGCATAATCATCTAGTAAGAAAAAATTTAAGAACACACACAAGTCTTATCATCGAAAGTGGTGAACCTAGAGAAATTCATCATTTTGCATGTCTTTTAGGTTATGGTGCGACTGTTATTAATCCTTATTTGGTTTATGAGAGCATACAAAAACTCATTGCCAATAAAGATTTAAATTTAAGTTATGAAAAGGCGGTAGAAAATTTCATCAAGGCAAGTTCAAGTGGTATAGTCAAAATTGCTTCTAAAATGGGGGTTTCTACCTTGCAAAGTTATAATGGCTCTGCACTTTTTGAATGTCTGGGTTTAAGCTCTAAGGTGATTGATAAATACTTCACTTCTACAACTTCACGCATTGAAGGTATGGATTTAGAAGATTTTGAAAAAGAACTCATTGCTTTACACAAACATGCTTTTAATGATACACATAAGGCTTTAGATTCTAAAGGAATTCATGGTTTTAGAAGTGCTAAAGAAGAACATTTAATCGATCCGCTTGTGATTTTTAATCTTCAGCAAGCCTGTCGCAACAAAGACTATAAAAGCTTTAAAAAATACTCGGCTTTAGTAGATGAAAAACAAGTTAATTTGCGTTCTTTGATGGAATTTGATTTTAGTGAAGCTATCAGTATAGATAAGGTTGAAAGTGTAGAAAGTATAGTTAAACGCTTTAGAACAGGGGCGATGAGTTATGGTTCTATTTCCAAAGAAGCACACGAGTGTTTAGCACAAGCTATGAATAAAATAGGTGCTAAATCAAATTCAGGTGAAGGTGGCGAGGATGAAGAACGCTATGAAATCAAAGAGGGTGTGGATAAAAACTCAGCCATTAAGCAAGTAGCAAGTGGGCGTTTTGGCGTGGATTTAAACTACTTAAGTCATGCAAAAGAAATTCAAATCAAAGTCGCTCAAGGCGCAAAACCAGGAGAAGGCGGACAATTAATGGGCTTTAAAGTCTATCCTTGGATAGCTAAGGCTAGACATTCTACTGCAGGTGTGACGCTTATTTCCCCACCTCCTCATCATGATATTTATTCTATAGAAGATTTGGCTCAACTTATTTATGACCTAAAAAATGCTAACAAAGACGCTAAAATTTCAGTAAAACTTGTAAGCGAAAATGGCATAGGAACGGTTGCTGCAGGTGTGGCTAAGGCAGGAGCGAATTTAATCCTTGTTTCAGGTTATGATGGAGGTACGGGTGCAAGTCCTAGAACCTCTATACCGCATGCAGGAATTCCTTGGGAGTTAGGTTTGGCTGAAACACATCAAACTTTGATTTTAAATAAGCTTAGAGATAGGGTAAGATTAGAAACTGATGGAAAGCTTATGAATGGGCGTGATTTAGCCATAGCGGCACTTTTAGGAGCTGAAGAATTTGGTTTTGCAACCGCGCCTTTGATTGTTTTAGGTTGTACGATGATGAGAGTTTGTCATCTAAATACCTGTCCTTTTGGTATAGCCACTCAAGATACAGAACTTAGAGATCGCTTCAAAGGCAAAGTAGATGATGTGATTAATTTTATGTATTTTATAGCTGAGGAGCTTAGAGAATACATGGCAAGGCTTGGTTTTGAACGCCTAGATGATATGATAGGTCGTGTGGATAAACTCCGCCAAAAAAGTGTGCAAGGTAAAGCAGGAAAGCTAAATTTGGATAAAATTTTAAAATCCTTGCCTACTTATAATAGAACCGCTGTGCATTTTAAAGACTATAAAGATAACAAGCTTGAAAAAACGATTGATTATAGAATTTTACTTCCGCTTTGTAAAAATGCTGTGGAGAAAAAAGAGCCTATCAAACTTTCTTTAGAAGTAGGAAATCAAAGCCGTACTTTTGCGACTATGCTTTCAAGTGAAATTTTAAAAACTTATGGAAAAGATGCTTTAGATGAGGATAGTATCCATATCAAAGCTATAGGCAATGCAGGCAATAGCTTTGGAGCGTTTTTGTTAAAGGGTATTAAACTTGAGATTATAGGCGATAGCAATGATTATTTAGGCAAGGGTTTAAGTGGTGGTAAAATCATAGCAAAAATTTCAAATGAAGCCACTTTTTCACCTGAAGAAAATATCATCGCAGGAAATGCTTGTTTATACGGAGCTACAAAAGGCGAAGTGTATTTAGATGGTATAGCAGGGGAAAGATTTTGTGTAAGAAATTCAGGAGCTTTGGCTGTGGTTTTAGGAACAGGCGTGCATGGTTGTGAATATATGACAGGTGGGCAAGTTGTAGTTCTTGGAGATGTGGGTGCGAATTTCGCTGCTGGTATGAGTGGGGGCGTTGTTTATATCTTTGGAAGACACAATGAAGCTCATGTAAATACCGAGCTTGTGGATATTAAAGATCTTAATGCTAAGGATGAAAAAGAATTAAAAGCTGTGATAGAAAAACATATCGCTTATACAGATTCTAAAAAGGCTAAAGATATCTTAGAAAAATTCGATAAAAAAGACTTTTTTAAAGTCATGCCAAGAGATTATGAAAAGATGTTAAAAATGCTTGATCTTTGTAAAAATGAAAAAGATCCAAATTTAGCAGCATTTTTGAAAATCACACAAAAATAAGGAGTAAAAAATGGGAAATGCAAGAGGTTTTTTAGACTTTAAAAGAATGGATTTTAAAAAAATTGCTCCTAAGGAAAGGGTTTTAAATTTCAAAGAATTTACTATACCTTTGGATAAAAAAGAACAAGAAATTCAAGGCGGACGATGTATGGATTGTGGTGTGGCCTTTTGTCATACGGGTGTGATGAGCGAAGGAAAAGATGTGGGCTGTCCTTTAAATAATCTCATTCCTGAATGGAACGATCTTATTTATCGTTCTTTATGGGAAGAAGCTTATGAAAGACTTGATCTTACCAATCCTTTTCCTGAATTTACCGGTCGTGTTTGCCCTGCTCCTTGTGAGGATTCTTGTGTGTGTGCGATAAATGGTGTTAGTGTGAGCATAAAAAATAATGAATTATCCATCATAGAAAATGCTTTTAAGGAAAATTTAGTAAGAGTAAATAAACCTAAGCAATACAATGGCAAAAAAATCGCTATCATAGGAAGTGGGCCTGCTGGGCTTGCTTGTGCTAATACTTTAAATTCACTAGGTTATAAAGTGAGTGTTTTTGAAAGAAGCGATAAAATAGGCGGACTTTTGATGTATGGCATCCCTGATATGAAGCTTGATAAAAGTATAGTTCAAAGACGGGTGGATTTGCTTAAAAAAAGTGGGATTGAATTTAAAGTGAATGAAAATATAGACAGCAAAGATAAGGTTTCAAAACTTCTAAAAGAATTTGATGCTTTGGTACTTTGTACAGGAGCAAGTAAGCCTATAGATCTTGATATAGAAGGTAGAAAACTAAAAGGGGTTGAATTTGCTCTTGATTTTTTAACGCAAAATACCAAAACTTTGTTAAAAACAGGCAAGGGTGCAGATACGGCCAAAGGTAAAAATGTCTTGGTTATAGGAAGCGGGGATACAAGTGTGGATTGTATCGCTGTAGCGACAAGACAAGGAGCTAAATCTATAGTGCGTTTTGAAAGAAGTCCAAAAAGACCTTTGCAAAGAGGCCAAAACAATCCTTGGCCTTTAAAAGCTGACATTTTTACTACTGATTATGGTTTAGAAGAAGCCATTGGTGTATATGGCAAAGATCCTAGGGAATATCAAAAAATGACAAAGAAATTTTTAGGAAAAACTCATGTAGAAGGTGTTGAAGCAAATGATTTAAAACGCGAGTTTAAAGAAGGCAAAGCTATAAATGTCGAAATTTCAAATTCTAAAAAAACTTATAAAGCGGATTTAGTACTTTTAGCTATGGGTTTTAGCGGGTGCGAAGAAGCTATTTCTAAAAATTTTGGAGTGAAATTAGATGAGAAAAACAACATAAGCACAGAAAATTTCCAAACCACTCATAAAAAAATCTTTGCTTGTGGAGATGCTAGAAAAGGACAATCTTTAGTTGTTTGGGCTATAAAAGATGGTATAGAATGTGCTTTGAGTTTGCATCAAAATTTAGCAAAATAATCATAAAAGTTTAAAACTTTTTCGGTGGAGTTTGCAAATTCCAAATTTAGCTATAAGTTCTTTATGAGCTTTTGTGCCGTAGGCTTTGTTTTTTTCAAATTCATAACAAGGAAAGTCTTTAGCTAAGAAATTCATCGCCCTATCTTTACTAACTTTTGCAAGTATGCTAGCTGCACTTACTTGCAAAATGCTAGCATCGGCTTTGATTTGTGTTTTTATTCCGTTTATGCCTAGGTTGGTGTTTCCATCATATAAGAAGTTATTTTCTGCTTTAAAATGCTTTTTTATAAGCTTTAAGCCTGTTTTTAAACAAGTGCTTAAGCCTAGTGCGTCGATTTGTTCTGAAGAAAAAGAAAGTATGAGATAATTTGAATTTTTGATGATGATTTCATAAAGTTCTTCGCGTTTTTTTTCGCTTAGTTTTTTAGAATCGCACAACCCATCAAGTTTTTTGTTCAGTTTACAAGCCGCCATCATCATAGGACCTGCTAAAGCACCGCGTCCTGCTTCATCAATACCGATTAAATTTATATCAAATTCGTTTAAAAGTTCTTTTGTGTCAAATAAAGTTTTCAAAATTTTTCTAAAAAGAAGGGCAAAAATGCCCTTTTATTCTACTGTGATATCATTTTTGATTTTTTCAAAAAGCTTATCACCTATGCCTTTAACTTTTTTAAGATCATCAATACTTGTAAAATTTGCTTCTTTGCGGTATTCTAAAATCGCTTTAGCCTTAGCTTCGCCAATACCATTTAAACTTTTTAATTCTTTTAGTGTTGCAGTGTTGATATTTACAGCACCAAAGAGAAAAGCCGTTAAAGCAAAAAATAAAAATAGTAATTTTTTCATTTTCTTATCCTTTTATTAAAAAATAATTATAATATTATCTTAAAAAGGATAAGAATTTCTTAACTTAACCCAAAAATTCGCGTTTAAAATACTCTTTTGGTGCTTTACATAAAGGACAGGCTGCTGGAGCTTTTTTGCCACGATGTATATGTCCACACACTTCACAAACCCATAATTCTTCTACTTCGCTATTAAAAAATTCTTCTTCTTCAAGCATTTTTTTAAGTGCTAGATATTCTCTTTCGTGTTCGATTTCTACTTTACCAATAGCTGTAAATAATCTTGCTATAGCCTTTTTACCTTCATCTTCAGCGATTTTTGCAAAATTTGGATACATAGTTGTGTGTTCATAGTTTTCACCTTCTGCAGCACTTACTAGGTTTTTAGTAGTTACTTCTAAAGGTTTGCCATCAACGATTTCATGATAAGCTTTAAATTCTGCTCTTGCATGCCATTTTTCATTTTCAGCTGCTTCTCTAAAATGTCTAGCAACCGCGTGCCAACCTTCTTCTTCAGCCACATCAGCAAACAAATCGTATTTGTTTCTTGCCATAGATTCACCTGCAAAAGCTTTCATCAAATTTACTGCAGTTAAATCTGTAGTGATACATTTCATTTCTTCACCACAACAGCTAAGCTTACCGCCACCTACATTTTGAACTTCTACTTCATTGCCACATTTTTGGCATTTATAGGTTTCATATTGTCTCATTTTGACTCCTTTTTTGATTATCAAAAAGCATTGTATTATAAAAAAATATTTTTGTCAATTAATAATTTTTATCATTTATGAAAATGTATATCAAAATAAATTTCACAAAAATTAAGCTTTGCTAAATATAATTTTAAAAAATTATTATCAGGAGTTACAATGAGAAGCGATGCGATAAAAAAAGGACATTTAAAAGCGCCTAATCGTTCTTTACTTCGTGCTTGTGGTTTGAAAGATGAAGATTTTGACAAACCTTTTATAGGTGTAGCAAATAGCTATATAGACATAATCCCAGGGCATTATTTTTTAAATGATTATGCTAAAATCATTAAAGATGAGATACGCAAAAATGGTTGTGTGCCTTTTGAGTTTAATACCATAGGTGTAGATGATGGTATAGCTATGGGGCATGAAGGTATGCTTTATTCTTTACCAAGTCGTGAAATCATCGCAAATTCTATTGAAACGGTGATGAATGCTCATCAACTTGATGCTTTAATCTGTATCCCAAACTGCGATAAAATCACTCCTGGTATGTTAATGGGAGCTTTAAGGGTTAATGTTCCAACCATTTTTGTAAGTGGTGGGCCTATGGCTTCAGGAGTAACCAAAAAAGGAGAAAAGATCAGTCTTAGCTCTGTTTTTGAAGCTGTAGGAGCTTATGAAGCCAAAAAAATTAGCGAAGAAGAATTTAAAGATATAGAATGTTCAGCCTGTCCAAGTGGTGGATCTTGCTCGGGAATGTTTACAGCAAATTCCATGAATACCTTGTGCGAAGCTATGGGTATAGCACTAGAAGGTAATGGAACCATCTTAGCCTTAAGCAAAGAAAGAGAAGAGCTTTTAAGAAAAGCAGCGCGTCGTATTTGTGAAATCGCCTTAGATGAGCGTTTTAAAATTCGCAATATCATCACTCAAAAAGCCGTGCGTAATGCCATGGTAGTAGATATGGCAATGGGTGGAAGTAGCAATACTGTTTTACACATGCTTGCCATTTCGCGTGAAGCAGGGGTGGCACTAGATATTAAAGATTTAAATTTCATCTCAAGTAAAGTTGCACACATAGCAAAAATAGCCCCATCGCTAAATAGTGTTTATATGGATGATGTCCACAAAGCAGGTGGTGTGAGTGCAGTTATGGCTGAAATTTCAAGCAGACAAGGACATATTTTAGAACTTGATGCACTGACTATCACAGGAGAAAGTCTCAAAGAACGCTTAAAAAATGCCAAAATCAAAGATGAAAATATCATTCGTAAAGTAGATAATGCTTACTCAAAAGTAGGTGGGCTTGCTATTTTGTTTGGAAATTTAGCTGAGCAAGGTTGTGTTATAAAAACCGCAGGAATAATCGGAGAAAGAAAATTTAAAGGCAAAGCTGTTTGTTTTAACTCTCAAGATGAAGCTATTAAAGGCATTATCAAAGGCAAGGTACAAAAAGGAAATGTTTGTGTAATACGCTATGAAGGTCCAAAAGGGGGTCCTGGTATGCAAGAAATGTTAAGCCCTACTTCACTTTTAATGGGTATGGGTTTGGGTGCTGATGTGGCTTTAATCACTGATGGTCGTTTTAGCGGGGCTACAAGGGGTTTAAGCGTGGGTCATATTTCCCCTGAAGCAGCTGAAGGTGGTCTTATAGGACTTTTAAAAGATGGAGATGAAATAGAAATTGATGTAGATGCTTATACCATCCATGCAAATTTAAGCGAAGAAGAAATCGCTAAACGCAAAAAAGAATTTGTATTACCTCAAAAAGAAGTGCCTTCAAGATGGCTTAGAATGTATCAAAAACTTGTCAGCAATGCTAGTAAAGGTGCAGTTTTAGATATGGAATGAAAGGAAACCTTTCATTCTTCTATTTCTTTAGTTATACGATTTCTTATATCTCTACGAACTATTTCCATACCCCACAGCCAAACAATATGGCCAAAAATTTCAGACAGGTGTTCATCAAAAGGAATTTCAGAAAGTGGTGGAACTTCTGCAATTAAAGGCATTACAATAACATGGGCAAAAAGATAAACAAAAAATCCAAAAACTGCACCTTGCCACATAGTAATACGGCGCCATTTTTCTGCTATCATACAATAAGCCACTCCAAAAACAATAGAAAAACCGACATGCACTATAAAAATTGACAAAGGCATTTGCATACCTGAAAACATATAAGTCCAATCAGTAGGCAAGCCTAGTTGTTCTAGAAAAATTTTAGGCGGAGTAACGCGTTCTAAGGCATCTACTGGCCAAAAAACATTGGGATTTCTTGGAGGAAAAGGTACTTCCCAACCCCATTTAACAATAGCTCCGAAAATACCCGCTAATATACCTATAAAAAAGGCTAAAGTATAGCGCTTTTGAAAGTATTTTTTCATAATAACTCCTTTATATTTTATACAAAATAAAATTTGAATTTATAATATTTTTATTTAAAATATATTGAAAATAGGAGTATAAAAATCTTATTTAAATTTTAAAATACTCTCTTAAACTTTCACAAATTTCAAAAAAATTCACCCCATCTATAGTAGGATTTTCTTTAAAAAACTCATGCATTCCTAAAAAACCACTTTCAAGTTCTTTAGACTTTACACCATAGCTTATACTAAGTCCTGCTTCTATATAAGCAGCAATTTTATCGCAGTATTTAAGCGCCTTACCATCTATAGCACCAAATTCATTTTCATTAAAAGAACTTAAACTTCCGCTGCAAAGTTCTATTTTAGCATTTTTATAGGTGCGATTTTCAAACTCATTTTTTACAAAATTTGACTCATCGTTTCTACCTTCTCTAATGCCTAAAATATAAGAAAACTCAGCCCTTAAACCCTCAGGTACAAAGGGTAAAATTCTTTCATTAATAAGTTTCATTTCATAATCATTTATGATATCATGAAGCCCATCAATGCCGTATTTTACAGGGCTTATAATATCACGCGTTAAAGACTCTGGTAAATCATGAAATAAAGCACAATAAAAATTATTCTCAAGTCTTTTATCGCAAGCCTTGATTTTTAGTGAGTAAAAATATCCCAAAATCGCCACCACAAGCATATGTCCTAAAACTGCAGTTTCTGGTATGCGTGGAGTTTGAGCCCAACGCTTTTGAAAGCGAAGTCTTCCGCTAAGATCAATAATTTTTGCAATTTTTTGATTTAAAGCGATTTTTCTAGCTCCTATAAGTTCATAGTAATCTTCTAATTCTTCTTCAACTTTGTTTTTAATCTCATCAATATCATTTAAAAAAGCTGAGGTTTGATAAACTATGTTAAATTCCCATCTTGTAGCAAAATACGAAGCTGCTTTTAAGATAAGTCTTTCTTTAGCATAAGCATTGCCGTTTAAATACGCTTCAAAACGCTTTAAAAACTCTCCTTCTTCTATATCTTCTATCATAGGTTCGATTTTGCTTAAAACCCAAGCATTAACTTCAGCTTTTTTTTGACGCACGATTTCATGATACACATCAGGGCGTATATCAGTTACTACCACACGACTTAAAAACTCAAAAATTCCCCCTTCTATAATCACTCTCATATCCACATCTTTTTCCATTTTAGCGATAAAATATGCAATGATGAATTTATGAGCTTGTTTGTCAAGTTCCACTAAATTTGCCATTCTTGGATAATCATTCCAACGACTGATAGAAGCGGCTTTAAAAATGTGTTCTATGAGTTTTATGTTTACCATGCTTTTGCCTTTTTTGCAATTTAAATTTAAAAATTTTCGTTAAAATTGCGAAATTATAGCAGATTTAAGGATAAAAATGAGTAAAAAAGCACTTTGTATCATAAGTGGCGGTATGGATAGTACTTTGTGTGCTTATCTAGCCAAAAAAGAAGGTTATGAAATCATCGCTTTGCATTTTGACTATGAACAACGCACTCAAGAAAAAGAAAAAGAATGCTTTAAACAAATTTGCAGGGCTTTAAAAGTAGAAAAATCTTATATTTTAGATGTGAGTTTTATCAAAGATATAGGGGGTAATGCCTTAACCGATAAAAGTATAGACATTCCTAAAAATGAGCTTTGCATAAGTGATACCCCACCTATCACCTATGTGCCTTTTCGCAATGGAATTTTCTTAAGCATAGCAGGATCTTTGGCTGAAAAGGAAAATTGTGAGAGTATTTTTATAGGGGTGGTAGAAGAAGATGGCAGTGGTTATCCTGACTGTACTGATGAGTTTATACAAAAAGCACAAGAATTTATCAATGAAGGCACGAGTAAGAATTTTAAAGTTTGTATAAAAACTCCGCTTGTTAGACTGAACAAAGCTAAAATTGTAGAACTAGCCTTAAAAGAAAATGTGCCTTTAGAACTTACTTGGTCTTGTTATGAGAGTGAAGATGAAGCTTGCGGGGAGTGTGATAGCTGTTTGCTTCGTTTAAGAGGTTTTGAAAAAGCAGGGGTTAAAGATAAGATTAAATATAAAAAATATAAAGCATTGTGAAAATGATAAAACATTATGAAAATTTAAATCAAGAACAAACCAAAGGACTTTTAGAAATTTGGGAGCAAAGTGTTAAGGCAACGCATGATTTTTTGGATGAAAAAAATTTTCAGACCATCAAAGAATATTTACAAAATGCCGATTTTAAAGATTTAAACTTTTTATTTGCTTATGAAAATGATGAATTTGTAGGATTTTTAGGGGCAGATGAAGAGTGTATTCAAATGCTTTTTGTTAAACCAGAATATTTCCGTAAAAAAATTGGTTCCAAGCTTTTGCAAAAAGCTTTAGATGATTTTAAGATCAAGAAAGTAGAAGTTAATCTTGACAATCCAAATGCTTTAAAATTTTATCAAAAATTTGGGTTTGAAAAAGTAGGAGAATACAAAGATAATTTCGGTTTTACTTTGCTCAAAATGCAAAAGCCCTAGAAATTAGGGCTTTTATTTTTTAGTTTAGAGTATAAAGTTTGTTTGCTCCATCTTGATAAGAAAGAATGTTGATTTTTCCATCTTTAAAGAAAATGCTTCTAGCATTAGTGATAGAGCTTGGGAAAGCGATGGTTTTTACTACTTCTTCTTTAACTGGATTAATTACGGCAATCACATTGTGGTTTTTGCTAAGTGCATAAATTTCTCCATCTTTAAAAGTCATAGAAGTTACATAAAGATCGCCTAAAGTTTTACCTTCTTTAAGATTTGCTTTTGGAGTAAATTCTCCTGAAAGAACACGATCTTTTAAAGAAACTTTAGAGATTACAAAAGTTTTAGCGTCTTTGTTGTTTGGAACAGTTGCAAGATAAAGATAATTTCCATCTGTAGTCATGCTTGCTACATGGTTAAATTTCGCTCTTACAGTATCAAGTCTTCCACGACCTAAACCTTCTCCTTGGCCTTTAAATTTATCATTGCCTTTTGCAAAATCAGCGTATTGTTTAGCGATATCTTCTTCACTTGCATTAGGATTTTTTGCAAATCTTAAGAAAGATTTGTTTGAGCCCATAAGAATGAATTTATCATTCATATAAGGTATGATACCAATGATTGGATCAATAGAAGCTGAAAAATAAGGATCAAGTTCAAAACCTTCTTTAACGCTAAAATTATTATCTAAGAAAGCCACATCCCATTTAGAGCTTATTACAAATTCATTGTTGATATAATCAAGAGTATTGATTGCTTTATTAAAATTTATGGTTTGTTCATTTGTGATTTTAAGTTCATCATTGATTTTTGCAAATGGAGCATTGTTGATATCATTATCAAATTTTATGCCAAGTTTTTCACTTGCAGGTGCAAAAGCATAATCAGGAGCTTTAACATCGCGTTTTCCTAAGAAAGAAATATTTTGCCACAAACCATTCCAACCTTCTTTACTCCAAATGATGTATTTTGGATTTAAGCTAAATCTTACAGGATCGCCTTGTCCTACATAAGGAGGAATTCCTGTGCTTACAAAAGCTTGGAAAACATTTGAAGCTACTACAATCGCACTGATAACTACAGCTGCGAGAGAAAATTTCGTATATTTTCTAAATTTTTCTCCGTTTAATTCTAATTCAAAAGCATTAAATTTAGGAGCAAAAGCAAAAATCACACCTAAAAGCAATACAACAGCCCAAAATACCACTTCGGCCCAAAAATAAGTATGGATACCAAAAACTGCTAAACCAAAACCTTGATCTAAATCTCTATGAGCGTGATTACCATAGTGAGCAAAAGATTGATAAAGCCCTATTGCTGTCATGATTAAAAGAGCAGCAAGGTATTTACCTTTCATGCCATAACGAACAATGAAAAGTGCCATCACACCAATAAAGATCATTGCTTCTCTTTGTCCCCAGCAAAGCGTGCAAGGACTATCGCCCAACATATAACCAAATACAAAATTTGCGATACCTACAGGCAAGAGTATGATCAAAAAGCCTGCTAAACACATTAGTGTGTAGAAATTTTTTGTTTTATTGATTTCGTTCATTTAGCCCTTCCTTACAGATTCATTATTGTTAATAGTGCGCCTGTTTTGTGGCCAACATAGAAAAAAACCATTAAAAGCCAAGCTACCATTACCAAACCAAAAGCCAAATTTTCTTTTTCTGGTTTTTTGATAATCAGTATCAAGGCGATTAAAACTAATAAAAGTTCAAGAAACTCCATAGTATCTCCTTATGAAATAAAAACTGTTAATTTTACTTTAAAAACATAAATTAAAAATAAATTTTTTATTAAAATTTCGTGTTAATTTAAATTAACACGAAAAAAGTTACTGAAATCTACTTAATTTTTCAGAGAGTTTAGACGCACCATTTAGAACATTTTGAGAGATGTTATTGATTTCGCATGATAAATCTTTAACAGAATTTGCAAGCTCATTAACCTTGTCTATGCTTGTTCCTAGGATAAGCATTCTATCTTTTACTTCCATACTTTTATCTTTCATGGTTTGGGTTGATTCTATAGAACTTTCTAGTTTATGCATAGAATTTACAAGTTCTTGTTGTAAATCATTGGTTTTTAAAGAGGTTTCTTTCATAGAATCATGGATAAGATCCATCAAGGCTTTGTTGTCATTGATTTGTTGGACTATAGCATTAACAGTAGCATTGATATTTAAAAGAGATTTGCTTGTTTTATCGGCAAGTTGACCTACTTCATCAGCAACAACTGCAAAACCCCGTCCATGTTCGCCCGCTCTTGCAGCTTCAATAGCTGCATTCAAAGCAAGTAGATTGGTTTGATCGGCTATATCTCTAATAGAACTTGTAATTTCTATGATATTATCTGCACTTTGGGTTAGATTGTCCATATTGGCTACTATATTTTGTTCTTTTTTATTATTTTCATTTATTAAATTTACAAGTTCAGATAGAGTAAGTTCTACCTTATCCATCAGTATGTGCATATCTTGCATATTTTCTATGCTTTCTTGTGCTAAATTTCCCGCAAGATTGATATGATCATCTAAGACATAGGTGATTTCTTTAACGCCTTGAATTTGTTCATGTTGTGAATTAGAACTGTTTTCAAGCATCATGGAATTATTTTTGAGCTTTTGTGAATTTTGATGACTTGATTTGGCGTTTTCTATGGCTTCTATGATTGAGTTTTGAACGGTGGAAATAAATGAATTAATATATTGAGCGCTTTGTCCAAGCTCGCTTTTTGGATCTATATTTAAACGAGAGTGTAGATTGGCTTCTTTACTAGCTAAATTAGCGCTTAATTTTTCTAAAGTATGAATTGGCATGATGACTTTTTTTAGTGTTAATAAAATAAAAAATACAAATAATATGATAGTAATTCCAAACACTGTTAAAGCGATATAAAATTTAAATAAATTGGACTGCTCTATAGCATTTTGGGTGAAAGTGTTAAGTTGTTTTAACTCTTTCATAAGAGAATTATTCTCATAAATAGAAGAATTATCTTGCATAACAGAAATTTGTTTTACAATCATTTTATAGTGTTTTAAAAAAAGTTGTAAATTTTCACTTTTTGTATCGTTTTTGATTTCTTTCATAAGACTGTTGAGTTGATTGAGTGTTGTTTTTTGCAAAATACTTTCAGTTGAAAGAACGCTTAACATAGAGTTCATTGTTTTATAGTTGTTTTTATTTGTTTCATGGTTTTGTTCTAATTCTTCAAAATAATTTTTAGCCAATTCAAACAAGTAAAGTTTTGAATTTACCGCTATGGAATTTGCAGATTTGAAATAATTAAGCTGGATTAGTTTGGCATTAAAAATTTCTTCTGCTTTACTTATGTCAATCCCAAAATTTTTAAGCTTTTTAAAGTTTTCTTGCATTTTTTTTATTGCCTGAACACTTGGATCATAGTTAATAAAATTAAAACTATTTTGAAAAACGAAATTGATTTTTTCATCTGAAATTTGTAGCTGCTGAACTGTGTTTATCAAGTTTTTATTATCTTTAGATGAGGAGTAGTTATTAAAAATAATACCTAATAAAACAAGAATGAAAGCTAAAACTAGCGTAGATAAAATAATAAATTTTATCAAAAATGAACTTTTTTTATTTGTCATGATATTCTCCTGTTAAGCTTTCTAAGAATGCAACTATATTATCAACTGTTTCTTGATCTAAAAATTTTCCTAGTTGATAGTAAGCCATAAACTGAACACAAGCATCTAAAGTAGGTATAGAACCATCATGAAAATAAGGCGCAGTTTTGGCTATATTTCTTAAACTAGGAACCTTAAATACCATTTTATCAACTTCTCTTTTTGTGATTTCATAGCGTCCTAAATCTTCTTGATTTGGGTATTCTTCAAAAATACCGATTTTTTGAAACATATTTCCACCTATATTTTGACCTTGATGGCAAGAAATGCAGCCATTAGCTTTAAAATCTTTATAACCTTTTTTAGCTTGAGCTGAAATAGCATTTTGATCTCCGTTAAGATAGCGATCAAAAGGAGAATTTGGAGTGATTAAGGTTTTTTCAAATTCAGCAACTGCAAGAGCTATGTTTTCTACCGTAACTTCTCCATAAAGTTTTTTAAAAGTTTTTACATAATCCTCATTAGAATTAACTTTTTGCAAAAGAAGTTCAGGACTTAGTCCCATTTCTTTTGGATTAAAAAAAGGCACTTTTGCTTGTTCTGCTAAATCTTTGGCTCTACCATTCCAAAATTGCACAAAATTAAATACAGAGTTAAAAGTTGTAGGAGTGTTAAAGGGTTTATCAAGTTGATTATCAGTTCCTATTGAAAATTCAAGTCCATCAACGCCGTGTTGATCAAGTCTATGGCAAGTATTGCACGAAACTTTTCCATCTTTGGATAAACTTTTATCCATATAAAGACTTTTTCCAAGTTTAGCTTTTTCTTTATCATAAGAGATGGAATTTGGAATAGGGGTTATCATATCTACTGCAAAGACTATATTTGCATAAGATAAACATAAAATTATTATTATTTTTTTCATAACAAATTTCTACCTTAAGTTTAAATTTCTAAGAATGTCATTATACTTTAATTTTAGCAAATTGTTTAATAATTGATATTTTTTATTTAAAGTTTTTTTATTTTATTTTATTGCAAAGTTCTCCTAAATTTTCTATGACACAACGTACTTTATCTCCTGATTTTAAAAAAGTAGGTGGATTTAACCCCATGCCTACTCCACTAGGAGTTCCCATAGATATAATACTTCCAGCTTTTAAAAGCATGCCCGTGCTAAGTTCTTCTAAGACATAAGCAATATCAAAAATAAACAATTGGGTGTTAGAATTTTGGCGTAGTTCATCATTGACATAGCTTTGAAGTTGGAGCTTAGGAGGGTAAGAAATTTCTTCTACGCTTGTGATATAAGGTCCCATTATAGTGCTGCCTTCAAGACTTTTTGCTCGGTAGAATTGTTTGTGGCGTTTTTGAAGTTCGCGAGCTGAAATTTCATTGATAATAGTATAACCAAAGATATAATCTTTTGCATCTTTAGCTTTGATTTTATAAGCATCTTTACTTAAAATAAATGCAAGCTCACATTCGTAATCAAGCTGAGAAGTTACATCTGCATGTAAAGGTATATCACCAAAAGGTGGTGTGGCTTGATTGCAGCGTTTTCCAAAATATACAGGATATTCTCTTTCTTCAAATTTTTCACCCTTAAATTTGGCAGATTCTTTGGCATGATCTAAAAAATTAATCCCAAGACATATAATATCTTGACGAGGTTCTATAATAGGGGCTAGATAATTTTCTTTTGGAATTTCATAGGCTATTTTAGAATCCAAGTCTGTAAGCTTGTGTTTAAATTTATCAAAATAGATAATAAATTCATTCATATCGTTAGTTTCAATGCCAAGATCAGTAAAACTTACAATTTTTCCACTAGAATTTAGTACTCCTAGATTGTGTTTTTGACCCTGTATAAAATTAACAAATTTCATTGGAAAATCTCGCTTTTTTTTATTTAATTATACTTAAAGTTTTAGCAAGAATTATTTTTTTGTTTTAAAATTTGGTAAAAAAGTGATTGATTGTAGCGTAGTGAAACATCATTTTATTTTATGGAATTGTTGAAAATTTCTTTTATGTTTATTTTTGAGTTGATATCAAAATTTTGATTTTTATATTGAAATTTCAAACGATAAGAATGCAAACACAAACGCAAGGCACCTGTAAGTTTTAAGCGTTCTTTAGGATTTAATTTTTCATCTAAAATACTTTCGATTTGTTTTTTGCTAAGCCCATATAGTGGATCGCCTAAAATGGTATGATTTTTATAATGCAAATGTACTCTTATTTGATGTTGTCTGCCTGTTAAGGGTTTACAAAGTAAAAGAGTAGCGTTGATTTTAGGAAAGTATTCTAAAATTTCAAATTCAGTGATAGCTTGTTTTCCTTCTTTGCAAATTTGCATTCTTGTTTTTATATCATCGTAGTTTTTAGTTAAATTTATAGCTTTATCAACTATAAAATTTTCTTCTATTTTTCCATGAGCTAGAGCAAGGTATTCTTTTTGAACTAGTTTTTTTTCAAACAAGCTTTTAAGATCAATTTGAGCTTTTTTATTTTTGGCTATAAGTATAAGTCCGCTCGTTTCTTTATCGAGCCTGTGTGCTACGCAAGCTTCTTTTCCCCAAAGATGCCAAATTTCATCACTAAGACTGTATTTACAATGTCTACCATTTGGATGGCTTAAGATCCCACTTTCTTTTTCAAGTATGGCAAAGTCTTCATTTTCAAAGACAATTTCTACTCCTTTGGGATTGTTTTCATAGACTATAAGCTCTACTAAACCATTTAAAATTTTATTCTTTTCTTCTACTAAAATTCCATCACAAAAAAGCCTTTTTTTGTCTATGAGTTTTTGTGCTTCATTTATGCTAATTTTTAAATTTTCCATAAGGACTTGAAACGCCTTTTTTCCATTGTTTGAGAGTTTTATTTTTATGTAGGCCATTTAATAACTTTCTTAGGATAATTTGATATAATTTCTGTTTTTTAAAATATAAAATTATAGCTAAAAAGGTTTCAAAGATGGTTGAAAGATATAGCAGAGAAATCATGGCTAAAAAATGGGACATGCAAGCAAAATACGATGCGTGGCTGAAAGTAGAATTAGCCGCTGTAAAAGCTTGGAATAAACTCGGTCTCATTAATGACACAGACTGCGAAAAAATTCTTAAAAATGCAAAATTTGATATTGCAAGAATAGATGAAATAGAAAAAACCACAAAACATGATGTTATAGCTTTTCTTACAAGTGTAAGTGAAAGTTTGGGAGAAGAGAGTCGTTTTGTGCATTATGCAATGACAAGTTCTGATTGTATAGATACAGCTGTTGCTTTACAGATAAAAGAGAGTTTGGAGCTTATTTTAGAAGATGTTTCTTTGCTTTTAGAAGCGATCAAAAAGCGTGCTTTGGAGCATAAAAACACCTTAATGGTAGGAAGAAGTCATGGAATTCATGGAGAACCTATTACTTTTGGTTTGGTGCTAGCTATTTGGTATGATGAAATTTCGCATGCAAAAGAGCTTTTAGAACATGCAAAAGAAGTGATAAGCTATGGAAAAATCAGCGGTGCAATGGGAAATTTTGCTCATGCTCCTTTAGAATTTGAAGAAGAAGTTTGTAAAAATTTAGGTCTTAAGGCCGCTCCTGTTTCAAATCAAGTGATCCAAAGAGATCGTTATGCTCAGGTTATTTCTGCTATTGCGATTTTAGCTTCAAGTTGTGAGCAAATCGCTGTAGCCATAAGACATTTTCAAAGAACTGAAGTTTATGAGGCTGAAGAGTATTTTAGTGTAGGACAAAAAGGAAGTTCAGCTATGCCACATAAAAGAAATCCTGTTTTAAGTGAAAATATCACAGGGCTTTGTCGTGTGCTTAGATCTTTTGTAACTCCAGCTTTAGAAAATGTCGCACTTTGGCATGAAAGAGATATATCTCATTCTAGTGTTGAAAGATTTATTTTGCCTGATGCTTTTATCACGGCTGATTTTATGCTTATGCGTCTTACAAATTTGATTGATAAGCTTTTGGTTTATCCTGAAAATATGATGAAAAATTTAAATCTTACAGGCGGACTTGTATTTTCAGGAAGGGTGCTTTTAGAACTTCCATTTAAAGGCATTAGTCGTGAAGAAGCTTATAAAATAGTTCAAAGAAACGCTATGAAAGTTTGGGCAGATTTGCAAAATGGCAAGGCTGCTATCAATGAAAAAAATGAAAGTTTGTTTTTGTTAGCGCTTTTAAGTGATGAAGATTTAAGAAAAAGTTTGAGTGAAGAGGATGTAAGAAAATGTTTCGATTATAACTACTATACAAAAAATGTTGATGCAATTTTTAAAAGAACATTTAAATAAAAAGCAAGGAAGGCAATGAAAGTTATTAAAAGAAATGGTCGTACAGAAGAATTGGATGTTTCTAAGATCAAAAAATGCACCTCTGATGCTGTAAAAGATTTAGAAGGTGTGAATTTAAGCGAACTTGAACTTGATGCAAAGATTCAATTTCGTGATGGAATTTCAACTGAAGAAATTCAAAAAACTTTAATTAAAACTGCAGTAGATAAGATAGATATTGATTGTCCAAATTGGACCTTTGTTGCAGCTAGACTTTTTTTATTTGATTTATATAAAAAAGTTAATGGTATGAATCGCTATAATCATTTGCGTGAGTATTTTCAAAAGGGTGAAAAAGAAGGAAGAATTTTACTTGGTCTTAAAGAAAAATATGATTTAGATGATTTAAATGCTTATATTAAACCTGAACGCGATATGCAATTTACTTATCTTGGTATTAAAACTTTATATGATAGATACTTGATTAAAGATAGTAAAGGTATGCCTATAGAACTTCCTCAACAAATGTTTATGGCCATTGCGATGTTTTTAGCGCAGAATGAATTTAATCCTCAAGAATGGGCGAAGAAATTTTATGATTTAATTTCTAAATTTGAACTCATGCTTGCAACTCCGACTTTATCTAATGCAAGAACAACACGCCATCAGCTTAGTTCTTGTTATATAGGTTCAACTCCTGATAATATTGAAGGTATTTTTGATTCTTACCAAGAAATGGCTTTGCTTTCTAAATTTGGTGGCGGCATAGGTTGGGATTGGTCTAAAGTGCGTGCTATGGGTGGAAGCATAGATGGGCATAAAAATGCTGCAGGAGGGATTATACCTTTCTTGAAAATTACCAACGATATTGCCGTAGCAGTAGATCAACTAGGAACTAGAAAAGGAGCTATAGCCGTTTATATAGAACCTTGGCACATGGATATAAGTGATTTTATCGATTTGCGTAAAAATTCAGGTGAAGAAAGACGCCGTGCACATGAACTTTTCCCTGCTTTATGGATTAATGATCTTTTCATGAAAAGAGTAAGGGCTAATGATAAATGGACTCTTTTTGATCCTGCAGATACAGCAGATTTATGCGATTTGTATGGTGAGGCTTTTGAAAAACGCTATGAAGAATACGAAAAAGATGAAAGCATTGTAAAAGAAATTGTAGAAGCCAAAGAGCTTTGGAAGAAAATTTTACTAAATTATTTTGAAACAGGCTTGCCATTTTTATGTTTTAAAGATAGTGCTAATAGAGCAAATCCAAATGCTCATGTAGGAATTATTAGAAGTTCAAATTTATGTACTGAAATTTTTCAAAATACCGAGCCAAATTATTATCAAATTAAAGTAGTTTTTGAAAATGGAGATGAGCTTCATTTTGATGAAGAGCAAAAGATTGTGATCGATGGGGGATATGAAAAACCAGCCAAAAAAATCTCAACTTTAGATAGTATTAATGGTAATAAAGTTTATATAGTGGAAAAATATAAAAATGATGGAAAAACAGCCGTTTGTAATTTAGCAAGTATAAATCTTAGCAAAGTGTATACTAAAGAAGATATAGAGCGTGTTGTGCCAACGGCTATTCGTATGCTTGATAATGTAATTGATTTAAATTTTTATCCTCATAGAAAAGTAAAAGATACAAATTTAAAATCTCGCGCCATAGGTCTTGGAGTCATGGGTGAAGCACAAATGCTTGCTGAGGCTAAGATTCATTGGGGAAGCGATGAGCATTTAAATAAAATCGATGAGATTATGGAGCAAATTAGCTTTGAGGCTATTAATGCGAGTTCAAATTTAGCTCTTGAAAAAGGTTCTTATGAAGATTTTGAAGGATCAAATTGGAGCAAGGGGATTTTTCCTATTGATGTAGCAAGTCCTAAGGCTAAAGCTTTAACTTTAAGAGAAGGCTTATTTGATCAAAGTGAATGCGACTGGGTTAAACTTAGAGAAAAAGTTAAAAAAGATGGTATGAGAAATGGTTATTTGATGGCCATTGCACCTACTTCTTCTATTTCTATCTTGGTGGGTACTACGCAGACTATAGAACCTGTTTACAAAAGAAAGTGGTTTGAACAAAATTTAAGTGGTATGATACCTGTTGTTGTGCCAAATTTAAGCCTTGATACTTGGCAATACTATACTCCAGCCTACGAACTTGATCAAAAAATTCTTGTAAAGGCTGCTGCTGTGCGTGGTAAATGGATCGATCAAGGGCAGAGTTTAAATATCTTTTTATCACTTGATAAAGCAAGTGGGGGATATTTAAATGAAATTTATCAACTTGCTTGGGAGCTTGGAGTAAAATCTACTTATTATTTAAGAAGTGAAAGCCCTGATAGTGAAAAAGTCAATGTTGCAGATCGTAGCATAGAATGTGAAGGTTGCCAATAAATACTAAAACCCAATGAAAAGCATTGGGTTTTAAAAGATTAAGAATTGTAAATTTCTTTATCTAGAGCTTTTAGGTTTTTTGCAGTACAAAGTGCCGAAGTCATAGCTCCTGAGACATTGCTTGCTGTTCTTGCCATATCTATAACAGGATCTATGGCTAAAATCAAACTTAGCATGACAAAATTATTACCAAATCCAATCCCTGCTAGCATAATAGAAGCTGCCATAGTTGCACTTCCAGGTACCCCAGCTATACCCAAGGATCCAATAACAGCTACCAAAACTATCATTAAAGCAAATGTAAAATCAATATGTGTATGTGTAGCAAAAGCTACAAAAACTGCCGCTAAAGCTGGAAAATATCCCGCACAACCATTAAGTCCTGTTGTTGTACCTATAGATGCTACAAAATTAGCTATAGCTGAATTAACTCCAAATTTATTTTGCAAAGTTGAAGTGGTCATAGGCAAAGTGCCTAAAGAAGATCTTGAGCTAAATGCAAATAACCATACAGGAAAGGCTTTTTTTGCATATTTTATAGGGTTTAACCCTTGTGAAGCAAGAAGCAAAAAATGCACCCCAAACATTATAAACATAGCCATATAAATAAGCATTATAAAAAGTCCAGCTGTTTTGATAGCTTCAAAACCATTGCTTAAAAGCACATTAGCCATCATACAAACTACAGCATAAGGCATAAATCTAATAACTGTAGCAGTCATGTTCATCATAATATTATAAAAGGTTAGGATAAAATTATGAAAACTTTTAAAGGCTTGTTCATACTCTTCTTTTTTAGAAATTTTTTTAGCGCTAATTCCTATAAAAAAAGAAAAAATGACAATAGCTATAATATTTTCTTTATCAATAGCTGTAATGATGTTGCTAGGTATTAGCCCTAGTATAATATTTGAAAAAGTTTGAATTTCGCGAATTTGTTTATCTCCTTCATGTATAGCAAAATTACTTCCTAAATCAAAACTATAACCTAAAAATATACCCAAGGTTGCAGCTATGGCTGTGCTAAAGAGTATCCAAAAAAGACTTATTCCAAGTAAGGAAGATATTTTGATATTTTTATCAATTTCTATAATTACTTTTATAATGCAAATGCTTACAAGAGGAACAACTAGCATTTTTATAAAAGCTACAAAAACAGAACTTACAAATGCAAACCAATGTTTTGTTTCACTATACCAAAGAATATTGCTTGCTTCTTCAGCATCTGGAAAATTTGCCAAATATTGCAAAGCAAAACCAAACCCCAAACCCATTAAAAGCGCAAATAGCATGCGAAGAGAAAAATTGATTTTTATATCCCGCATTTTTTTTAATGCGTAAAAAACAACACAAAGTATAGCAAGAGTAGCTATAGTATGAGCTTGTGAAAGCATTAGAAAATCTTGAAAAAATTGTTTATTCATAAAAAGTCCTTATAAGAAACTATAATCAAGCACAAGGTATATGAAAATATACTTGCATAAAGCTTGATTTTATAAATAGTAGCATAAAAATATTTTAAATAAGATAAAATTAGTATGATTTATTCTATATCTTTATGTAGGCAATGTTCAAATATAAATTTGTGTTCTTGTGGTAAGGCTTCAAATAAAGCATTTGCTAAATTTCTAATCTCCCAAAGAGCTGATTTTGAACTACGCAAAGATATAAAATTTTGTAAACTTCTTGCATTAATCGTTAGTGTAAGTTCGGTTTTATAGCTTTCTGGTAAGCAGTATTTGGCTATATCTAGGCTAATACTTTTTTGTAAAATAGTGCGTAAATTTTCTAAGGCTTTAATGCTTGCGTTATCAACCTCTTCATTACCACAAAGCACAAGATAACGGCTTGCATTTTCAAAATCTCCTATTTTAAACTCACCTTCATTGCGAAGTTCTTTTAAGGTATAACGCGTGCTTTTTACACTAGGACTAGTGTGACGGTGTCTTGCAACTTCTTGTAAACAAGCTCTTGAAATTCCTTGTATATAAAAAGTATAGTTTAGATGTTCTAAGGTTGAAGCGTGTTTGAATTTATTGCCCACGCGATCGATAAGTTCTTTATCTTTTTCGCCACCGCAATCGCCTTTTTCAAAGCTTTGCCAACAAGTTCTTGTTGCATGAGAACAAACAGATAATGGAGTGTGAAAAAGTAAAGTGATTTGCATGCTTATTCCTTTTTTGATAAAAATATTTTTTGTAATTCTTGCATTTTTTACTTAAAATTCTAATGAAATAAAAAGTTTTATCAAGTTATAATTAGATAAAAAAATAAGGCTTATTATCAATGAAACAAACAAAATATATTTTTGTAACAGGTGGAGTTTTAAGTTCTTTAGGTAAAGGAATAGCCGCTGCTTCTATCGCAACACTTTTAAAAAATTCAGGGCTTAAAGTGAGTATTTTAAAAGCTGATCCTTATATCAATGTCGATCCGGGCACTATGAGTCCTTTTGAGCATGGGGAAGTTTTTGTAACTGATGATGGAGCAGAAACGGATCTTGATTTGGGGCATTATGAGCGTTTTTTGGATGAGAGTTTATCTCAAGATAATAACTTTACTACAGGACGCGTTTATCAAAGTGTGATTGAAAAAGAAAGGCGTGGAGAATATCTTGGCAAAACCATTCAAGTTATCCCTCATATAGTAGGAGAAATCAAAGATCGCATTAAAAAAGCAGGAGAAGGCAAAGATATACTCATCGTTGAAATAGGCGGAACTGTTGGGGATATAGAAGGTTTGCCTTTTTTAGAAGCTATTCGTGCTTTGCGTTTGGAAGTGGGTAAAAATAATGCTATGAATATTCATCTTACTCTAGTGCCTTTTATCAAGGCTGCAGGGGAATTAAAAACAAAGCCAACTCAACATAGTGTAGGCGAGTTAAGACGCATAGGTATTAGTCCTGATATGATTATTTGTCGTAGTGAAAAAGCTCTTGATAGAGATTTAAAAGATAAAATTGCTATTTCTTGTGGGGTGGAAAAAAATTGTGTAATAGAAAGTGTTGATGCGGCTAGTATTTATCAAATTCCACTTAATTTTTTAAAGCAAGATATTTTAAGTCCTATTGCTGAAATTTTGGATTTGAAAAATTTAAAACCTAATATGGAAAATTGGGACTCTTTGGTAAAAAGAGTTATAGCTCCAAGCAATGAAGTTAAAATCGCTTTTGTAGGCAAATATGTGGATTTAAAAGAAAGCTATAAAAGCCTTACTGAAGCTATTATACACGCAGGTGCAGCTCTAGATACTAAAGTGGAGTTAAAATGGGTAGATAGTGAAAAACTTGAAAATATGGAAAGTGCTGAAGTATTTAAAGATGTGAGTGGAATTTTAGTTGCAGGGGGATTTGGATATCGTGGTGTAGAAGGTAAGATAAAAGCCATTCAATACGCAAGAGAAAATAAAATTCCTTTTTTAGGAATTTGTTTGGGTATGCAGCTTGCTTTGGTGGAATTTGCTAGAAATGTATTAAAACTTAAAGATGCAAATTCAAGTGAATTTGATGAGAAATGCCAAAATCCTGTGGTTTATTTGATTGATGAATTTATGGATACAAATGGAGAAAAACAAATTCGTACTGCAAAAACTCCTTTAGGCGGAACTATGCGTTTAGGAGCTTATAAATGCGATATTAAGGAAAAATCCCTTTTGGCTAAGGTTTATAATGAAGCAAAAAGTGTAAAAGAACGCCACCGCCACCGTTATGAAGCAAATCCAAAATATAGAGCAGATTTTGAAAAACACGGTTTGATTGTAAGTGGTGAAAGCAAAGGATTGATCGAAGCGGTTGAGCTTAACTGTCATCCTTTTTTCTTGGCTGTGCAGTTTCATCCAGAATTTACATCAAGACTTGAGCATGTTAATCCTGTGATTTACGGTTTTATCAAGGCAGCTATAAACTATGAAGATAATTAATAAAAATGAAATTAAAAAAAATTTGGCTTCACGCTTTGAAAAAGATTTGCATACCAAACTTTGCGATCTGCCTTTGCCATGCTGTTTAAAGGATGCATATAAAGCAGCTAATCGCATCAAAGAAGCTGTAGAAAAAAATGAGAAAGTCGCCATAGTAGGGGATTATGATGTTGATGGAATCATTTCTTGTGTTATTATGGCAGAATTTTTCGATGATATAGGTTTTGATTATATAGTAAGAATTCCAAATCGTTTTAAAGATGGATATGGATTAAATGCTGAGATTATCAACGAACTTGATGTGAATTTAATAATAACAGTAGATAATGGAATAGCTGCTCTTGAAGCAGCCAAACTCTGTAAAGAAAAAAATATAGATTTGATTATCACTGATCATCATATGCCTCAAGATGTTTTACCTGATGCTTTTGCCATTATCAATCCAAAGCAAAAAGATTGTGATTTTCCAGAAATTGAAATTTGTGGAGCTCAAGTGGCATGGTATTTGATAGCAGCTTTAAAAGAAGTTTGCAAGCTTAAATACGATATGAGTAAATTTTTAGAACTTTTGGCGATTGCAATTATTGCAGATATGATGGAGCTTAGAGATTTAAATCGTGCTTTAGTAAGGCGTGGTATAGATCATATTAACAAATCTAAAAGAGCTGCTTTTCGGGCTATTAAGCATTATTATCAAAAGGATAAATTTGCCCTTGATAATATAGGATTTTTAATTGCTCCGCTTATAAATAGTGCTGGAAGAATGGATGATGCAAGTATTTCTTATGAATTTTTACACACTAAAGATTTTAATAAAGCTTTAGAATATCTAGAGCAAATTGTTAGTTTTAATGAAAGTCGTAAAGATGAAGAAAAACAGCTTTTTGAAGATAGTTTAAATCAAATCGATGAAAACGATTCTTGTATTGTGGTATCGGGTTTAAATTGGCATGAAGGGGTTTTAGGGATTGTGGCAAGTCGTTTAGCTAAACATTTTAATAAACCTGCTTTTGTATTTTCTCAAAATGAAGAACACTTAAAAGGTAGCGCAAGAAGTGTTGGCAAGATTGATATTTTAGCTTTAATTTCTAAGACAAATTCTATATTAAGCAATTATGGTGGTCATAAAGGTGCTGCTGGAATCAGTTTAAACTCTGAAAATTTTGAACAATTTAAAAATAAAATCAAAAAAGAATGTTCGCAAATTTCTGAAAGTGAATTTTTGGATACAGATGAAATTTTAGGAATCTTAGAACCTAGTGAAATTGATTTTGAAATGCTTGAAATTTTAGAATCTTTTGAACCTTTTGGACATAAAAATCCACGACCTTTTTTTGTTTTAGAAAATCTTTGTGTAAAAAATAAAAAACTTCTAGGTAAAGATGAAAAACACTTAAAGCTTATTTTAACCAAGGAAAATAAAACCATAGAAGCTTTATTTTTTAATTTTGATAAAGAGCCAGAATTGAATCAAAATATTTCTTTGCTTGGAAGTATTTCTAAGAATGAATTTAGAGGATTAGTAACTCCACAATTTATTATTAAAGAAATTTTATAAAATTTATAAAATTTTTATTTATTATTTATTAATATTATATAGGTTTCATTAATGAAACGAATTTTAACAAAATAAGGGGAGAATTGTGAAAAAGTTACTATTGTGTGTATTAGTATTTTTATCTATAGGAGCATGTATGGCAGAAGCTAAACCAAAGATTGCTATTTTAGCAACAGGTGGAACGATAGCAGGTTCTATTGATAGTGCTGTTGCCACAACAGGTTATACGGCTGGAGTTGTTGGCGTAGATGTTTTAATCAAAGCGGTTCCACAAATTCAAGATTTAGCTAATATTAGTGGGGAACAAATAGCAAATATTGATAGTTCAAATATGCGTGATGAAATTTGGCTAAAGCTCGCTAAAGAAATCAATAAGCTTTTTGCCGAAGGGGTGGATGGTGTGGTTATAACTCATGGTACTGACACCATGGAAGAAACTGCTTATTTTTTAAATTTAACCATTAAAAGCGATAAGCCTGTAGTTTTAGTTGGCGCTATGCGTCCATCAACTGCTATAAGTGCAGATGGGCCAAAAAATCTTTACAATGCTGTAGCATTAGCTGCTGATAAAGAGTCTAAGGGCAAGGGTGTTATGGTAGCTATGAATGATAAAATTTTAAGTGCTAGAGGCGTGGTAAAAACCCATAGTTTAAATGTTGATGCTTTCTCTTCTCCTGATTTTGGGGATTTGGGTTATATAGTAGATGGTAAAGTCTTTTTCTATAATAATGTTATTAAAGCTCATACAAAAAACGCTCCTTTTGATGTAAGCAAACTCGCAAGTTTGCCAAAAGTAGATATTCTTTATAGCTATTCAAATGATGGTAGTGGTGTCGCTGCAAAAGCTTTATTTGAACATGGAACTAAAGGTATAGTTGTTGCAGGAAGTGGTGCAGGAAGTATACATGAAGATCAAAAAAATGTTTTAAAAGAGCTTATGAAAAAAGGACTTGATGTTGTTGTAAGTTCAAGGGTTGTAGCAGGTCGTGTTGCTGTGAGTGATTCAGATGAAAAATTAGGTTTTATTAGTGCTGAAGATTTGAATCCTCAAAAAGCAAGAGTTTTACTTATGTTAGCGCTTACAAAAACAAGTGATCCTAAAAAAATTCAAGAGTATTTTTTAAAATATTAAAATTTTTAAATATTTCTAAAACTTAGGGAAATTATCTTCCCTAAGTCAAGCCTTTTAATCCTAATAATAGTATATTATATCTTGCATTTTTTATTATCATTAAAATATAGCCCCCATTATACTTATATAAATACTTACACAAATATTTATACTATTTAATCCTTTATTTAATCCCCTTTTAAGTTTAATTGGTTATACTTT